>OZ241370.1:2746666-3105000 GCA_965200665.1 Rhodopila sp. | reverse complement strand
CCGCAGACAGGCCTCACAGGCATCCACCACGGCCACGACGACATCCGCCAATTCCACGGCAACCCGCCGCTTCAAATCGGCGGATTTCGTCATCATTGCCGCGAACCGCGCCGTTTCTAATGATTGCATGCGAACCCCGCCGGCGTTTGAACCAGGCGGAATTCTACATCACCGATCCGTCATTGCGCCACCGGCGCGTGACCCGCGCGGGCGAAATCCCCAGGCCGGAGGATCACACGCTGAACAACACGCTACTGTGCCATCCACCCGCCATCGATCGACACCGGCACGCCCGTCATCGTCGCCGCCGCATCGCTGCACAAAAATACGGCCAGCCCGCCGATCTGCTCCGGCGTGGTGAATTTCACCATCGGCTGCTTCTCCGCGATCAGGTCATGGCTTACCTGATCGAACGTCTTGCCGTCCCGCTCCGCCCTGGCATGCACCTGCTTTTCCACCAGCGGCGTCAACACCCAGCCCGGGCAGATCGCATTGACCGTCACCCCGGTATTGGCCAGCTCGATCGCCGCCACCTTGGTCATCCCCACGACGCCATGCTTGGCCGCCACGTAGGCGACCTTCTGCGCACTCGCGACCAGCCCGTGCGCCGAGGCGATGTTGATGATCCGCCCCCAGCCCTTCGCCTTCATCACCGGGATTGCCGCCTTCATCCCGTGGAAAACCCCCGACATATTGATCGCAATGATCTGGTCCCACCGCTCGGTCGGAAAATCCTCCACACTGGCAGTGAACTGGATGCCGGCGTTGTTGACCAGGACGTCAACCGACCCCAGCGCCTTCACCGCATCGCTCACCATCCCGGCGATCTGCTCCGGCTTGCTGATATCAGCCCCGCTGTAAGTCACCTTGACGCCGAAACCAGCCGCCATCTCCGCCCGCAGCGCCTCGATCTGGCCGGCATCGCCAAACCCGTTCAGCATGACATCGGCGCCCGCCGCGGCCAGCGCCCGTGCAATGCCAAGCCCGATGCCGCTTGTCGATCCGGTCACCACCGCGACCTTGCCCTTCAGACTCATCGTTTATTCCTTTCGCGCACCGTCATCGGCGGTTCATGCCGCACCCGATCATGACGTAGCATTGTTCCACGTCATAGAACCCCACCCGAGGATGAACCCTCACGCCGAGGACGAAGATGGACGCAGCCCCTTTACCCCTGCCCGCTCCCGCTGCCCCTGCCGCTGCCAGTGCCCCTGCCAGTGCCCCTGCCAGTGCCCCTGCGCCGTGGCGCCCGAACGGCAGCGACAACATCGCCCTGGTGCTGCAGGGCGGCGGCGCCCTCGGCGCGTATCAGGCCGGCGTCTACCAGGCCTTGCATGAGGCTGGCCTGCATCCCGATACGGTCGCCGGCGTTTCGATCGGCGGCATCAATGCCGCCATCATCGCCGGCAATCCCCCCGAACGCCGGGTCGAACGCCTGCGTGAATTCTGGCAGGGGATCACCGCTCGCCCGGTCAGCCTATTGCCCGGCGATGGCGATCTCGTCCGCAAGGCAACCAATATCTGGTCCGCCCTGCTGACCACCAGCCTCGGCCAACCTGGCTTCTTCGTCCCCAATCTCGTCAACCCCTGGCTCAGCCCCCGCGGCGCGCGAACGGCCACCGCGTTTTACGACACCACGCCCCTGCGCGAGACCCTGCACCGCCTGGTCGACTTCGATCTGCTGAACAGCGGCGCGATGCGCTACGCCGCCGGCGCCGTCAACGTGTTGAACGGCAACTTTGCCTACTTCGACAGCACCGAGGTCACCATCCAGCCCGAACACGTCATGGCCAGCGCCGCCCTGCCCCCCGCTTTTCCCGCCGTCCAGATCGGCACCGACTACTACTGGGACGGCGGCCTCGTCTCCAACACGCCGCTGCAGCATGTCCTCGACAACGCCGCGTGCCATCACATGCTGGTCTTCCAGGTCGACCTGTTCAGCGCCCGCGGCCCGCTGCCCCGCGACATGGACGACGTGCTCGCCCGCCAGAAAGACATCCAGTATTCCAGCCGCACCCGCCTGGTCACCGACTACTTCCGCGACCGGCACAACCGCGATCTGCTGGCCAAGCAATTGCTGGCCAAGCTATCCGACGACCAGCTTGACCCCGACCAGCGCCGCCTCAAGGCCCGCCTGGCGCATATGCCGGAAGCCACCATCCTGGAGTTGATCTATCAGCAGGCGGCCTACGAGACCCAGGCCAAGGACTACGAATTCAGCGCCGAATCGATGCACGACCACTGGAACAGCGGCTACCTCGATACCACGCGCACCCTGCGCCATCGCGACTGGCTGAGCGTTTCGGAAACCGACGCCGGGATCAGCGTCCACGACATCCATCGCGTTGAAGACTGACCTCAATCGATTTTCCGTCAAAGGGTGCGCGCGCGGGATTGAAGTGGCGAGGCTGGCCCGCAATCCGCCAACCGCGCATAGCCCGACGAGGCGGCTGAGCGCGAAATCAGAGGCATACCAACCAAGGCCCACTGATCTAAACTGTCCGCCATGCCTGCCCTCGCGCCCGGTCCACCAACCTGCAACGCCCAACCATCAGGCGTCCGATGCCAGCGCATTTGCCTGACCACCGGCCGGCCGGGCAGGACCGCGACCGTCATTTCCGCCACCGATGCAAGCCGGTGACGATATGACCACCGACCCCGGCACCATCCTGGTTACCGGAGCATCCGGTTTCGTCGGCCGGCATCTGCTGCCCGCCCTGGTTCAGGCGTTTCCCTCCACCAGGCTGGCCACCCCAAGGCTCAACATCCAGCACGCCAGCGAGGTCGAGGACGCCGTCCGAACCATCGCCCCCGACGTTTGCATACATCTCGCCGCCGTTTCCGCGATTACCGCCGCCGGCCAGGCGCCCGATCATGCCTGGGCGGTGAACTTCCGCGGCACCATGAACCTGGCCTGGGCGCTGTCCTGGCATGCCCCTGCTTGCCAGATGCTGTTCGTGTCCAGTGCCGACGCCTACGGCGCCTCGTTCAAGTCCGGCCAACCGATCGACGAGATCACACCTTTGGCGCCGATGAACGTCTACGGCCACACCAAGGCGGCGGCCGATTTCGCCCTCGGTGGCATGGCCGCACAGGGCCTCAGGGTCGTCCGCCTGCGCGCCTTCAACCACACCGGCCCCGGCCAGGCGCCCGATTTCGCCGTGCCGGCATTCGCCCGCCAGATCGCCCGTATCGCCGCCGGGCGGCAGCCCCCGGTCCTGGAGGTCGGCAACCTCGACACCTGGCGCGACTTCCTTGACGTTCGCGACGTCTGCGCCGCCTACATCGCCAGCATCGCCCGGCGAGACCATTTAACCCCCGGCACCATCCTGAACATCGCCTCGGGCCAGCCCCGCAGGATCGGCGACGTGCTCGCCGACCTCGCCGACCTGGCCGGCGTTACCATCAGGATCGAAGTCGATGCCACCCGCGTGCGGCCAACCGATATCCGCATGGCCTGCGGCAATCCCGCACAGGCCCATGCCCAACTGGCCTGGAGCCCGGCCATCCCCTGGGCCCGGACCCTGCGTGACGTGCTCGATGACTGGCGATACCGCACCGCGCCGACGCCGGGCTGAGCACCATCACGCCGCACCGCCATCGGGCGCGCCGTGGGTCCACAATCAGCGTGAACCGCTCTAACCCGGCTGCCGCAACCCCTCGCAGAACGTCTGGATCCGCCGCAGCCCCTCCAGCAACTCGTCGTCCGCCGTTGCGGTGCTGATCCGCAGGAACGGGCTCATGTGATACGCCGCGCCGTGCACGGTCGCCACAAAATGCTCCTCCAGCAGCGCCAGACACACATCCTCATCGGTTTTCAGCATCCGCCCGCCGGTGGTGACCTTCCCCAGGCACCCCGCGACATTCGGGAACACATAAAATGCCCCCTCCGGCTTGTGGCAGCTGATCCCCTTGGATGCGTTCAGCATCTCCACCGCCAGATCCCGCCGCCGCTTATAGGCAGTGATCTGCACGTCAACCCCATCCTGGGGCCCATCCAGCGCCGCCGCAGCCGCTGCCTGCCCGACCGTCGACACCCCTGCCGTCGCCTGCCCCTGCATCACCGTCATCGCCTTGATCAGCGCCTTCGGCCCGCCGGCGAAGCCGATCCGCCAGCCGGTCATCGCGTAGGTCTTCGATACCCCCGACACCGTCAGCGTCCGGTCCTTCAGGTCCGGCGCCACCTGGGCAAACGTCGCATGCTCGAACCCGTCGAACACCAGATGCTCATACATGTCGTCCGACAGCACCCAGACATGCGGATGCCGCCGCATGACCGCCGCGATCGCGGCGATTTCCTCCGCCGAACAACAGGCCCCGGTCGGATTGTTGGGGTTGTTCAGGACCAGCCACTTCGTCCGCGGCGTGATTGCCGCCTCGATGTCCTCCGGCCGCGGCTTGAACCCGTTGTTCTGCGGGCAGCTCACCAGCACCGGCACGCCCTCGCACAGCTCGGTCATCTGCGCATAGGCGATCCAGGACGGCACCGGGATGATCACCTCGTCGCCCGGATCGACCGTGGCCATGATCGCATTGAACAGGCATTGCTTGCCGCCGTTCGACACCCCGATCTCGTCCAGGGCATAATCCAGTCCGGAATCCCGCTTGAACTTCCGCTGAATCGCCTCCTTCAGCGCCCTGGTGCCATCCTGCGGCGGATACTTGGTGTCGCCCTTCAGCGCCGCCTGGTGCGCCGCCTCGATCGCGTTTGGCGGGCTGTCGAAATTCGGCTCACCCGTGGTCAGCGTGATCACCGGCTTGCCGGCGGCCCGCAATTCGCGCGCCTTGATCGTCATCTGCACGCTGGCGGCCAGCGAAACCCGCCCCAGCCGCTGAGAATAGCCGGGCGTCGCCGCGGCAATCCGCTCGGACATCAGTGCAATCCCTGGCAGAAACGCTGAATACGCACCATTGCCTCGCGCAGCTCCTCGGTCGCGTTGGCGTAGCTGATCCTTATATAACCCGGATAGCAGAACGCCGCGCCATGCACGGTGGCAACACCCTCCTCCGCCAGCAGCGTCAGCGCGAATGCCTCGTCGTCCTTGATCAGCACGCCGCCCTTGCTGGTCTTGCCGATACAGCCGTGGATCGACGGGTAAACATAGAACGCACCATCCGGCATGCTGCAATGAATGCCCGGTGCCGCGTTCAGCATCTCCACCACCAGGTCGCGGCGCTGTTCGAACACCTGGCGCATCGCCTCCACCGTGTCCTGCTGGCCCAGCAGGGCCTCCACCGCCGCGGCCTGCGCGATCGAGTTCGGGTTGGACGTCGACTGGCTCTGCAATTTGTCCATTGCCTTGATCAGCGCCACCGGCCCGCCGGCAAAGCCGATCCGCCATCCGGTCATCGCATACGCCTTCGAAACCCCGTGCACCGTCAGCGTCCGGTCCTTCAACCGGGGCTCCACCTGCAGGATCGTCGCCGGCTTGAACCCGCCATAGACCAGGCTGTCATAGATGTCGTCGGTCAGCACCCAGACATGCGGATGACGCATCAGCACCTCGCAGATCGGCTTCAGGTCCTCCGCGCTGTAGGCCGCGCCGGTCGGGTTGCACGGATTGTTCAGCATGAACCACCGCGTCTTCGGCGTGATCGCTGCCTCCAGATCCTCCGCCCGCAGCTTGAAACCATTGTTCTGCCCGCACGGCACCAGCACCGGCTTGCCGTCCGCCAACGTCACGATATCCGGATAGCTGACCCAGCACGGGCTTGGAATGACAACCTCATCCCCCGCGTTCAGCGTGCCCATCATGGCGTTGAACAGCACCTGCTTGGCGCCGGTGGAGATGATGATCTCCTCCGGCTTGTAGTCGATCCCGACATCGCGCTTGAACTTCGCCGCCACCGCCTTGCGCAGCGTCTGCGTTCCGGCCACGTCCGTATACCGCGTCTCCCCCGCCTCCAGCGCCCGGATCGCTGCGTCCTTGATGTTGCGTGGGGTATCGAAATCAGGCTCGCCCTGCGACAGGCTGATCACGTTTTTACCCTCGGCGATCATGCGTCGCGCCACGGTGGAAATCGCGATGGTCAGGCTGGGCTGGATCCGGTCGAGCCGTTCGGCAGTAAGAGACATGACGTGTTCCTGGTGGATAGAGGCGCGGGAACCTAATCGCGCCGCCGTCCGGGGGCAACCGTTGGTCATTTCGCTCAACGCGGGACTGATCTCTGGCAACACCTGCCGCCGCCGCGCCTCAGCCGAGGTCATCGCATCCAACCGGCCGGCACATCCTGCAAACAGGAGCCTGTCAACAGGGTCGTGATCAGCAAGGCCTTTGCGGCTCGGATCGAAACAGGCACCCTGCCCTTCTGGTGTCGACAACGCGATGTAGGAACGAATGCAGGACGACGATCTGAGGCCTTCAGGCAATATCGACGATCGTCGTGGACAGCGCGGCCTGCCAGGCGGGCGCGGCGGCCTGGGCCTGGGGGCCATGGTCGCCCTGGGCCTGCTGGGTTGGGCGCTTGGGATCAACCCTCTGGTGCTGATCGAGGGTGCGCAGATGGTCGCCGGCGGCGGCAGCCCGCAACAGACCCAGTCGCAACCTGGCCGGCAAGGCGCACCCGACGATCAGATCGGCAACTTCGTGGCGCGCGTCCTGGGTGAGACCGAGGATGTCTGGTCGCAGGTGCTGCCGCAGCAGGCCAACCGCAACTACCAGAAGCCAACGCTGGTGCTCTATTCCGGATCCACGAGTTCGGCCTGCGGCTCAGCCCAGTCGGCGATGGGGCCGTTCTATTGCCCGAACGACCAGAAAGTCTACCTCGACACGGCGTTCTTCCAGGACATGCAGCGCCGCATGGGTGGCGGCGGCACCTTCGCCTATGCCTATGTGATCGCGCATGAGATCGGCCATCATGTGCAGAACCTGATCGGCATTCTGCCCAAGGCCCGCACCGCCCAACAATCCAACCCGGACCAGGCCAACGCGATTTCCGTGCAGGTCGAGCTGATGGCAGACTGCCTCGCCGGCGTCTGGGCCAACAAGATGAACGAACGCCATGGCAATATCGACGAATCTGATGTGCAGCAGGCCGTGAACACTGCCACCGCGATCGGCGACGATCGGTTGCAGCGACAGTCGCGCGGCACGGCGGTCCCGGACAGCTTCACCCACGGCACCTCCGCGCAGCGTGTCCAGTGGCTGACCACCGGCCTGCGCGGCGGTGAAATCAACGCCTGCAATACGTTCAATGACCGCCGCGGCTAGCGCCTGACCGACACGCCGGCAGGTCCTGTCCGGTCCATCCCGCCTTGCCCCCGGCCCGCCTCCGCCGCAAACTCCATCGGCCCACACCAGCAGGAGGAAACCAACCATGATCTACGAACTGCGCATCTATGAATGCGTCCCCGGCCGTCTGCCCGATCTCAACAGCCGCTTTGCCAACATCACTCTGAAGCTGTGGGAAAAGCACGGCATCAAGCAGGCCGGCTTCTGGACCACCGTCATCGGCGAGTCCAACCAGACGCTGTACTACATGCTCGCCTGGGAATCCCTTGCCGAACGCGAAACCAAATGGAACGGCTTCGGCGCCGATCCGGAATGGCTCGCCGCCCGCGCCAAGACCGAGGCCAACGGCGCGATCGTCGCCAAGGTCACCAACTACATCCTCGGCCCGACCCCCTATTCCTCGGTGAAATAGCAACCAGCCGTCATACCCGTCATGGGCCAAACCCATGACGGGACCATCGAAAGCCCAGGATGACCCCAGTCGAGACCCTGAAATCCTCGATCAAAGTCTGTATGTTCGACCAGTATGGCACGGTCGTCGACATGCAGTCCGGCCTCCGCGACGTCGCCGCCGCCTTCCTGCGGGGAAAAAACTGGCAAGGCGACCCCAACGCCTTCGTCACCTGGTGGCGCCGCACCCACTTCGAAAATTCCATGATCGACGCCCTGCTGCAACGCGACCACATGCCCTACCGCGAAATCGGCCACCTCTCCGTCCGCCAGGTCATGGACCGCGCCGGCATCCCCCACACCGACGCCGAAGTCCACGCCCTCGTCGCCGCCATCGAGCGCCTGCGCGCATTCCCTGAGGTTCCCGACGCCCTCGACCGGCTCCGCAGCCGCTACAAGCTGGCGGTGCTGTCCAACGGCGACCCGGACATGCTCGAAGCCGCCAAGCCTCATCACGGCATTACCTTCGACGCCATCATCTCGGTCGCCGCGGCCAACGCCTTCAAGCCCCACCGAGCGACCTACGAAATGGCCGCCCGCACGCTCGGCGTCCCGCTCCACGACATCCTTTTCGTCGCCAACCACGAATTCGATTGCGTCGGCGCCAAATCCGCCGGCATGCGCACCGTGTTCGTCGATCGCCGCAAACGCCCGTTCGCCCGCTGGCCGCACCAGCCCGACCTGATCGTCTCCAGCATGACGGAACTCGCCGACCTCCTGGGGTGACCACCGGCTGTTCCGACCCGGTTAACGATCCGGCCAACCGATGCGAGTGACGGCCCCACCGATCTGACGGGCCGGAACCCGCCCCATTGACGAACCCCCCGCCCCGCGATGCACTGGCGCGATCATACCAACGGGACAACGAGCATGCTGACGACCACCCGCCGAACCATCACCAGATTGGGCCTCGCCGCCCCCGCCATCGCTTTGCTGCCCCGCGGCGCCCGCGCCGCCGATCCGGCCACCGGCGCCAGCGCCGCCGACGCGGTCCGGATCGGCGCCCCCTACCCGCTCACCGGCGTCGCCGCCTCCGCCGGCACCGCCGTCAAGCAGGCGATCGAGGTGGCCGTCGACATCATCAACAACCCCCACCCTGAACTGCCCAACCTCCCGCTCGCCACAACCGAAGGCCTCCCCGGTCTCGGCGGCCGCAAGGTGGAAGTCAGCTTCGCCGACCATCAGGGCAATCCCGCCATCGCCCAGAGCGAGGCACTGCGCCTGATTACCCAAGGCAAGGTCGCGGCCCTGGTTGGCTGCTACCAGTCCAGTTGCGGCCTGACCGCCAGCGCCGTCGCCGAACGCTACGGCATCCCCTTCATGGCCAGCGAAGCCTCCGCCCCCAGCCTCACCGAACGCGGCTTCAAGTGGTTCTTTCGCCCGACCCCGATCGGCACCGATTTCGGCGCCGCCTACGCCTCCTTTCTGAAGGACCGCAAGGCCGCCGGCTTCAAGCTCGAAAAGATCGCCCTGGTCGCCGAAAACACCGAATACGGCACCTCCACCGGTAATGCCATTTCCGAAGCCGTCAAAGCCCAAGGGCTCAACGTCGACCTGCGCATCGCCTACAACGCCAATTCCAGCGACGTCAGCGCCCAGGTGCTGCAACTGAAAAGCGCCGCCCCCGACGCCGCCATCTTCGTCAGCTACACCTCCGATTCGATCCTGTTCATGAAGACCATGCATACGCTGAACTGGAAGCCGCCCATCCTGATCGGCGACGATTCCGGCTTCTCCGACACCGCCTTCATCGAGGCCGTCGGCGATCTCGCCCAGGGCGTCTTCAATCGCAGCTCGTACGACATCGGCAAGCCCGGCTCGTCGTCCTTCGTCGTCAACGACCTCTTTCAAAAACACACCGGCCACGCGCTCGACGATACCTCCGCCCGCGGCATGCAGGGCTTTCTTGCGCTGATGGAGGCGATCAACCGCGCCGGCTCCACCGAACCCGCCAAGATCCAGGCCGCCCTGGTCAGCCAGGACCTCAAGCCTGAACAACTGATGATCGGCTACAACGGCATAAAATACGATGCCAAGGGCCAGAACCTGTTGGCGGCCACCCTCCTCGTGCAACTCTCCGGCAAGAAATACACCCCGGTCTGGCCAGACAAATCTGCCGCCCAGCCCCCCGTGCTCCCGTTCAAGGGCTGGGGCTGAGCGCTTTGCAAGGACAACCGACAATGAACACCGACCTGTTCGAGATCATCCGCACCACCCGCTCGATGCGCCGCCTCAAGCCCGACCCGGTGCCCCCCAACCTGATCCGCCAGATCCTTGACGCCGGAACCTCCGCCGCCAACGGCGGCAACATGCAGACCTGGCGCTTCCTGGTCATCCGCGACCCCGCCATCAAGCAGTCCGTCGCCCAGTTCTACCACCGCGCATGGCACGAGATCGTCGGTCCGCGTTACCGCGCCGGCGCCCCCGCACCCGGCTCCACCCGCGACCGTTTCGACCGCATGCTGGCCGCCGCCGAACACCTGGCCGACCATCTGCACGAAGCACCCGTCTGGATCGTTCCATGCCTGCAAGGCGGCACCCACACCCGCACCTCCGGCTCCTCGATCTACCCCGCCGTCCAGAACATGCTGCTGACTGCCCGGGCGCTGGGCCTCGGCGCAACACTGACCACACTTTACTTGCTGTTCGAGAAGGATGCCGAAGCCGCCCTCGGCCTGCCACCCGACACCCACTCCTACGCCATCCTGCCCATCGGCTACCCGCTTGGTCGTTTCGGCCCCGTAGGCCGCACCGCACTGGAAGACGTTGTCTTCGCCGATCGCTGGGGCGAGCCCTGGACCGAGACCTGACTCACGCTGGCGTCACGCGATCTTGTGCAATACCACCCCCAGCCAATGGGGGACAAAATGGGACATCGGCTTGCGCTCGGCGCCGGTTCGGCGGGACCGGCGGATTTTCCGGTGCCGCAAAACACTGCGCCGGTCGATCCGCGCCTGTTCCCCGGCTACTCCTACCTGCTGGGCGAAGCCAGCGACGCCACCCGCACCACCATCGGTGCCGACCCGGCCAAGGCTCGCGAAATCCTCACCGCGCTCTACAGCCTGCTGCCGATCGCCGCCAATAACGACAATCCGCGCATCCCCTCCGGCTACACCTACCTTCTGCAACTCGTCGCCCACGACCTCGTCGACACCACCGTTCCGTTCTGGGCCGCCGCGGAGGCCGGCGTTCCCAGTCGTAACATGCGCAACCAAACGCTCGTTCTCGACACCCTCTACGGCGGCGGCCCCACGATCTGCCCGATGGCGTTCGAACCTAACGGCATCATGCCCGACTCGCGCACCCAACTGCGCCTCGGCAAGGTTCTCGACGCCGATCGGATCGGCGCGACCGGTGCCTGCCCCTACCGCGACACCGCCCGCCTGAAGGTCCCCAACGCACCGCCGGAAGGTGAGCCGGATGACGCATCCCAGGTGTTCCTTGCCGACTCCCGCAACGACTCCAGTACATTACTAGGCCAGATCGTCGTCCTGTTCTCCATCGTCCACAACGCCATCGTCGCCCGGCTCGAAGCGCTCGGTCCACAGCAGCGCTTCGCCCACGCCAGCACCGCCGTCCGCTCGATGTATTATGGGATCATTCGCAACGACCTGATGAAGCTGCTGCTGCACGAGACCGTCTACACCACCCTCAACGCCCGCAAGCTGGACAGCAACGACTGGCTGTGGAAAGGCCCCGGCATCCCTCTGGAGTTCAGCCACGGCGCCTACCGGGTCGGCCACGCGATGGTCCGCCCATTCTACAAGTTCAACGATGGCAACACGTTCCCGGTCGCCGGCGTGCTGCAGGGACCCATCCCCGGTGAGGACGTCCGCAGCCCGCTGCCGTCCACCTGGATCGTCGAGTGGTCGAAATTTTTCCCCCTCGGCGCAACGCCAAACTATAGTCTGAAATTGTCGATCCATCAGCAATTGCCGCTGGACTTCCAGGGTCTGTTCAATCCCATCGCCGCCAATTCGCCCGACCACATCACACTGCGTGACTGGCTCAGCGCCGCCAATGCCCGCACTGCCCGCATCGACGTTCTGATTCAGGCCGCCGCCCAGCGCTACCCCGATTTGAAATGCCTAGATGGCACCGCGATCCAGCAATGGCTGGCCAAACTGGTCCATAGCTCCGCGGGAACCGCCGCCGCCAAGGCAGCCGTCACTGACAACGCTGCCTTGCTGGCAACCGACCTGCCGCTGCCACTCTACATCCTGCTCGAATCCCAACTCGATCCCGCAATCGCCGGCGCCCACATGGGTCCGCTCGGTTCTGTCATCGTCGGAGAAACGATTTTTCGTCGCCTGGTTACCGGGGAGGCAGAACTCGCCAGCCTGCTGCCGGCCGCCAGACAGGCCCTTGGTACGGACTGGGACCACATACAGTCCGTCACGTCGATGCCCGATCTCGTCAGGCTCGCCGAGGATTGGGGTAACCTGAAGAACGCCCCGCAAATGCCGTTCATCGCAGCTTGAAGCACAGGAGGATACAATGCCAGGAACACCAACGTTACGTTATGACGTTGCCAATCTGGATCAATGGGGTCGGCTGATCAAAAGTTGGGCCACCCATCTCGACTACGTCAGCGCCCCGGACGCGCCCCAGCCGCCCCGCGACTACCTTGTGAACAAGACCTGGGGCACTCAGCCGGCCGCGCAGTCGACCACTCCGGATGTCGACGCCGACGGCAACAAGAAGCCCTGGACCCTGCCCACGGGCGGCCCCGTGCTTGTTCCTGATGCTGATGGCGGTGCCGTCGCGCTGCCCTTCGCCGTAGCCATGACAGTCGAACAGTTCACCTCCCGCGTCACCGCCGCAGGCGTCTCGATCACGAGCATGCCGGAGCAGTACAAGCACGTCATCATCGTCCAAGGCGCTGTCGGCACCATGGTGATGCGCCTGCCGCCCCAGGATACATTGCAAGGTTCCGAGGACGATTTGTTGAGCGGCAGCCTGACCTACCCAAGCCGCCCATTCTATTCGCAGCTCTACGGCGGGCCGCCCAATCCCCCCACCGACCCTGTTGGGATCATGGAACTTCACGCCAATAGGATCGGCGAATACACCCTCAACAATTGCGCTTGAAACGAAATTGGCTAGACCCGGTCCCGGGATCGTCCCGGGTCCGAACCCTCAATGGCGCTCAAGCCACGCAGCCTCAAGCCGGTAGCGGCACCCGGCAGACTTCCTTGATCTCAGCGTGTCGGTGGCGGTATGTCGCCGGTAAAGGTCAATCCGTCCACGACAATTCCCACCGCCGCCACGCCATCGCGCAGCCGCTCCCAAACCTCGGGCCGGCTGATAGGATACACCTGCATGAACCAGCGTCCGATCATCTCGTCAGTCGGAGACTCGTCGCCCAGCCAGTTTGCGCGGACTCCCGCGTGAAACCGTTCCACCTCCCGACGCGCCTCGGCCGGGCGGCCCAAATTGTTGAGCGCGGCCGCCTGCCATGCCGGCAAAGTCAGTAACGCATCCTGGGCGCGTTCGCCGGCGGCTATCGCTCCTTCATAGTCACCGCGCAAATAACGGATATTCGCCTCATAAAGCCAGTGGCCCGACGTGGGCGACAACGTGGCCGACATCGCCAGCGAACAAAGCTCCTGTGACCGCTCCACATCGCCGCCAAAGGCATGGAACATTGCTGCCGAAATCAATGTCCAAGGGTCGTTGGGATTCAGTTCACAAGCCAGATCCATGTGGATCCGCGCCGCGTGGTAGCGCTTAGTGAATGCGTGCGCCCAGCCAAGGCAAAGTTCCGCGCGCGAATCCCGCGGATCAAGCGCCACGGCCCGTTGCGCGAGGTCAACGGTCTTCGTCAACTTGTCCGGGTCGCGAAACATCCCGGGTTGAACGAAATGAACCGCATTGTTCATCTGCGCCAGGCTACTGTACAGCGGCGAAAATGAAGGCTCCTGCTCAATCCCTTGGGCAAACATTTCAGCGGCGCGATTCCACTCCCCCACATCGAAATGCCGGATCACCCATTGGCCTCGCAGCCAGGCATCATATGAATCAAGCGATATATTTGGCATGTGATACACCCGCGCCAATCGCTCGGTCGAGATTTGTACATTCAGTGAAGCGGCTATGCGCCGAACAATCCGCTGCTGCGCTTCAAACCACTGATCCACACGCAGCTCGAAACGCTCACCCCAGATCGCAAGGCCGGACGGCCGCTCCAGCAGCGCCATAACGACGTTGATCGCGGCTCCGGCCTGGTATGCAGTCGTAGTCAAGCCGTAACGGTCGGAAACTCTGGCGTCCCGATTTTCGCCACCCTCCGACGCCGCCCCGGCAACATACCATTCGCGGAACCGCGTCAGGCACGCAATCAACTCGATGCGAAACCCCTCGACCAGATGGACGCTCTCTTGCCCAATTCCGCTCAGGCTGAAAGGGTCCACGAAAAGCGCTGGCTTCAGCGGCATCTGCCGCGGCTCGACCGCCACCGCTGCCCGTCGCGGCGCAACCAGCGCCTGCCTCATTTCGACTTCGTAAGACAGCCTTGTCTCCGCAGGTGCTTCGTCCTCCGGAACCACATCATACTTGCCCTGCTTGACCTCGGCGATCAGCTCCTGAGTCGCCGCCGACGGCTCCATGTCGTAGTCCTGATCCAGCAGGCGATACAGCTCGTCATACGCGCGTATCGCGGCACCGGTCTCACCCGCCTCGGCCGCACAGCGCATCACGATGCGACAGGCCTCCTCATGCGTCGGGTCCAGCAGCAGCGTCGCCTGGGCCAATCGACGCCGCCGCCTGCGGTCCAGCACCTGGTTGCGATAACCCTCCTCCAGCCCGCGGATCAGGCGGTCATGCAATGCCTGGCGTCGTGCCATCAGCCAGACATGGAACGCCGGGTCCAGGTCGTCGTAGCCTGACAGTAACGACTCTGCCAGCCGCTCCTGGTGCAACAGCATCTCCGGCGCCTCGCGCCCCGCCACCACCGCCAGGACCTCGTCCAGGTCGACCGCATACGACCCAGGCCGCAGCCCCACTGTCATGCGGCCGCTCACCACCGCCGAACAGCCCACCTGCTGCAGCGCCTCACGGAATTCATGGATTGCCTGCCGGAGCGTCGCACGAGCCTTGTTCTCGCTGAATTCGCTCCAGAACAGGCCGGCAAGTTTCTCCCGCGGCTCATCCCCCGCGGGCGTCAGCGCCAGGTAACCGAAGATCGCCCGCGCCTTGCGGTTGCGCAGGTCGATATCCCGTCCGTCATAGCTGAAATGCGCGCCACCGATCACCGAAATGCGCAGCACTGGCCCGGAAGGGCTTGATGTCGCCGCCTCCCCGGCATTGATTCGGCTTGGATCCGGCGCGTGATTCATTTCACTTGTAACCACCGATGGTTCACATCACAGCACAACCGGCTGCCCGGGGTCCGCACCGGATCGTTCGGCAGCCGCGCGCAGACGCTGGCCGGGCGGTGTCGCCAGGCCCAACTCCAACCCTGGTGCAAAGCTTCGGCAAACCGGGATGCCCACTATCGGCCTCGTCAGGTTCATCGCGTACACCTCCGCCCCCACCGCAGCCAGCCGCTCTCGTATGACGGCTAGAATTGCGATCCTATCATGCGGTAATAGATCGCACGAGGGCCCGGACGGCGCTAGCGGATGCAGTAACGGGAAATCAACAACTTTAGGTTGTGTGTACCGTTTGATATGCTCCCAGTCCATATCGTTCAACGCCGCCTCACCTCGCACCTTACACTTGGCAGCTGACAAACTTGCCCCGATTTCCATCTGCGCCAACTCCATCAGCGCTGCCGCCGCTGCTGCCGCCAACGTTGGCCGGCAGGCCGACCCTCGGCACAGGCCAAACCCGTCTGGGTTGCAGGAAGCAGCAACGACCACAGGCACACCAATATCATTTGTGATGTCCAACAGCCATGTCTGCCGTGTCGTTGCGTTACCGCGCAACAACCCCGAAACGGCGCCGCCCGGTCCCGGCGGCACGACACGTCCCCGCACGCCACCGCGCAACCACAGCGCCACCGCATCCCGCTCGATCAGCTCCAGCACCCCATGTAGCGTGGCGCCCAGCGCATCGGTCCCCGCGCCACACCCGGTGCTCAGCGGCCATGGCGGATGCAGGTCGCGAACCGCCGCCGGCCGGCGCAGGCACAAATCGGCCGGCAGATAAGCCGGCGTCCCATCCGCCAGGTTCGCCGCAATCACCCAGTTCACCCGTGTCGCCGCCGGGTCACGCCGATAGCCCTGAACACGCTCCCACAATGCCCACAGCGCCGGCGTCGCATTCGCCAGCGCCTCCGCTGGCGTCAGCAGCGCCAGCACGTCGTCCGCCACTGCAAACCCGGAGAGGTACTCCGCCCCCTCGCCCACACAGGATTCGAATGCCTGACGAAAATTCAGCCCGACACCGGACACCCCACCCACCGGCGCATCCGCCACGCCCAGCGCACCGGCATCCGCCTCCGCGCCCAGCGCCAGCAGCCCCGGCGCGTCCTCCGATCGCAATGTAAACAGCCGGCGGAACCCCGCGGCCACTCGCAGCAGCGCCGCTCGGTGCGCTGTCGCATCCGCCTCGCCGTCAAGGTAATCCAGGCGGGTCAGCAGGTCGCACGCCGGCCCCTCCGACACCGCATCCCCGGTCAGGATGCGCGCCGCGGTGGCCAAAACCCCGGCCAGCGTCTGGGTTTCCATGATCAGTCCACGATTTCGGTGTGATTGGCTGATTCACGCTGACATCACGCCCGAAGGCCGTCAATCGCCCGCATGACGTCACACGCACAAACTGGCTGTCCGGGTTCCCACGGCTTCGTCGTGGCGATGCGGGCCAAACTCATCAACGTCCCGCTCCCCGCGCGCTTCGAGTGGCTGATCGTGTCCCGCTGGGGCAACCAGCTGCAGCATCTTTCGATTGGTTGGACCGAACAATCCGCCGACACCGATGAGGCTCCGATGAACCTCACACCGAACAAAACCTCGCTCGCGGTGCTGCCAGACAAGCAGGATGTGCAGACGCCCGCGACATTCCACCTGGCACCGGCGCTCCCCGGCCAAGTCACCGTGGCCGGGGACTTCGCTCCCGCTGAGGGCCTTGTCCGTCTCTACGGCATCGGTGCGAAACTGCGCGTGCGGCTGAAAGGCCAATGCCTTTCCTGCGAAATACCCAACACCTGGTTGATCGAGGCAACCCGTGCCGCCTGGATCGGCGAGTTCATCGAACCGCGCACCGCTTAGCCGCCTGGTTGGCCGGGATATCCCGGCCGGAGCGGGAAGATTCTAGTCTAGCGCCCATCCTGACCGCTCCTGCCATGGTGCCGCTCATAGCCATCGTGCAGATTCTTCAGATCCTCCTCGCTGAGCCGCTCGACGTTGATCATTTTGTTGTCGGTCTGCTGCATCGCCTTCAGTATCTCGTTGAGCTTTACCTGTAGAGACAATGTGGCTTTGGTCTGCGACCGCTGGAGGAGAAACAGCAGGGTCAGCGACAGCACGGTCATGATCCGCTCGACAGCGGCCGCGAGAGAGTCGTCCCGCTCGCGCAGAAATACGACACAACCGAAGATGAGCAGGAAAACGGCTGTTAGAGTGCCCCAGTGGCCGCTAGAGCAACATCACCCTGACCGGAATGGTCAGGGTGATGAAGTTGCCCGCTCAAACAACGAGATAGAGCGCGCTGACTGTTTACAGTCAGGCTGAAAGCGCTCTAACGAAGGATGTGACCCGTTCGCAGAGGCGCTCGAAGACGGTGAAGAACGTGTTGTCTATGGCCTCTTTGACAACCGTTGACGGGGCTGTTGCCGGTTTCTTGGTCACAGGACCTCATACACCTCGTAGGCCGGTCCCGCGCCGCGCCGAATTAGCCCAACCGCGACCAGGCCATTCATCCAAAGATAGTTTTCAGCAGCCGTTTCACAGCAGACGGCGACCCTATGATAAATCTCCGATGGCTCGAAATGCTCTCCCCGATTAATTCGTGCGATGACCTTCGGGTTTCCATGCCTGACGCCTTCGTAGCGCATGTGTATCAGCGCATCGTCGTTGGCACGGAACGTCATCCGGCAATCGAGCATGCTAACGCCATCGGTGGACTCTCTTACCCAATCCGACCCTGGCCCCGGCAACATCGTTGCCTTGATGCGAAGTCCATTAATCCGGGCCTCCTTGACGATAACCAGCCACCGCTGTCCCCGATGCGAATCTCCGAGGACCTGTCTCTCCCCGGTCATCGTCATGGTGAGGAGGTGGCGGCGGATGGATGCCCCGATAATCAGGACGTCTACGGGGATCATGATTCCGAACACGCCCGACGGGCGCCGAAACCTTTGGGGTAATGGTCGGGGCGACAGGATTCGAACCTGCGACCTCTGGACCCCGAGACCAGCGCTCTACCAGGCTGAGCTACGCCCCGTTGTGTGCACGTGAACACACGACACTTCGTTAGCCGTTGGACCCAACCCTGGTACCGTGTCTCCCGAACACAGCGCCCTACCAGGCTGAGCCATACTCCGACCGAGGGCGGCCATATAGCTCCCCCCCGCGCCTGAGGCAAGGCACATAATGTGCCTCTCCGTCATCGCGCGCGGCATGATGGCACGGCAACCCATTCCCCACCCTACCATTTTGTTCCACCAATGTTCTTGACTATCCAAGCAACTTACGGTAGAACAAAAAAGAAACAACACAACCGGCAGCCATATCATGCCCGAATGCGACCATACCGGCTGCACCATTCCCAGCCATCACCATCCTGGCCAACACAATCCTGGCCAACACAATCCTGGCCAGCACCCGTCCGACCATCACCGGCCTGACGACGCCCCATCCAGCCATGCGTCGCGTGACCGGCCTGCCCGGCAACAACCCCCGGACACCAGCGCCTTTCTGGAAACCATCATCCTTCTGCTCATGCCGTATTTCCTGGAAACCGCCGGCACCGTCGCCGGCGCACGCATTGAAATACTTCGAACTCTGTCATCCTACGCCGCCTGCACCCGCCCCAGCATGTTGCTCGCAGCCCAGGTCATCGCCCTGGGCGTGACAACGCTCGATGCGCTGCACGAAGCCAGAACGATCGAGATGTCGGTGCCGATGCGGCTGCGCTACCGCAGCAACGCCAACAGTCTCATTCGCACCATGCTGCGGACGGAGGAGTCACTCCTAGCCGCTCTGGACGACGAAGCCACACCTGACCCGGTTGCAGCCAAACCCTCTCAGGCCCAACCAACCACGGCCCAACCCACCAGGGCCCAACCCACCACGGCCCCAACAACCACTGCCCAACCCGTCCGGGCCGCAGCCGCCCCAACCGCACCCGCCCCAGCCGAACCCGCCTCAGCCGAACCCGTCTCAGCCCAACCAAGCCAAGCCGCGGCGCCGGCTCCCGAGGCCAAACCCAGCGCACCCATCGCTCAATCGCCGGCTGATCCAGCCGCCGCGGCGCGTGCCGCCGCAACCGTCATGGACGCATTCCGCAGCATGGGCCTTGCACTCCCAGCCAGCGCAGCTCCAACCGGCCGTATCGAACGATTGCCGTCCTCGGGTTAAGTTTGGCCTTCCTGCGACTTCGCCTGCCGATTGTGCCAGGCGTCCATCAACTGCAGCACCGTTGCCGCCGTCTCCTCGATCGAGCGTCGCGTCACATCGATCGTCGGCCAACCCCGGCTGTTGCAGAACCGGCGCGCCCATAGCAGTTCGGCCTTCACCGCATCCTCATCCACATACTCCGAACTGTCGGCCCTGATTGGGCCCGCCTGCCCGCCACCGCCGATCAGCCGCAGCCGGTGACGGCGGATGTCGATCAGCGCCTCAGGCGCCAGGGTCAGCCCGATCACCGGGCACTTGATCTCCTCCAGCCCCGGCGGAATTGGCAGGTTCGGCACCAGCGGCACGTTCGCCGCCTTGATCCCCCGATTTGCCAGGTAGAAGCATGTCGGGGTCTTGGAGCTTCGCGAAACCCCCACCAGGACCACGTCCGCCCCGGCAAGCCCCGGCTGCGCCTGCCCGTCATCGTGCGCCAGCACATAATGCATCGCATCGATGCGCGAAAAGTAGTCGGCATTCAGCACATATTGCCGGCCCGGCCGAGCCTCGGCCTGCTGCCCGATCGCGTCCTGCAGCACGATGATCACCGGGTCCAGGACATTGACCACTTTCACGTTCAGCCGCTGGCACGTGGTGTCCAGTTCCAGCCGCAGCGCCCGGTCGATCAGCGTGGACAGAACCGGCCCAGGCTCCGCCTCAATGCCCTCCAGCACCCGGTGCAACTGGAACCGGGTTCGGATCAGGCTCCATCGGTGATACAGGATTTGCGCCGGCTCGAATTGCACCGTCGTTGCCCGGGCGATTGCATTCAGCGTCTCGCCGGTGGCGTCCGAGACAAGGTGCAGGTTGATACGCGTGGGAACCGAGGGCGTGTCCATGACATCAACCATATCCCCCCCGCTGCTCAGCGGCGAGCGCTATCCAGAACGGCCAGCAATATCTCCTGGCTGAACGGTTTTGGCAGAAACGGCCGCGCCGGGTCCACCGCCTCCGCCTGGTTTGGGTCGCCGCTGACCAGCACGACCGGAATCGACCGCCGCTCCGCCGCCGCCAGCACGTCTGCCACATTTCCACTCGGTAACAGGCAATCCAGCACCATCACATCGATGGAAGGCGAATCCGCCGCGTTCAACTGCGCCAGCGCGGTGCTGACGGAAACCGCGTGAATGACCTCGTAATCATCCTCCAGCATCATGATCATGGTCTCTCGAACCATCCGGTCATCCTCGACCAGCATGACGCGGCGCTTAACTGGTGACTGTAACGACATCGGCACAACCTTCCTGGCATACCTATGGTTCCGGCAGCGCTTCCGTCTGTATCCAAAGGAACTCTTCTCGAAAAACCCGATCGCCGGCAGCACTTTCGGCGCGCGATGCAGCCCGGGGATGACATAAGCCTCCAAGCCGGCCTGCCCCCCGTCGACAAGCCCGCATTCGCAGCCTGCAACGGTGGACAGACCTCTGCTATGGATGCAACCCCGGACAGGACATCCCGACAGGGGTTGGCGACGCAGCCTGGGCACTGCCGTGATAGCATTCGCAGGATCCCGCTTCGAGACCCTGTCGCCCCAGTAGCCGGATCCGCCCCCGACGCCGCCGTACCAGTCCGTGGCCTTCCAGTTGGCCCAGCATGGCGTTCACCCGCGGGCGTCCTCCCCCCAGCAATGCGGCCAGGTTTTCCTGGGTCAGCGGCAGATCGTCGGATCCTGTACGGTCCTGCAGGGTCAACAGCCAGCGGCAGCACCGCGACATCAGGCTGTGCAACCGGTTGCAGGCGATGGTTTGCAACGACTGGGCCGACAAATCATACAGAAACCGGAACAACGCGCGCAAAACCGCTGGCCGTGCAGTTATCGCCTGGCGAAGCGCGCTGGCTGACAGGACCGACATCGCACCCTCGATTTGCACCACTGAATCCGGCAGCCGGACCGTCTCCCCGAACAGGGCTTCCAGACCGACACCCCCTTCCTGACCGACCAGACCCGCCTGGACACTGCGACCTGCCGCGTCGGTGGCGATCAGCGCGACCACCCCGCCGTGCGGGAACCAGATATCGTTTGCGGGTCGGGCGTGGCTGGTCAGGGTCTGGCCCTTCACCGGTCGTTCAAGGCGGCTGAGCGATGCCAGGTGAGCGGCATCCTCCGGCGGAAGACTGGCCAACAGCCGGTTGCAGTCGCCCTGCTTTGTTACAAATGACATGGCGGACGAAACAGCCCATCCGCACGCCGGTTTGCTCGAAAGGCGCCCCAACAAACCAGGCCAGAGCGCCACCGCTCGTCCACCCCTGCACAAGTTTCTGATTTTTATGAGAATTTTCGCAAGGGCGGCATAATCAGATAAATGTCAATTCTACATCAGCGGCCCTTCGCATCGGTATACGGATAGATCAGGTTCCCGTTCTTCAGCGGCGGCGGATACAGCACGACCTCGACCTTCGGGTCCTTGAACTGCTCCACGTCGTTGCCCTTCACGTTCTGGAACTGAACCTGCAGAACACGGGCCTCGGTCCATTCACCGTTGGGGCCAAAGGCGATGTCGCCGGCAACCGTCTTGAATGTGTGGCTGCGCAGATAGTCCGCCAGCTTCTGCTGATCCAAGCTGCCAACACCCTCGACCGCCTGTTGCAGCACCTGCATGTCGGCATAGGCGAATGGCGGCAGATAGAAGCCCAGAAGATCGACCCCGGCCGCGGCCGACTTCGCCTGGTAACGCTTCAGGAACTCAAGCGCCTCCGGCGTCGCGTAGGGGCCGATCGGCAACCAGAAATCATAGTCGACGATCCCGTTCAGCAACGGCCCAAGCTGGGTCTTAATCGCGGTTGCCTGCAAGCCAACCATCCCGCCGCCGAACAGCTTCGCCTTCAACCCGACCTCGTTCGCCGCCCGGATCATGCCCACGGTGTCGGGCGGGTAGGATGCGACATAGACGACATCCGGATTGGCAGCCTGTATTCCGCGCACCACCGGCGTATAATCGTTGGTCGTCGGCGGATATGTCCGATCGTACACCGTCTTCAAACCGGCAGCCTTGGCCAGTTCCCTCGCCCCATCCAGCGCGTTGTGCGGATACTCCGCATCGGCGCCCACAAACGCGACGGTCTGCGGCTTTGGGTTCTGTGCCATGGCTATCTGGAAGAACCCGACCGAGGACGCCTGCTTCGGATGCGTCCCGCCCGCCGGGTTGATCGAGAAGTAGTTCGGATAGTTGAACTCGGTGTTCGCCGCCAACCCCAGCAGCCCGATGAAGGTACGCTTGTGCTGGATGACCACCGGCAGGGCTGGCACCACCATGTTGGTGGCATAGCCGCTGACCACCAGGTCGACCTTGTCGACATCAAGCAGCTTGGTGTAAAGTGCCGGCACCGTCGAGGGGTTGGACTGGTCGTCGTAATAGACCAGTTTCACCGGTCTGCCGAGCAGGCCGCCTTTGGCGTTAATGTCTTCTTCCCAGATCTGCATCGCCAGCAGCGCGGCACGCCCGTTCGGCGCCAGGCCGCCGGTCAGCGCCATGCCGAAGCCAATGGTGATGGGATCGGCGGCACGCGCTGCCGGTACCCCCGAGAACAGGCTGGCAACGACAAGTAATGCGCCGCCAAGATGTTTCAGCATGTTTTCCGTCCCTCCGGTTTGGTTTCTTCCGCCACCCTAACGGCCCGCCCGCCTGCTGGCAAAGCCCCGTGCTTTGGCCCTATGCTGGGCCGAGAGAAGCCAAACCGGAGGCGCTTTCCATGCAAGACCTCGACGCGTTCACTGTCACCGACGAGACGCTGCGCCAGATGGCCGGCACCACCAATCCCCGCTTGAAGCAGATCGGCGAGGCCGCCGTCAGGCACCTGCATGCGTTCGCGCGTGAAGTCGATCTGAGCCCCGAGGAGTGGCTGTTCGGCATCCAGTTCCTGACCGCCGTCGGCCAGAAATGCAGCCCGCTCCGGCAGGAGTTCATTCTGCTGTCGGACGTCCTCGGCCTCAGCGCCGTCGTCAATGCCCTGCATGACGCAAAGGCTCGCGAGCTCGGTTCGCAAAGCAGCCTGCTGGGACCGTTCTACCGTGAGGGCGTGGAGGTGATGCCGATGGGCGCCCAGATCGTCGAGAAGCCGACCGTCGAGGAGATCGTGGTCTACGGCCAGATCACCAACAACGAGGGAACGCCGGTTGCCAACGCGCTGGTCGAGGTCTGGCAGACCAGTGAGCGCGGCCTGTACGACCTGCAGGAGCGCAACGGCGAGTCGATGGACATGCGCGGCACATTCCGGACCGGCGAGGATGGTCGTTACCATTTCCGCACTGTCCAGCCGCTGGGCTACTCGATCCCAATGGATGGGCCGGTCGGTGAGATGGTGGTGCATCAGAAGCGCCACGGCATGCGGCCCTCGCACATTCATTGCCTGATCGGCGCCGAAGGTTACCGCGAGCTGGTCACTGCGCTGTACTTTGGCGACGACCCGAATATCGACTCGGATACAGTATTCGGTGTGTCACAATCACTGGTGGTGGATGCGCATGCCGACCCGACCTCACCGATCCCGGGGCTGAGGGCGGTTCATTACGATTTCCGGCTGGCCAAGGCGGCGCCGGGCGAAAGCGGACGTGTCGGTGCCGATCCGACCAAGCTGATGAAGGCGGCCGAATGATGCCGCGCCGCATTGTCGATATCTCGTCCCCGCTGAAGGCGGGCATCCGCAGCGATCCGCCGCATATGCTGCCGCAGATCGAATACATGGACCACCATCAGACTGCCCCGGCGATGGCGGAATATATGGGGGTTCATGTCGATCAGCTTCCCGACGGCGAATATGCGGCGGTGGAGAGTGTCCAGATATCCACCCACAACGGCACCCACATGGACGCGCCTTACCATTTCTTCTCCAGCATGAACCACGCGCTGAAGCCCGGTGGGGAACCGTCCTGGCGGATCGACGACGTGCCGCTGGACTGGTGCTTCCAAGCCGGGGTGAAGCTCGACTTCCGGCATCTTCCGAATGGCTATGTGGCGACGCCAGGTGATGTCGAAGCGGAGCTGAAACGGATCAGCCACGAGATCCGCCCGCTTGACATCGTTGTTGTCAATACAGCCGCCGGTGCGCGGTATGGACAGGACGACTTCGTTGATACCGGCTGCGGCATGGGCAAGGCGGCGACGATGTGGCTGACCGAGCGGGGGGTGCGCGTGGTGGGGACGGATGCATGGAGCTGGGATGCGCCGTTTTCCTACACCAGGGATAAAGTACAGGCGACCGGGGATGCAAGCCTGATCTGGGAAGGCCATCGCGCCGGACGCGAGATCGGCTATTTCCAGATGGAGAAGCTGGGCAATCTCGCCGCCCTTCCTGCGCACGGTTTCGAAATCGTTTGCTTTCCGGTGAAAGTTCATCGGGCGTCGGCGGGTTGGACCCGGGCGGTGGCGATATTCCACGATTGACCCAAATCCGCGACCCGGGGGTTGCTGGCGGCTGATGGTACCGGCCGCAACGACGGCGGTTGTTCCCATTGAAAGGGCAAAACACCGGAAGTCCTGGACGCACCGCAGGTCAGGCAAGGCAGGTGCAGCCCTGCCTTGCCTTCGGCGCCCGTAGCCCAGCTAAACCATTATTACTTCAGAACCAGTTTGCCTTGTCCACGATATTTCGCAACGGTTTTCCCTCCGCAAATGCTCGGCAATTATCCTGGATAATCTGGAACCGCCGCTCGTTCAGATGCGGGCCATATCCGGCCGTGTGCGGGGTGAGCAGGACGTTGGGCATGCCCCATAACGGATGCTCCGCCGGCAATGGCTCCTGTTCGTAAACATCCAGCGCTGCACCGGCGATTTGTCCGGACTTCAGCGCTGCAACCAGGTCGTCCAGCCGCGTCGTCATGCCACGGCCGATGTTGATGAAGAACGCAGACGATTTCATCAGCCGGAATTTCGTGGCATTGAAGAAACCTTCCGTCGATGGCGTGTGCGGCACGGTCAGGATGACGAAATCCGCTTCCGGCAGCATCCGCTCCAGCGCCTCGGGCGGCTGCAATTCCGCAACACCGTCCGGCTTGTCGGTGCGGCGTGCATCGATTGCCAGGACACGCACGCCGAAAGCCGCCAGCAGACGCGCGGTTTCACCACCGATACCACCCAGGCCGACGATCAGCGCCGTGGCGCCAGGCAGCGAAACCACCCCCTGGTCGACCGGCGGCGCCTTCCACTCCCGGTGCAACTGTTGTGGAATAAGAATGTGCAAGCCGCGGGCGAAGGCCAGCACAAAGCCCAGGATGTGCGCGCTGATGTGGTCGTTGAAGATTTCCCGGAAGTTTGTCACGGTCAGAGAATGAGAAATCAGTTGCGGATAATAATATCCCGCCGGAGGTGCAGCTTGCGGCGCCTGCAGCCAGCGCAGGCGTTGCGCCTTGGCGAGCAATTCCGACGGTAACGTGCCAAAGGCGGCATCGGCAGTGACGATCGCAGCGGCAGCGGTTTCGGCGTCCTCCGCCACGACGATGTTCATCCCGGGAACGGTATCGGCGAGGCGCCTGGCCCATTGGCGCGTCAGATCGCGCTGCGGCGGCAGCATCAGCAAGGTGAATTGATTGGTCATGGCAGGGGTCCTCCCGGTCGGTTGAGGACGTTATACCAGATTTCGGTAAGGTCATCCCAGGCCGCCGCCGTTCGGCTGCGATACCGCTTCCTTACGGAAGGCCCTGAATTGCCGGCGTCTGCGGGGAATTTTGCGCGCTGGCGATGCCGACGCGGGGCAGGCTGCCTGGATGCCGGGATGGACGGCCACATTGCCAAACCACTGGAAATGGGAGGGTTGATGCTGGCGATTGCCCGGGCGCTGGACACCACCCAGGGTCGCTGCCTGATAGGCCCGTCGAAGTAAGGACAATGGATTAAGCTTCGCCGGAACGATCAGCTTCATCCGGCGTGGCGTGGTTACGCCGCGGGTCTTGCAGGAAGTGCAAAACCGGCCGACGCTGTAGGGCACGCAGGGAGAGGACGCAAAATGGAATTCGGCATGTTCCACGAATTTCAGCGCCGGCCGGGCCAGACCGAAGCTGAGGCCTTCACCGAATCGTTTGAGCAGGTGGACGAGGCCGAGGCGGCGGGCCTGGACGTCATGTGGCTGGCGGAACTGCACACTGCCCCCGACCGGTCCGTGCTGGCCGCGCCGCTGAGCATTGCAAGCGCCATCGCCACCCGGACGAAGCGGATGAAGATCGGCATCGCGGTGCAGGTGCTGCCGTTATGCCACCCGCTGCGGATCGCCGAGGAGGCCACGACGGTCGACCACATCAGCCATGGCCGGCTGATCTTCGGCGTCGGGCGCAGCGGTTTTCCGCGGACCTACCAGGCTTACGGGATTTCCTACGCGGAAAGCCGGGAACGGTTTGCCGAGGTTATGGAAATTCTGCAGCGGGCATGGACGCAGGAGACATTCTCGTTCCATGGCCAGTTCTATAATTTCGACGACGTCTGTCTGGTGCCGAAACCATACCAGCAGCCGTATCCGGAGCTGCGGATCGCGGTGAACAGCCCGGATTCGTTTCAGCAGACGGGCGAGGCCGGGATGCCGATCTTCGTCGCCACCCGCCAGGGCGACCTGGACGAACTGGTGCCGAATTTGCGCGTCTACCGGGAGGCCTGGGCGGCGGCGGGTCATCCCGGGAACGGCAAGGTCTATCTGCGGGTGCCGGTTTACATCGCCGAGACCGAACGGCAGGCGCGCGAGGAGCCGCACGAGAGCGTGATGTTCTTCTACAAGTATCTTGGTGAGCGGATTGAGGCCTCCGCGGCAATGGAGGGCGCCCGAGCGATCGAAAATCGAGCGGAGCGGGGACAGCGGCTGCAGACGATCGAGTATGAGGATGTGCTGAAAAGCAAGATCGTTGTCGGCACCCCGGCGATGGTGGCGGACCGCCTGGCCGAACTGCGCGAGACGCTGGGTCTGTCGGGAATCCTGGCGGAGATGAACTGCGGCATGCGGATACCGCACGACCGGGTGGTGCGGTCGTTGCGGTTGATGTGCTCCGAGGTGATGCCACAACTTCGTGACTGAATATCGTTTGGCTGGCGATCCCGCTGAGTTGTTTTCCACTCCGCTTCGGATACGTTATCATTGCTCCTCTGGACGATCGACGATTTGCAGCCGGATATGGTGGCTGAAGTGGTTCATCTCCTTGTTTGATCGCATGATTCACGGGTTTGGAGCTCAACGTGATCATGCTCTGTCCGGGAGCGCTTGGGCGAATGCTGTCACTGACATCCCGATCTGGATTTTCCTCACTCGGATCATCCCGACCTGGATCATTCCAGTCTGGATCATCCCAATCTGGATCATCCCAATCTGGATCATCCCAATCTGGCCCATCCGGGCCGGGGGCGGATCTGCGTGCAACGCGGCACTGGAAGACAGCCTCGGCGAACGAGGCTGCCGGGTTGATCCGGTCGGGTGCGACGGTGGCGGTGGGGTGGTTGAGCGATGGGCTGGCCTCGGCGATGGCGGGCGCATTCCTGACCAAGCAGCAGCCGGTCGGCCTGACCGTGGTGTATTCGGAGACGCATGGCGACGGACGGATCCACGGGCTGAACCTGCTGGCGCATGAGGGGCTGGTGCGACGGGTGGTCGGCGGGCAGTGGTATCCGGTGCCGGCGCTGCAGGCGCTCGCCTCGAACAACCGGATCGAGGCGTACAGCCTGCCGGTCGGGGTGATCAACCGGCTGTTCCGCGACATCGCGGAGGGTTTGCCGGGGCATCTGAGCCGCACCGGCCTGGGCACATTTGCCGATCCGCGCAACGGCGGCGGGCGGCTGAACCGACGGACGCGCGAGCAATTGGTCCGGCTGGTGCGCCCGGCGGGGGACGAGGCGCTGCTGTTCCATGGCTTTCCGATCCACGTGGCGGTGATCGGCGTGGCGTTCATGGAGGGGACCGGCGCCATCGCAATGACCCGGGATTCGATGATGATCGCATTGGCGGCGCGAAAGAGCGACGGGCTGGTGATCGCGCAGATCGACCGGATCGGCACGCTGGAGAGACTGCCGCCAGGTCACGTCGAAGTGCCGCAGACCCTGTTGGACGTGCTGGTGGAACCGGATGCGGATGGCGGACGCACGCCGGAGACGTTTGGCCCTGCGGTGGCCGTTGGCGGCACGCGGGCGGCGAGCCTGCCCCGCTTGACACTATTCTGATGCACAACTGATTTCATTGCGCCGCGCGGTGTGCGGATGCATCACACCTTGCGTTAACAGGTCCGGTCGCGGTTGACGCGGGGCGGTTGGCCGATAGGTTGCCCGCCCGAGAAGTGTCAACGTGCGAGGTGGCCGGTTGTTGGTTCCGATGTTGTTTGCAGGTGCGTTGCTGGCGATACCGGTGAAGGACACTGTCTGGTGGAATACGCCTGGCGGGATGGTCACTGAACATCGAAGCGCGAACGATGCGGACTGCTCACTGATGCTGTACAATGATTCAGGGAGCGTGACATTCCAGTGGAATGACCCGAACCGGACATTGGTGACCGCGATCAACTGGAACTGGCAGTTGCCGGACAACTGGCGGGTTCCGGTGGCGATGCAGGTTGGCGATGCCTGGTTGAGCAATGGCGGCGACTCGGCGGTGATCGACGCCGTGGGCCATGGCAATGCGGTGGCATTCGAAACGCGCCAGCCGGTCGATGATCTGTTGCGGCCGGCTGATCATATCGCGGTCAGGACAAAGGACGGTGAGATGTCGATCAAGTTGAAGCGGGACAAGGTCGACGTGTTGCTGGCGCGGACCCAGGCGTGCCGGCAGGCCATCCGGCGCTAGAGCAACATCACCCTGACCGGAATGGTCAGGGTGATGAAGTTGCTCGCTCAAACAACGAGATAGAGCGCGCTGACTGTTTACAGTCAGGCTGAAAGCGCTCTAAGGGCTCGCACTTAACGAGCGCTGCAGGACGCGGCAGGATATATTAGCGGCGGGATATCTTAGTAGCCGGCGCGGGCCGCGGCTGGAAGCCGCCGGCGATCAACCCGGTTTGAAACGACCAGGATTGGTGTCGGCGAAGGGCCCGGCAGCGCCCGTGGGGTTCGTTTCGAGCCTTACCCGAACACGCGGTCGAAAATCCGGTCTACCGATCGCAGATGCAGGGCGGGGTCCATCGCGGCGTCCAGCGCGTCTGGTCCGACCAGCCGAGCCACGTCCGGATCATCGAGCAGGTTTTCCCGGAATGAGCGGCCCTCGGGCGTGCCGAGGCGGGTCCAGGTAGCCATCGCGCAGGTCTGGACGATGCGGTAGGCGTCCTCGCGCAGAATGCCCGCCTTGGTGAGGCTGAGCAGGACCTCACCGGAATGGACGACGCCGCCGAGGCTTTCCAGGTTGGCGCGCATGCGGTCAGGGTAGACCAGCAGTTTCTCCATCATGCCGGCCAGGCGCATCAGGGCGAAGTCGAGGGTCACGGTGGCGTCGGGGCCGATGGCGCGTTCCACCGATGAATGGCTGATGTCGCGTTCGTGCCAGAGGGTGACGTTTTCCAGCGCCGGGGTGACGGCGGCGCGGACGATGCGGGCAAGGCCGGACAAGTTCTCACTGAGTACCGGGTTGCGCTTATGGGGCATCGCAGACGAGCCCTTCTGGCCGGGATGGAAGAACTCCTCGGCTTCGCGGACCTCGCTGCGCTGCAGATGGCGGACCTCGGTGGCCAGGCGTTCGACGCCACTGGCGATGACGCCCAGGGTGCAGAAGAAGGCGGCGTGACGGTCACGGGGAATGATCTGGGTGGAGACCGGTTCGGCGCTCAGGCCCAGCTTTTCGGCTACATAGTCTTCGACGCGGGGGTCGAGATGGGCGAAGGTGCCGACCGCGCCACTGACGGCGGCGACCGCGATGTCCGCGCGGGCGGCGAGGAGACGGACGCGATTGCGGGCGAACTCGGCATAGTGGCCGGCGAGCTTCAGGCCGAACGTGGTGGGTTCGGCGTGGATGCCGTGGCTGCGGCCGATTGTCAGGGTGTATTTGTGTTCAAGCGCGCGGGTCTTGAGCGCGGCCATCACCGCGTCGATGTCGGCGAGCAGGATGTCGGTCGCCTGGGTCAGCTGGACCGACAGGGTGGTATCGAGAACGTCGGAGCTGGTCATGCCCTGGTGAACGAAGCGGGAATCGGGGCCGACCGCCTCGGCCAGCCAGGTCAGGAAGGCGATGACGTCGTGGCGGGTCTCGCGCTCGATCGCGTCGATCCGCTCCACGTCCGACCCGGTCATGGCAGCCAGCTTGGGGGCGCCCTTCTCGCGGATGGTGCGCGCGGCTGATTCGGGGATGGCGCCGATGCGGGCCATGCCCTCGGCGGCAAGCGCCTCGACTTCGAACCAAATACGGTAACGGTTGACCGGTGCCCAGATGGCGGCCATTTCGGGTCTGGAGTAGCGCGGAACCATTTGTGCCTTGTCCGATCCAGGGGAGAAGGCCAGCTAGACCGAGGCATCCCGGAAGGCAAGCATGGATTGGACACACGACCTGCTGGCGCTGGCCCAGGTGATCTTGATCGACGTGGCGCTGGCTGGCGACAACGCGATCGTCGTGGGCATGGCGGTGGCTGGGCTGCCGGCGCGGCAGAAACGCTCCGCCATCCTGTTGGGGATCGGCGGGGCCACGGTGATCCGGATCGCGATGGGAGCGGTGGCGCTGAAGCTGCTGGCGATCATCGGGCTGCTGCTGGCCGGCGGGTTGCTGCTGCTGTGGGTGTGCTGGCGGATGTACCGGGAGCTGCGGCGGCCGCACAAGGTGCAGGAGACGGGCGGCGAGAAGACGCTGCGGCAGGCGATGATCCAGATCATCCTGGCGGACGTGTCAATGAGCCTGGACAACGTGCTGGCGGTCGCCGGGGCCGCACAGAACAATATCTGGGTACTGGTGGTCGGGCTGCTGCTGTCGGTCGCCCTGATGGGGCTGGCGGCGAACCTGATCGCCCGGCTGCTCGAACGGTATCGCTGGATCGCCTGGGTGGGCTTGGTGATCGTGGTCTACGTGGCACTGACCATGATCTGGCACGGCGGCCATGAGGTGGCCGGGGCAATGGACCTCGGGCTCAGCTAACGGGGGTGCGGGTGGTCGAGACGGAACTGCCGATTACGGGCTATCTGGACCGGTTGTCGTGCCGGCCGGGCGGGTCGCTGGAGGTGAAGGTCAGTGTCCGCGACGGCGGGCCCTATCGCGTGACGCTGGAGCGGCTGATCTGTGGCGATCCCAATCCGGCGGGTCCCGGCCGGCGGGTGGAGGACCTGTCGGCGGTCTTCAGCCGGGATGTGACGGGGCGGCGGCAGGCGGTGGCGCGCGGGTCGTATGCCGCGATCCCGACAGGACCGGTGCGATCAGCCAGTGCGGCCTGCACCTGGACGGCGCTGGTGGCACCTGGGCGGACCGATCATGACCAGGCGGTGCTGTGCGAGGCGGGCGATGGATGTGATGTGGTCCTTGGTCATGGGGCGGAGGGCGTGTTCGCGCGGATCGCGTGGCCGGGCGGCAGTGTGGTATCGCGGACAGGGGCCGCGCTGCGGGCGCGACAATGGTATCGCGTGTGGGTGAGCGCCGACCCGGGAACCGGGACAGTGGTGGTGGGGCAACGGCCACTGGCGGGCGGTCAGGCGGTGAGCGAGGTGACGAAGGCTTCGGGCCTGGTGCTGCCGAACGCGGGGGCGATCCTGGTCGGGGCGGCGGATCCGGGGGCGCCGCGGCTGCATTTTACCGGAAAGATCGAGGAGCCGGCGATCCTGGCCGGATCTGCCGACGGCGGAGCAATGGACCTGCCGGTGCTGGCACGATGGGAATTCTCGCGGGATATCGGTGGGCTTGGCGTGACCGATGTGGGGCCGCAGGGCCGCCATGGATCGGTGGTCAACCTGCCCTGTCGCGGCATGGTGGGCGCGGGGTGGAGCGGACGGGAGGTGTGCTGGCGGCATGCGCCGGAGGATTACGGCGCGATCCATTTCCATGCCGACGACCTCAATGATTGCGGCTGGGCAAGCGATTTCGTGTTCGCTGCGCCGGAGGGACTGCGTAGCGGCTGCTACATGCTGCATCTGGTATGCGCGGGTGGGGAGGACTGGCTGCCGTTCTACGTGCTGCCGCCGCGTCAAGGGCCGTTGGCGCCGATCGTCTACCTGGCGTCTACCCTGACCTATATCGCTTATGCCAATCACGCCCGGGGCAACGCCGATGCGGCGTATCGGGCGCGGGTGGCGGACTGGGGGGCGTATCCGCACAACGCCGATGATTTTCCGCTGTATGGGCGGTCGACCTACAATCTGCACCGCGACGGGTCGGGGATCTCGCTGTCGTCGCGGCTGCGGCCGGTGCTGACGATGCGGCCGGGCTATCTGACGTTCAACGACGCAAAAGGGTCAGGACTGCGGCATTTCGTAGCCGATTCGCACTTGCTGGCCTGGCTGGAGGAGAAGGAACTTGCCTACGACGTGGTGACGGACGAGGACCTGGACGACGAGGGGGCCGCGCTGCTGGCGCCGTATCGGGTGGTGCTGACGGGGTCGCATCCGGAATACCATACGCCGCGGATGCTGGACGCGTTGCAGGCCTACACCGACGGCGGCGGACGGCTGTGCTATCTGGGCGGCAATGGGTTCTACTGGCGGATCGCGCGGGACGCGGCGTTGCCGCATACGATCGAAGTGCGACGGGCGGAGGGCGGCATCCGAGCCTGGGCCGCCGAACCGGGGGAGTATTTTCATCAGCTGGATGGGGCGCTGGGCGGCATGTGGCGGCGCAGCCGGCGGCCGCCGCAGCAGCTGGTCGGCGTCGGGTTTTCCGGCCAGGGGCTGTTCGAGGGGACGCATTACCGGCGGCTGCCGGCGTCCTATGAGCCGGCTTTCGGATGGATGTTCGAGGGTATCGCCGAGGCGGTGATAGGCGATTATGGGCTGTCCGGTGGCGGCGCGGCGGGGTTCGAGTTCGACCGGGCGGATCACGCGCTTGGGACGCCGGAGGATGCGGTTATCCTGGCACGCTCCGAAAACCCGCCGGCGCATGTGGCGGTGGTTCCGGAGGAGATGCTGTCACATATCTCGACCGTGAACGGGGAGAAGCCTGAGGCGCTGAAGCGGGCGGAGATCGTGTATTTTCGCACCGAGGCGGGAGGCGAGGTGTTTTCGGTAGGGTCGATCACGTTCCTGGGGAGCCTGTGGCGGAATGGCTTCGAGGGGCCGGTGTCGCGGCTGCTGGAGAACGTGGTGCGACGGTTCATGGCTGGGTGAGTGCCCGGGCCGGCCACGGCGAGCATGGTCGGCGGATCCCAACAGTGTGCGCGGCGCCAGGGCGTTTTGGGCTGGCTGGGAACACAAGGCACGCTCGATCCCAGCGCTCGCGCGAGCAAACCTACCGCTCGGGCTGTTCCGGTCAGGTGATGTTGCCTTAGGATGCGGCGCAAGAAATCGATCATGGGGAACGGCAGGATGACGACACAACAGTCCGGGCGCATTCTTTGGCCGGCTATCGCGCCGGATTACCAGCAGGTGGCCCGCGAAGCGGTGGGACCCGGCTTTCAGGCTGATTTCTGCAGCAACGCCGCGGATGTGACAGACGAGCAGTGGGCGAACGCGGATGCCGTCGTTGGGTCCTGTCCGGCGCAGTATATTGATAAGCTGCGCAAGTGCCGGATCTTCGTGAAGTTCGGGGTCGGCTACGATGACGTGGACATCGAGCGCTTCGGCAAGATGGGCATCCCGGTTTGCAACACGCCGGATTACGGGACGCGGGAAGTTGCCGATCATGCCATCGCCCTGATGATGACGCTGGCCAAGAGCATTGCCTATCATGATTCGGAGCTGCGGGCCGACCTGAAGGGCAACTGGCGCCCGGCGCATAATCCGTTTGGCCGGCGGCTGTCGGTCTGCACCTTCGGCGTGGTCGGCATGGGCCGCATCGGCACGGCCGCGGCGCGGCGGGCCAAGGCATTCGACATGGACGTCGTGTTTTATGACCCGTATCAGCCCAACGGATATGAGCTGGCGATCGGAGTGCGGCGGACGCAATCGCTGGCGGAGCTGATGGGGCAGTGCGATTTCGTCAGCGTGCATGCGCCGCTGAGCGAGCAGACGCGGGGCCTGATCGGAGCGGATGCCTTGGCCGCGGCGAAGCGGGGGATGATCCTGATCAACACCGCACGCGGACCAATCGTCGATATCGACGCACTGTATGACGCGATGAAGGACGGCACCGTGCTTGCAGCCGGGCTTGATGTCTTGCCGGACGAGCCGGCGAACCCGCAGTCGCGATTGATTGCTGCCTGGCAGCGCAACGAGGACTGGATACGGCACCGGCTGGTCCTGACGCCGCACTCGGCTTTCTTCACGCCGGAAAGCATGCGGGACAACCGCGGGTTCTCGTCGCGGACCGCCGCCCGTTACTTGCGCGACGGGCGGCTGGAGAACTGCGTCAACAGGCAGTTTCTTGTTACAGACAAGAAAACGAGCTAGGCGGCCTGGGCCTGGAGCGGCGCGGTGACGACGCGGACGAGCATGGCGGTGGCGTTGCGGTGCAGGATCTGCTGGCGGGCGTCCTCATTGATCTGAGCATCGGCCAGTGCCTTGCGCGTCCAGTCGACGCCGAATGCACTGCCGTCGGTGCCGCAAACGATGCGTTCGGGGCCGTATAGCGCCACCGCGGCCTCGATCGCGCGGGGGCCGAAGGAATTGCAATCGACATAGACCTTCGCCCTGCGGAAACGGGCTGACGGCAGTTCCTCGTCCGGCGTGTCGAGCAGGCTGCGGTGGTCCATCCGCTCGACCTCGTAGGGGATGTTGCCGCCGAGGTTGTGCACTACGACGGTTACGTCCGGGTAGTCGGCGAGGATGTCGGTGAGGCAGAGCGTCACCATGACCGACGACAGGCTGGCCTGCATGTCGAGCGTGCCGTTGCGACGGCGGGCATTGTCGGTGTCGCCGCCGACCTTGGGGTAGGCGTCGCCGGGACGCGGGCCGTGGTGGATGAGCAGCACCGCCTTGTGGCGGTTGGCAACGTCCAGCAGCGGGCGAACAGCCTCGGCATCATTGCGCGTCAGGAAATAGTTGCCGGGCAACTGAGCGCCGACTATGCCGGGGAGGCCGAACACGCGGTCGAGTTCGGCAGCGGCGGCGTTCATGTCGGTGAGCGGCAGCGCGGCGAAGGCGGCGAAACGGCCGGGATGTTGTTGGCAGATCGCGGAAAACCGGTCGTTGACCCGGCGGCAGAGCGGCAAGGATGTCTCCGGCGCCTGGGACTCGATCCAGCAGAAGCCGCCAACGACGGACAACACGCTGACCTCGACGCCCTGGCGATCCATGCGGGCGAGATGCGTTTCGACGTCATCGAACGCCTCGGCGAGCGGGGTTTCGCCCATCCGCGGCAGTTTCAGTACCTCAATGCCCGCGTCGTTGCGGAGGATGCGCGGCTCGCGGCTGCGGGCACGCAGGGCGTCGGCGACTTCAGCGGGTTTCCAATGGGCGTGCATGTCGATCATGATTGTTTGCTCCCTGATTGCCGGCAGCTTAGGCCTGTGCTGCCCGACCGCAAGTGTTGGCTGCTTGCTTGTTGGCTGCTTGCTAGTCCTGGGGTTCGAACCGCGGTAGCGGACGTAGACAAGCTGGGCGCCCCTGATTGTAATGGCGCCTTCTTCACAGGATTGGGTCGTAATGCTTGCCGTGGGCTGTTTTATCCCGTTTGTCCTGCTCGCCGTCGGGGCGGGGTTGGGAAGCTATTTGGGCGACATACGCGGCGGATATCTGGGAGCGGCGGCGGGGCTGGCTGCGGGCGTGGTGATCGTTGGCGCTGGGTTCCTGCTGCTGAACAGGGCACGCAGCCGCGAGTGATCCCTGGCGCCGGGAAAGCGAGCGGCATGGCGTGATTTTGTCGCAGGCGTTGATGGGCTGGCCTGTTCGGTTCCATGCAATCGATCCCATGTCTGCCGGGCGGGACAATCGGAAGTAGGGTCGTGTAGGATGGGCAAGTCGGTTCTGCTTAGTGCTGTCGTCATGTTGGCGATGACTGCAGCGGCGCATGCGCAAAATCGAACGCCGGCGCCGGCCTCATTGCCGGGTGCAAGCCAGACGACGGTGGCGCCTTATGTGCCGCAATCCCCCGATCTTGGCGTGGATGAGATGCGCCCGCTGTTCAGCATCGGGCGCCTGCCTGTCCTGATCTGGACACCGGTTGAACAGGCTTACAGCTCGCGCATGAACCGGAATGCCGCAGCCAATCCCCTTTGGCAGGTGGACGGGTTCTAGACGTCACATGCGGTGTTATTGTGCTGAGGCGGCAGCCGGCGGTGCTTAACCTTCTGTCAATCTTCCGCCGCTATACTTGGCGTGATGAGCAGGTCGGCAACGAGCGACGAGTCGATGAACCGCGACCCGCCAAGCGCGGCGTTCGTGAGTATCCTGGTGATCGTGGCCCTGGTGATCGCGATGTCGACTGCCCTGATCCTCTGGCACGCTCGGATCGATCTCTATCGGCGCGCGGATGCGGCGTCGCAAAGTGTGCTGCAGGCGATCAGCAAGGACCTGGAGCGCAGCATCGGCTTCAACGACGTGTCGCTGCGATGGGCGATCAGCGCGTTGTCCACGCCCGGTTTCGAACAGACCAGTGAGCCGGTGCGCCGGCAGATGCTGTTTGCCGGTGACCTGGGAGACCAATCGCTTGGCCAGATCCTGATTACCGACAGCAGCGGATGGGTCCTGTATGACAGCGGAGCCGCGGTGCCGAGCATCAAGAGCGTGGCACGGCTGGATTATTTCGAGACGCTGCGAGATCATCCGGGGATGGCCACGATGTTGTCGCGCCCGTTCAAGTGGGGTGCCGGCGACGGGTCGGCGATTGCACTGGCACGCCCTCTTGCAAATGAAGTTGGGGGTTTCGGCGGTATTGCGACGTCTATCATCCCGGTGCGGTCGATCCGTGATCTGGTCCATGCCGTGGCCGCGGGAACCAACAACACGGTTACGGTGCTGAACGACGAGGTGCAGGTGATTACCCGGGAGCCGTGGAACGACGGCATGGTCGGACGGAACGTGAAGGATGGTCCGCTATGGGCGTTGTTACAGCAGGCACCGGCCGGATGGTTTGACTCATACTCAAAGTTGGACGGGATTGCCCGGCACATGCGGTATGCGCGCATTGGCGGGCTGCCCCTGGTACTGGTGGTGGGGTCATCGCTGGCTGACATCTATACCGGCTGGTGGGACGAAACACTGGCGATGGGCGGGGTCACGGCGGCAACGATCGCACTGCTGATGGGGCTGGCGCGGGCCCTGCACCTGGAACTGGCACGGCGGCACCGTGCAGAGCAGAAAGCCCGGGAGGGGGCTGAACAATTCCGTATGCTGGCCGAGAACGTCAGCGACATCATCATGCGGCTCGACCTTGATGGCATGCGCCGCTACGTCTCGCCGTCGGTCACGGAGGTGCTGGGGTTCACGCCCGAGGAGATGCTGCGGGCCCGTCCCTGGTGCGACACCGTGCACCCGGACGACCGGGCGCTGGCGCGCGAGACCTTGGCAGCGCTGCGGGCCGGGCAGAAAGAAGCCACGGTGGTTTACAGGGTGATCAAGAAGAACGGGGGTGAGGTCTGGCTTGAGGCGCATATACGGCTGCTGCGCGATGCCTTGACCGGAGCGCCGCGGGAGCTGATCGCGGTCACCCGGGACGTGACGGCGCGCTATGCCTCGGAGCAGAAGTTGAAGCTTCTGGCAGAGACTGACGGACTGACCGGGTTGGCGAACCGTTGGGCGTTCGATGAAGCATTGGATCGGGAATGGCGGCGGGCGACGCGGGCAGACGAACAGATCGCACTGCTGATGCTGGATGCGGATTTCTTCAAACGGTACAATGACCGTTACGGACACCCGTCCGGCGACGACGTGCTGCGGATGATCGCGGGCTGCATCAAGGCCGGCATCAGGCGGGGCGGCGACCTGGGTGCGCGCTATGGTGGGGAAGAGTTCGCCGTGCTGCTGCCGGGCACCGACCTTGCCGGGGCCATGCTGACCGCCGATCGGATCCGGCGGGAGATCGAGTTGAGCGCCATCCCGCACGAGGACTCGCCCATGGGAACCGTGACCGTGAGCGTTGGGATTGCCTGCAGGCCGGCGCGGGTTGGGGACGACATGAACGCGCTGGTGAAGGAGGCGGACATGGCGCTTTACGCAGCCAAGCGGGCGGGCCGGAACCAGGTGGCGACGGCGGAGCCGACGATGATGGCACCGGTCTGAAGGTTTGACCGCTGACCGTTTACGGTCAGCGCAATAGCCCATTGCCGTTGTGCTTGGCGCCATTCGTTCTTCCATCGGAATCGGTGGTTGTTCACAAGGATGCGAGCTGCGCCTACGGGAAGCGACGATCGGCATCGGGCGGTACGGCGTCGTGGGGTGAAGCGGCGGCTGTCATGATGCCGGGTATCCATCGCGCATTCAGCTTAACGAACCGGGTATCGGGCTGATCATTTCGGTTGGGGTCCGGTTGACCGGGGCCCCTGGCATCGCTGGGCGAACGGCCTATCTTTCGGGCACACGGTGAGGAGGAACCCAACCATGCTGAACCCAGTCGCACCATTGCCGCTGAAGGACCCGTCGCTGTTCCGGCAGGCCAACTACCTGGACGGCAAGTGGGTGGAGGCCGATGGCGGGCAGACGCTTATCGTAAAGAACCCCGCAACGGGGGAAGCGATCGGTGAAGTGCCGAACATGGGTGCGGCGGAGACGCGTCGGGCAATCGAAGCGGCGGCAGCGGCCTATCCGGGCTGGCGGGCGATGCTGGCGAAGGAGCGCGGGGCGATACTTCGGAAATTGTCGGACCTGATGCTGGCGAACGCCGACGACCTGGCGGTGATCATGACCGCCGAACAGGGTAAGCCGCTGGCGGAGAGCCGGGGTGAGATCGTCTACGCCGCCAGCTTCATCGACTGGTTCGCCGACGAGGCGAAGCGCATCTACGGCGACACGATCCCGCAGAATGCCAAAGGGCGGCGGATCCTGGTGCTGAAGGAGCCGATCGGGGTATTTGCGGCGATCACACCGTGGAACTTCCCCGCCGCGATGATCACACGCAAGGCGGGGCCAGGCTGGGCGGCGGGCTGCACCGGGGTGATCAGGCCGGCGTCGCAAACGCCGTTCTCCGCGCTGGCGCTGGCAGTGCTGGCGGAACGGGCGGGCATGCCGGCGGGCGTGTGCAACATCCTGACCGGCGGGTCGTCGGCGATGGGCGGGGAGCTGACGTCCAACCCGCTGGTGCGCAAGCTGTCGTTCACCGGCTCGACCGAGGTGGGGGCAAAGCTGCTGGCGCAATGTGCGCCGACGATCAAGAAGACCAGCATGGAACTGGGCGGGAATGCGCCGTTCATCGTGTTCGATGATGCCGACCTGGATGCGGCGGTGGTGGGTGCAATGGGCAGCAAGTTCCGCAACACCGGGCAGACATGCGTGTGCGCGAACCGGATTTTGGTGCAGGACGGGGTCTATGAGGCGTTCGCTGCCAAGCTGAAGACGGCGGTGGAAGCGATGAAGGTCGGCAACGGGATGGAGCCAGGCGTATCGCAGGGACCGCTGATCAATGCGGATGCGCTGGCGAAGGTCGAGGAGCATGTGGCGAACGCGCTGTCGATGGGTGCGTCGGTGGTGACAGGTGGGCACAAGCACCGGCTGGGCGGGAATTTCTATGAGCCGACGGTGCTGGCGAATGTGCCGCATGACGCCTTGATCTTCCGCGAGGAGACGTTCGGGCCGGTGGCACCGTTGTTCCGGTTCAAGACCGAAGAGGAGGCGATCCGGCTGGCCAACGACACAGAGTTCGGGTTGGCCGCGTACTTCTATGCGCGCGACATCGGGCGGATCTTCCGGGTCGGCGAAGCGCTGGAATACGGCATCATCGGGATCAATGAGGGGATCATCTCGACAGCGGAAGCGCCGTTCGGGGGAATGAAGTCGTCGGGGCTGGGGCGCGAAGGGTCCAAATACGGCATCGAGGATTATCTGGAGGTCAAGTACCTGGCGATCGGCGGTATCGGGACCTAGGACGGACCGAACGTCATTCGACCGGTTTTAGGCATCCGGCCGTAGAAGGCCTGGGCCGGATGCCGAAGGCGTCAGGTTGCCTGGATTTCAGAACGGGTCCGGACGACAAACCAGGCCTAGCTCAAATATCTTTTTCCGCTTCTGCCGCGGAGTCGGATGTCAGCTCCCGCAAGGTAGCAAGGATAGCCGCGGCGATGGGAGTGGCGAAGATGATCCCCGGCAGGCCGAACAAGGCTCCAAGCGCCGTCTGCGCCAGGATGGTTGCGGCTGGCGGCAAGTTCACGGCGCGGCGCTGGATCAGTGGCGAGAGCACATTGCCTTCCAGCCCCTGCACAACAAGGAATAATATCGTAACGAAAATTGCCTCCTGGGGGCCTTTGGCGAAGGCGATAAGGATGGCGGGAACCGCGCCCGCGATGGCGCCGACGTAAGGCACGAAGTTCATCAATCCAGCCAGAACGCCAAGGATGAAGGCGAGCGGAATTCCGAGCAGGAAGAGGCCTATACCAGTGACCACCCCGACCACGAGCATGTCGAGCAGCTGCCCCGCAAGCCAGAGCTTCAGCGTGTGTCCGACCATGATCACCAGTTCACGCGTCCGGCCGCGTATGCGTTTCGGTACGAGACGGAGCGGACCGTCAATATACACGTATGGTGTTACGGCGAAATAAAGCGCCGAGGCGAGCAGCAGGATGAGGGTTCCGAGCAGGCCTACGGCGGACCACAGGGCGCCGGCGATGGTGCCGGCCACGCGGGGTGCGATGCTGCTGCCTTGCGCTTCGCCGCCCAAGCTGGACGGGAGCTGATTTAGCAGGGCGTCGCCCCAGGGCCTCGCCTCCAGCACGCCGCGAAGGGCGTGCCATTGGGTGATAAGTTGCTCTCGGAGCAGGCCTCCCTCGGTCACCAAGCGCGGGCCAGTCCACCAAACCATCAGTCCCAGCACAGCGACCAGCGTCAGGACTACGGCGCCGAGAGAAACGGATTCCGGGCACCCGAGGGTGCGACTGACGCAGGTCGCCGCGCCTCGCAGCCCCGCGGCCAGGAGGGCAGCGGCAAACACAAGCAGCAGCACGTCGCCCAGGGTCCAAAGAATAACAGCAACGGCGATGGTGCCGGCCGTCCAACCCAGGACGGCTGCAATCTGTTGCAGCGCACGGGCTTGGCACTGTCGGGTTCTGCGCTCTTGTATGTTGCCATCATTGTCCATGTGGGCTGAACGGGCGATGGATTTAGCGGTTCCGACGTGACCGAGGCAAAGCAGCGTAGACCGCGGTGGCCCTGCGAACGGCCAGCCAGCCAACAACGCCCCGCGAGGTCGGGCTTCGTGCAAGTTCGGTCCGGTTGAGCGACCTCCGCGACGAACGCGCCGGGTTGTGAGGCGGCCCCAGAACGCGCGCTCCAAGGTCCGCAACGTGCGATCGCGCGACGCTTCTCCACTATTTCGAGGCAAGGGTTTGTGTGCAGCCCGCTATCGATCTGGTTCGTGGCGTTTAGCAGCGCTTCAGGGCGCAGTTGCGTTGGGCGAACGCCAGCTCTCCGTCCTGGTAATCTCCCCTAAACGCTGAAGCGCGGACGGACGATCATGTCTGCCGTGGTGATCGATATCAGCGGCTTCGGCGGCTTGCCAAGGCGGGCTGAGCGTGAAACCATTTTCCCTAATTTCGGTGCAAAGGGAGAATGTCCATGGATGTCGGTATGATGATGGTGTTCGCCAGCTACGGCTGGGAAGGCTGCTCCGACGCGCGGGTTTGGGACGAGGAAATCCGGCTGGCCCGGTTGGCGGCCGATCTTGGGTTTGATTGCCTGTGGTCGGCGGAACACCACTTCAATGACTATTCGTTTGTTCCGGACAACATCCAGCTGATGACCTACCTGACGGCACTGTGCCCGGGCATTGACGTGGGCACGGCGGCGGTGATCCTGCCCTGGCACGATCCGCTGCGGGTGGCGGAACAGGCCGCGGTGCTGGATAACCTGTCGGGCGGGCGGTTCCGGTTCGGCATGGGGCGCGGGCTGGCGCGTCGCGAATTCGCAGCGTTCCGGATGAACATGGACGAATCGCGCGGGCGGTTCGATGAAGCAGCCCCGATGATCGTCAATGCGCTGAAGACCGGGTTCATCGAGGGTGACGGACCGTTCTACAAGCAACCGCGGATCGAGATCCGGCCGCGCCCGCAGCACTCATTTGACGGGCGTATCTACGCGGTGGCGTCGAGCGAGGATTCGGTGATGTCGGCTGCCAAGCTGGGCGCGCATATGGTGATGTTCGCCGACCGGCCGTGGGAGTTGCGGGCCCCCGTCATCCGGCATGGGCAGGAGTTGCACCGCAAGCTGCATGGCACCCCCGCACCGCATATCATGCTGACCGAGTTCTGCGTGTGCGGAACCGACCTGGCGCAGACGGAGGACGAAGCTCAGCGGTACCAGGGCAAATTCGTGGAAAGTAATTTCCATCATTACGAGTTTCTGGGGGAGCACTTCAAGACGGTGAAGGGCTACGACTCCTACCAGCAGAAGGCCGAGATCGCGCGGCAGGCCGGGCTGGAGGGTGCAGTGGCGGGCTTCATGAAGGCAGCAAGCTGGGGCACGCCGGACAAGATCCTGCGTGGGCTGGAAGACCGGCGCGCGCTGGTTGGGGATTTCGAGCTGAATGTCGCGTTCCGCTTTGGTGGTACGCCGATGGAGATATCCGAAAGGGGGCTGCGGCTGTTCGCCAAGGAGGTGCTGCCGGTGGTGAAGGCGTGGGCACCGGTGGGCACGGGTCAAGTGGCGGCCTGAGGGTTCATGTCAGGCCGCGTCCATCGGCGGGCGATGGACGCGGCCCGGCAGCCTTTCGATGCCCGGCTGGTATCATTTCGATATATCTTCCAGCCGGCGTCCGGTGGTGCTGGGGCCGAACAGGGCTACAACGCCAACGACGGTTGCCATGGCGCCGGCGATGAACAGGAACACGCCCGTGGTGCCAAAGTCGCGCAGGAAGAAGGCGATCATGAAGCCGACGAAAATCGTGCTGAACCGGCTCCAGGAATAGACGAAACCGACGGCGCGGGCGCGAATGCGGGTTGGGTAGATCTCAGCCTGGTAGGCATGGAACGAGTAGGACAGCGTGGTGTTGCTGATCTGCACGAGGATTCCCAGCAGGATGATCAATGCGCCGGCGGATTGTTGGGAGAACAGCAGGCCGAACAGGCCGATGCCGGTGGCTGAAGCGCAGACCTGCCATTTGCGTTCGATCCGGTCGGCGAACAGCCGTGCGAACAGCGGGCCAAGCGGGGCGGTCAGTGCGACAGCCACGGTGTATTCCAGCGATTTTGTGACATTGATGCCCTGGGCGAGCAGCAGGGTTGGTACCCAGCTGGCAAAGCCGTAGTAGCCGATCGACTGCAACAGGTTGAAGACGACCATCATGATGGTGCGGCCCCGGTAGGGCGGCTTGAAGATCTCGGCGATGGAGCCTTTCTGATCCTCGACCTCGCCGGCCAGCACCACGGGCGGGCGCAGTGGCTGGCCGGTTTCCCGAATGGCGTGCTGTTCCATGATCGAGATAATGCGGTCGGCTTCCTGCAGGCGGCCGTGCTGAGCCAGCCAGCGAGGCGATTCCGGCAGCCCGAGGCGGACCACCCAGACGATGATGGCGCCGAGCGCGCCGATGATGGCGACGGTGCGCCAGCCGTCAAAGCCGAAGGTGGTGGTGGGGACAAACAGCCAGGCGAGGAAGGCCACGACCGGATAGGACAGAAAGTGGATGAACTGGCTGAGTGCGAAGGCGGCGCCGCGGCGATCCTTGGGTGTGAGTTCGGAGATATAGGTATCGATCGTTACGAACTCAACGCCGATGCCGAGGCCGGCGACGAAGCGCGAAATGTCGAGGCCGAGCGGGGTGGACTGGCAGGCCATGACAAGGGTGGCGATTGAATACCAGAGAAGGGCAAAGGTGAAGATGGTTCTGCGGCCGAACAGGTCCGACAATGGGCTGAACAGGAGGGTGCCGAGAAACATGCCGCTGAACGTGGAGGCGACTAGGGCGGCGTATCCGTGGATGTCGAAGAAATTGTGCGTGGTGGGGACCAGGATACCGGCCTTGTAGAGGCCGGGGGCGATATAGGCGGTCAATGCGTTGTCATAGACTTCGAAAAACGCGCCCAGGGACAGCAGGATGACCAGCCATCGCGTGTGCCTGGTGGCCGGCAGTCGGTCGATGCGGGCGGCAATGGTGGCGGTTTGATCGGGACTCGACCATGCCGCGACATCCGCGGCGTGTGTGGCTGACATTGTTATCTCCCTGTGCCGGCGGGTGGGGCCCGCGCTTGTTATTGCTGCAGGCTGGCACGGGTGAGCGCGGGAGGCCAGACTTGCAGTCAGGCCAGCGAACAATGATGCCGCATTCCTTGTTCGGGATCATTGTCACCGAACGCGGCGAGCACAGAATTTGTGCCTGCTCAGAGCTCGACGCGGCGGGCGGCGAGGGCGGCTTCGTTCATTCGCAGGCCCAGGCCGGGGCCGGATGGCAGATGAAACAGGCCGTCCACCGGCACGGGCGGATTGTCGAAGACGGCATGCGTGCGGGTCGAGGGGTCGTTCCACTCGGCGGGTTTGGTGCCCTGAAGTAATGACGCGACGACGTGCAGGTTGGCGGTGTGGCCGATGGTGGGCTGGGTCTGGTGGGGAACCAGTTCGACGCCGTGGGCGTGGGCCAGGGCGGCACAGCGCAGCAGGCCGGTGATGCCGCCCATCTTGACGATGTCGGGCTGCACCATGCGAACGCCGGCATTGATCAGGTCGGCGAGTGCGGCCAGCGTGTACGTCTGCTCGCCGGCGGACACGGTGATGTCGAGCTTGCGGGCGACCTCACCCATGGCGTGAATATGGTAGTGCTGGACAGGTTCCTCGAACCACCAGAACCCCAGATCCTCCAGCGCTCGGCCGACGCGGATGGCGCCGCCGATGGTGTAACAATTATTGGCATCGAAAGCGAGCGGGAAGCCGTCGCCGACCAGTTTGCGGACGGCTTTGGCCTTGGCGATGTCGTTCGGGATGTCGGCGTCCAGCGTGGTTCGGTTGTTGTCGAAGCGGATCTTGATCGCGGCCGGCTTGTCGCGCAGCCGGGTTTCGACGGTGCGCAGGACGTCGTCGACCGGGCGGTCGCCGTTGCCGCCGATCGAGGCATAGAAAGGCAATGCGGTCTTCCAGGCGCCACCCAGCAGTTTGTAGATCGGCAGGTTGGTGAGCTTGCCCTTCAGGTCCCACAGCGCGATGTCGATTGCGGCGAGGGCGCCGGTCAGTGCGCCTTCGGGACCGAGTTTCACCAGGGTGTGCATGGCGTGGTCGAGAAGGACGGCGTGGTCGAGCGGGTCGCGGCCCACCAGCAGCGGCGCAATATCATGGACGATCATTCCCAGTGAGGCCCGCCCGCCTTGCATCGGCGAGGCCTCCCCCAGGCCGACCAGGCCGGTATCGGTGTGGACGCGGACAAAGGCGCTGCGCTGACTGGACTTTTCGCCGGGTGCCCATTGCACCTGGAAGGCCTCGACGCGGGTGATTTTCATCGCTCAGCTCCCTGCAGTGTCCTGAGATTCAGGAAAGAACATGTCCTTCCAACTGTCGGGCTGGCGCTTCAGGCGCCCCACCTTGTGCATGAAGGCGGCGAAATCCATGACCTTCATCGGCACGGTTGTGTAGACGACGTCGGGATCGGCGACCCAGCCGGCCATCTGGCTGACGGTGCCGTTCCTGTCGCCGGTCATCGCCAGGTAGATTTCCGCCGCCTCGGCCGGTTTGTTCCGAATGAAATCATTTGCCTCCTGCTGGGCGGCGAGCACGGCGGCGCAGATTTTCGGATTGGCATCGTGATAGGCTTTCGATGTCAGCACCACGCCGTTGGTGTGCATCCCGCCGGTGACGTCGTAGGACTTGAATACTTCGTGGATGCCGGGGGCGGCGCGCTCGTAATAATAGAATGGCGAGCTTGCCAAGTGGCAGTTGACCTCGGATTTGCCACCGAGCAGGGCGGCCATGGCGTCGGGGTGGGCCAGGGTGATGGTCAGGGGGTCGAGGCGGGCATATTCGGAAAAGCCCCATTGCCTGGCGGCGGCCATCTCCAGCGTCAGGGCGTGGCCGGTGATTTTCACGCCGGGCAGGGCGATTTTGTCGGTGGCAGTGAGATCGGCGATGGTGCGGACGCCGGGATTGCGGGTCATCAGCACGAACGGCATCGATTGCAGGGCGGATAGCGCGCGTATTTCGCGGGCGGTGCCGGCGGTCTTGTCCCACAGGGTCGCCAGCGTCGTGGAGCCGGGTCCGATGAAGCCGATCTGGCCGGCCAGCAGCGCGTCGATCTGTGGGGTGGGGCCACCGAGGACCGACCATTCGGTGGTCAGTGTCGGGAGACCTTGTTTGGCGGCGTGACGCTCGACCAGGTGTTCGTGCTCCATGACCATCATCGACATGTAGCCGAGGCCGTATTGCTTGGAGATGCGGACGACGGAGTCCTCCGCGCGCACGCGGCGGCTGATGAACGGGCTGGCGAGCAAGGCCAAGGTCAGGCCGCGGCGTTGCAACATCTTGATCGTTTCCCCCAACGTTGTGGAAGTTTCGCGCGGATGATGGTTGGGGGGCAAGGGTTTGGGCGAAGGGTGTCCTGGTGGCGGGGTGCGGCGGGTCTGGGATCGCCTTGCGCCATTGCGGACGAGGCCACAGATTAGCGCGACCGAGTAAGGGAGCGCCCGCATGGATTTCGACCTTTTTGTCATTGGCGGTGGATCGGCCGGGGTGCGCTGTGCGCGGATCTCCGCCGGGCACGGGGCCCGTGTCGGTGTGGCGGAGGAACGCTACTGGGGCGGCACCTGCGTCAATGTCGGCTGCGTGCCGAAGAAGCTGCTGGTGCAGGCGGGCGAGTATGGCGGCTGGGCGGAGGATGCCGTGGGCTTCGGGTGGGAGATGCACAAAGGCCCGCATGACTGGGGCAAGCTGATCGCCGCCAAGGACCGCGAGATCAACCGGCTTGAGGGGATCTATCGCAAGCTGCTGACCGGCGCCGGCGCGACGGTGTTCGACGGGCGGGCGGTGCTGGTCGATCCGCACACGGTCGAGGTTGCGGGCAAGCGGGTGACCGCGGAAAAGATCGTCATTGCCACCGGCGGGCATCCGGAGCGGCCGGCCATTCCGGGGGCGGAGCTGGGGATCGTGTCGGATGACGCGTTCTTTCTGAAGACGATGCCGCGCCATGTGGTGATGGTGGGGTCCGGCTATATCTCGCTGGAGTTTGCGGGGATTTTCCGGGCGCTGGGGGCGGAGGTGCACCTGGTTTATCGCCAGCCGCTGCCGTTGCGCGGGTTCGATCCGGACATCAGGGAGGCAATGGTCGAAGCGCTGACGGCGCAGGGCATCATCCTGCACCCTGCCCGGCTGCCGGCGAAGCTGGAGGCCGACGGGGACCGGCGGATCCTGACGCTGGACAATGGTGAGACGCTGACGAGCGAGCTGGTGTTCTTTGCCACCGGGCGACGGCCGAATGTGGCCGGCCTGGGGCTGGACAGGATCGGCGTGGAAACGAATGCGAAAGGCGCTGTCAAGGTCGACGCGGAACTACGGACGTCGGTGCCGCATATCTACGCGATGGGGGACGTGACGGACCGGGTCAATCTGACGCCGGTGGCAACGGCGGAAGGCCATGCGCTGGCCGACACCCTGTTCGGCGGCAAGCCGCGGAGCGTGTCGTTATGGAACGTGCCCTCGGCGGTATTTACGACCCCGCCGATCGCGACCGTGGGGCTGACGGAGGAGCAGGCCTGCGCGATCGCTCCGGTGGACATCTATCTGACGAAGTTCACGCCGATGCGCCACAACCTGTCCGGACGAGGGCGGAAGACGACCATGAAGCTGGTGGTGGACAAGGCCACGCAGAAGATCCTGGGGGTCCATATGCTGGGCGAGGACTCGGCGGAAATTGTCCAGGGGATGGCGATCGCGGTGGTGATGGGGGCGACGAAGGCGGATTTCGACCGGACGATCGGGATTCATCCGACGGCGGCCGAGGAGTTCGTGACGTTGCGGACGCTGACCCGGACCACCGACATGGCGAAGGCGGCGGAGTAGCGCGTTGGCTGTGCCTGCTATGCGAGCACGACGGATGCAGGGCCGGCAAAGAGGCGGACGCCGGCCGGTTCCGCGATGCCCGACTTCTGCCGGCGTGGTTGGATCGCGCTCCATACGGTGGAGGCCGTCATGCCGCAGAGGATGCCCGTTGCGGCGTTGAAGGCGATGCTGGTCAGCGCGCGGACGCCATCCGCACGCACTTCCACATGACGGACGGCAAGGCCGCATCCTCCAGGGCGTCGATCGGATGGACCCATCCATCCGCCTCGATTTGCGGAACCTGAGCGGCCAGCACGTCGATGATGAGTTCGAAATGGGTGAAGCCGTGGCGGACTTGCCCCGCTCCCCGCCAATCCAGAGCCATCGGGGCCAGCGCGACTGCCTCCGTCACGGTCCATGGTTCCGGCCTCCATTCGGTTCCCGGCAGTTCGGTCATGCCGCCCAGCAATCCTTTCGAAGGCCGCGTCCGCAGCAGCACGCGGCCAGCGTCGTCGGTCAGCCAGAAATGCACCCCAAACCGCACCGGGCGGGCCTTTTTGGGAGATTTCCGGGGCAATTTCGACTGGATCCCGGCTTGTCGCGCGGCACATCCCGCTACCCAAGGGCAGACCGCACATGCCGGTGCCGCGGGCGTGCAGACGCCTGCCCCAAGGTCAAACAGCGCCTGGGCGAAATCGCTTGGTCGCGCCCGCGCCAACGGGTCATCCCCCAGCCGCGCCGCCGCCGCCCGGAACACCGGCTTCGCGGCAGGCAAGGCATCCTCGATCGCAAATACCCGCGACACCACCCGCTCGACGTTTCCATCCACCGGCACCGCGGGCAGCCCGAACGCGATCGCCGCAATCGCCGCCGCGGTATATGTTCCGATCCCCGGCAAGGCCTGAAGCCCTGCAAGATCGGCGGGAAAGCCGCCGGCCGCGGCAACGGCCACCGCACAGGCATGCAGGTTCCGGGCGCGGGCGTAGTAGCCGAGGCCGGCCCATGCCGAGAGCACCGAGTCGAGCGGCGCAGCGGCCAATGCCTGCACCGTTGGGAAACGGCTTACGAACCGCTCGTAGTAGGGTATGACTGCGGTGACGGTGGTCTGCTGCAACATGATTTCGCTGAGCCAGACGCGATATGGATCAGGGGTCTGGCCGGGCTCCGCCCGCCAGGGCAGCCGTCGCCGATGACGGTCGTACCACCGCAAGAGGTCGGCTGCGGATGCAATGGGGGCAGAAGCGATGACGGATGATGACACGTCAGATGGTATGTCCGGACCCCGCAGATTCGTCTATGGGCCGCGTCCGCTGGCCAATCTAGTACCGACGATCACCCAGCAAACCTTTCGAAAACATAATCCTGCGGCGGCCCAGATCATTGCAGACTGGGACATCATCGTCGGCCCGAAAGTGGCTTCGATGACCGTGCCGAGGCGACTCGACCGCGGTGTCCTGACCATCGCCTGTGCCGGACCGGCGGCGATGGACCTGCATTACATGGGGGTCGAGGTAATCAATCGCATCAACACCCATCTCGGTGGTCAACCGGTCCATACGCTGAAGTTCACTCAGGCCGGGATGCCGCGAAGACCGCCGCCAACCCGGCAATCTCCGCCGGAAGCCGTTCTTGAGGCACAGCAGGCCGTGGCCGAGCTTCCCGATGGAGGGTTGAAGGATGCCCTGGCCGCGCTGGGACGGGTCGTTATTGGCCGGAACAAGCACACCAAACGTCGTTTGAACAGATCTTAATACCAGATATAGAGGTTTCTATGCCGATTTCTCGCCGCTCCCTACTAACTATGGTATCCGCCGGAGCCACTTCCGGACTACTGGCAGGCACCGCCCGCGCCGCCGACATCGATCCCAGAGCGGAACGTTTCGTCGGCAAGGCGGACGCCAAGGTGACGGTGGGTGAATACTTCTCGCTCACCTGCACCCATTGCGCAGCGTTTGCGGCCGGCACCTTCCCGGATATCCAGAAGAACCTGATCGACACCGGCGCGGTGAAGTGGGTGTTCCACGATTATCCGCTGGATCAGGTGGCGCTGACCGCGTCACAGGTTGCCCGCTATTTGCCGGTCGACCGCTACGAGCCGTTCATCAACGCCTTGTTTTCCACCCAGAATCGCTGGGCATTCGGTCGTGGCAACGATCCGACCGAGGAGCTGTGGAAAATAGCCGGTCTTGCCGGCATGAGCCGGAGCACCTTCGACAAGGCCGTCGGCGACACCAGCCTGCGCGACTGGATCGTACAGCAACAAAAAGCCGACACCGATCAGTGGAAAATCGACTCGACTCCGAGCTTTGTGGTCAACAACCAGAAATACGCTGGGGAAATGAGTTACGCGGCCTTCCGAAAGCTGATCCCCGCATAGCCGACACGGAGTAGCCATTGCCGGTCAGTTTCCGTCGCCTTCGCATCGCCGGGTTCAAGAGCTTTGCCGAACCCACCAGCGTTGAGATCCTGCCCGGACTGACCGGCATTGTCGGACCCAACGGGTGCGGCAAGTCCAATGTGGTTGAGGCGTTGCGCTGGGCGATGGGCGAAAGCAGCGCCCGCAGCCTGCGCGGCGGCGAGATGGAGGATGTCATTTTCGCCGGCACCGCCGGCCGGGCATCGCGCAACATTGCCGAAGTGACGCTGTTCCTGGACGAAGCCGAGGGCCGCGCGCCCCCACCGTTCCACGAGCAATCGGAGCTGGAGATCGTGCGGCGGATCGAACGCGGCAGCGGATCGGCGTACCGCATCAATGGCAGGGAGACGCGCGCCCGCGACGTTCAGACGCTGTTTGCCGACCTGGCCTCGGGGTCACGCGCGTCCGCCATGGTCAGCCAGGGTCGGGTCGGAGCGCTTGTCGGGGCAAAGCCGGAAGACCGCCGCTCAGTTCTGGAGGAGGCCGCCAATATCACCGGCCTGCACGCCCGCCGGCACGAGGCGGAATTGAAGCTTCGCGCCGCCGAGGCGAATCTGAGCCGAGCTGATGACCTCTGTGCCCAGTTGGAGAGTCAGCTGGGCAATCTGAAGCGCCAGGCTCGCCAGGCCAGCCGGTACCGCAATATCTCCGGTGCCATCCGCACCGCCGAGGCGGAACTGTTTTCGATACAGCGCGCCCGGGTCGAACATGTCCGCAGCCAGGCCGCGGCTGCGCTGCATGAGGCGGAACTTGCGGTTGCCGCCGCCACCGAGGCCGCGATGCATGCCCGCGCCCAGGCCGCTGAGGCGGCCGCTGACTTGGCGCCGCTGCGCGAGGCGGAATCAAATGCCCGCACGGTTCTGGAACGGCACCGGGTTTTGCAGGAGCAGATCGCGGGGGAGGAGCAAGCCGCCCGGCTGGCCTTGGGCGAAGCGCAGCGGCGGATCGGGCAACTGCGCCAGGACCTGGCGCATGCCGATCAGTTGCAGCGTGATGCCGCCGCGGCGGATCAACGGCTGGCAAGCGAGGAAGCCACGCTGACCGAAGCCAGCGCCGGCCATGATGAGCGGGCGGCCGCCGCCGATGCCGCGATGATTACTGCAGCCGACGCGGTTCGCGTAGCCGAAGCCGAGACCAACCGCGCGACGGAGGCCGCCGCCGAAGCCAATGCGCACACCCAGGCCGCCACGCAGCTGCTGTCCCAGGCCGAACATCGTGCCAACCGGCTGAACGAACAGGCAGGCAGCATCGGTCAGGAACGCGAACGGGTGGCGGCCCAACAGGTCGACCAGGCTGTCATCGCCCGGGCGACGGCCGAGGCCGCCGAAGCCGAGGCCGCCGTGTCGGCCGCGCGCATCGCCATCGAACAGGCGGAACGGGCCCGTTCGGCCGCATCGGCGGCCTTGGCGACGGCGCGGGAACGACAGGCAGCGTGCGAATCGGCATGGGCCAAACTCGCCGCCGAAGCGCAGGCGCTGGCCGAGGTCCTGTCGGTCAAGGATGGCGAGCGCTGGCCGCCGATGATCGATTCGCTAGCGGTTGCCGATGGCGTCGAATCGGCGTTGGGTGCGGTCCTGGGTGAAGAGCTGACATCGGCGCTTGACCCCAGCGCGGCCAGGCACTGGCGTGAACTGCGGCCATTCGACCCCGCCCCCGCTTTGGCCGCTGACGCCGTACCCCTGTCGGTGTTCGTGCAGGGGCCCGCTGCCCTGGCACGCTCACTATCGCAAATCGGCTTGGTCGAAGACGAGCAGAAAGGATTTGATTATCAGTCCAATCTACAACCTGGACAGTCTTTGGTCTCACGTTCCGGCGCGATCTGGCGCTGGGACGGCTATACGATCCGCGCCGGCACGCCCACCCAGGCCACTGTCCGCCTCAAGCAGCGCAACCGGTTGGTTGGCCTGCGCAGCCGGCTTGGCGTTGCCGAACAGGATGCCGCGGCGGCGCAGGCTGCTCGTTCGGCGGCTGAAACTGCTGCCCAAGCCGCGGTTGCTGCTGAACAGGTGGCCCGCACCACGCGCCGCGACTGGGAACAGAAGCTGGAACGTGCCCGCACCGGCTTGTCCAGCCTGCGCAACCAGGCTGCAACCGCGACGGCCCGGCTGGCCGCGGCGGACGACCAGTTGGCTCGTATCACGCTGGAGCGCGATGAAGCGGTTGCCGCCCTGGCCCAGGTCCGCGCATCGCAGACGGCGCTGCCGGAGGTCGGCGAACTGCGCGCCATTGTCGATCGTGCGCGGGCTGCGTTGTCGGCTGCGCGGGTTCGCGAAGCCACTGCCCGCAGCGAACGCGACTTGCTGGCGCGCGAGCATGGCGCCCGCGCCAATCGCAACCGCGTGATCGCCGCCGAACGCGCAGGATGGGCGGAGCGCGCCAAGGACGCCATGGACCGGGTCGTCGACCTTGCCGCCCGGCAGACTGAGGCTGATGCGACGCTGAAATCGCTGGAGGCCCGGCCATCGGAGATCGCCATGCGCCGGGCCGAAGCCCTGGATGCGCTGGCAGCCGCCGAACAGACCCACCGGCTGGCCGCCGGGACCCTGCAAGCCGCCTCAACCCAAACCAACGAGAGCGATCGCGCGGCGCGGGCGGCCGAGGCAACCCTGGCCAAGGCCCGTGAAGAGGCGGTGCGTGCCGAGGGTGGGATCCAGCAGGCCAACAACGCCTGGGGCACCGTCGCCGAACGCATTCTGGAACGGCTTGGCGCCAATCCGGCCTTGCCGGATCCCCCGTCCGACGTATCGCAGGACGCGGAGGACAAAGCCCGCCGCCGGCTTGAACGCCAGCTCAAGGAACGCGAGGAGATGGGTCCGGTCAACCTGCGGGCCGAACAGGAAGCGAATGATGTCGAGAAGCATATCGGCACGATCGAGACCGAACGTGAGGAGCTTACGACGGCAATCGCCAAGTTGCGCGGGTCGATTGGCCATCTGAACCGTGAGGGCCGCGAGCGTCTGAATGAGGTGTTCCAGGCCGTCGACAAGAACTTCCAGCAGCTGTTTACCCGCATGTTTGGTGGCGGACGCGCTCATCTCGGGATGGTCGGTTCCGACGACCCGTTACAGGCCGGGCTGGAAATCTATGCCCAGCCGCCCGGGAAGAAACTGGCGACATTGTCGCTGCTGTCGGGCGGTGAGCAAGCGTTGACGGCATTGTCGCTGATCTTCGCGGTGTTCCGCTGCAATCCGGCGCCCGTTTGCGTGCTGGACGAGGTCGACGCGCCGCTGGACGACGCCAATGTGGAGCGGTTCTGCACCCTGCTGGAGGACATGGTTCGCGACACCGGCACACGGTTCCTGGTTGTCACGCATCACCCGCTGACCATGGCACGCATGGACCGGCTGTACGGCGTGACGATGCAGGAGCGCGGCGTGTCCCGCCTGTTGTCGGTCGATCTGGCGCGGGCGACGGGGATGATCGACCCTCCCCGGATGGCGGCTGAGTGAGCGGGCGGGAACTGCGTCTGGAACGCATGCCGGTGGCCGAGCTGCCGGCGCTCGGCGGGCTGACCGATATCGAGCGCTTGTTCCTGACCCGAACGCTGATCAGCGATGTAACGCCGCTTGCAGGGCTGACCCGGCTTCAGGTGCTGGGCCTGCGGCTGACGAAGGTTTGCGACGTGGCACCGCTCGCCGGGCTGACGGAACTGCGCAGCCTGATCCTGTCGTTCACGCCGGTGGCCGACATCTGTCCCCTGGCGGGTCTTCGGCGCCTTGAAAGCCTTTATCTGACTGGTTGCCCGATCAGCGACCTGTCGCCGCTGGCCGAACTGACTGGATTGGTCCGCCTCGACCTTGGCGGCACCGATGTGCGTGATCTCGCCCCGCTTGGTGGGATGCGAAATCTTGAAAGCCTGCAATTGTCCAGCACCCGGGTTGCCGATCTGAGCCCGTTGCAGCGGCTGTCCTGCCTGCGCGTGCTGGAGCTGGGCGACACCGCGGTAAGCGACCTCACGCCCCTGCGGCACCTGACCTCGCTGCAGCGTCTGGATGTCAGAGGGGCGAAGCATGCCGACCTCGCGCCGCTGGCCGGGCTGTCCAACTGCGAGATCGTTTCAACCGCCACGTTCCGCCGCAGCCGGCGCTGATTGATCTGAGCGTCCGGGGGCTCTTGGGCTGCCATGAACAGTCAGCGACCGGGCTTGCGTCAACCGAGCCAGCGAGGTCGACCAGCAACGAAAAGGGGGCACCATGCGGTGCCCCAAAGGACAGAGAAAGCGAGAGAAAGTTGTTACTACCGCGAGTAGAACGCGTTGATTACCGCGAGTAGAACACGTTGATTACCGCGAGTAGAACTCGACCACCAGGTTCGGTTCCATCTGCACCGGATACGGCACGTCCGACAGTTTCGGCGCGCGGGCAAAGCGGCCCTTCATCGCGCGATGATCGACTTCCAGATATTCAGGGACGTCGCGCTCGCTGCTCTGGGTAGCATCCAGCACCACGGCGAGCTGCTTGGATTTCTCCTTCACCTCGATCGTGTCGTTGTCCTTGACCAGATAGGACGGGATGTTGACCCGCTTGCCGTTGACCAGCAGGTGGCCGTGGGAGACGAACTGACGCGCAGCGAACGGGGTGACGGCGAACTTGAGGCGGTAGGTAACCGCATCCAGCCGACGCTCGAGAATTTCGATCAGGTTTTCGGAGGTGTCGCCTTTGCGGCGCACGGCTTCCTCATAATATTTGCGGAACTGCTTTTCGCTGATGTTGCCGTAGTAGCCTTTCAGCTTCTGCTTCGCCATCAACTGGGTGCCGAAGTCGGTTGGCTTCTTGCGGCGCTGACCATGCTGGCCGGGCCCGTATTCGCGCTTGTTGACCGGGGACTTCGGCCGGCCCCACAGGTTGATACCCAGGCGGCGGTTGATCTTGTACTTGCTTTCGGCGCGTTTAGTCATGGGCGCGTTGGCCCTTTCGTCCTGTTGTTGCACCGGTAGGCCCATTGGTCGCGTACCAATGGGCGGGCGCGGGTCACGCCAGCCTGGGCTGGGGATCCGTCCACGTTCCCGGCAGTGAAGAGCCGGGCGTATAGGCGCCGGGCCGCCCGCTTGTCAAACACTGTCGGCCTCGTTAGCACCCCCATCCATGATTACACGCGGCGACATCATTTGGCTCGGCATTGCCGCCGGGGTCACCGGCAGCCTGATCGGCGGCATGATGCTGGGGATCGGCATGGACCTGATCGTCAATGGCCAGCCGTGGGGCTGGCTGCTGCTGCTACCGGCGGCACCGGCCGCGGCGATCCCTGGCTGGTTGCTCGCCCGCAAGTTGGCGGGCAACTTGCGGACATAACCTTCGCGTTCAAGTCGGTTTCCGTTACACTCACGGCATCGCGATCGTGGTGGAGGAATCCTTCGATGCCGGGCGAATGGCGTATGCCCATTACCAATACGCTGACCGGCAATCATTACACCATGGCGTTGTCGTTCGGTTCGGGCGCAACCGCGCTCAATGTGCTGCTCGACACCGGCGCTGGACTGCTGGTGATTGATGGCGGTGGCTACGATCCCGCGACCGACCCCCTGGCGCGCACGACGAAGCTGCTTCAGTCGGCGCCGTTCGAGTCCGGCAGCTTCATGGCGGCGGTGGTGCAGACGCCGATCGGGTTGATCCCAGTCGGCGGCGGGGCGCCGATCGTGCTGCCGAACGCCAATGTCGCGGTCACGTATCAAGAGACGCAAGGGATATTCGGAAACGCCGACGGGCTTCTTGGCTTGGCATATGCCTCTCTGGACACGGCGCTGCGGATGCCGGTGGACACCTTTCAGACCAAGTACAAGGCCGATGAACTGCGACTTGGCCGGCAGGCCGATCTGGAGCCATTCCTCAGCCAGCTTGCAACCGCCGGCCTGGCGCGCGAAATCTTTGCCTTTTTCGTCAAGCGCTCCGTGACCAGTCAGGCGCTTGATGATCCCGTCAGCGATCCGCTGAACAACGGGTTATTCGTGCTGGGCGGCGGCATGGATTGCACCGACCTCTATAGCGGCAGCTTCGCCAATGTGGCCGTGGTGCATGAGCAGTATTATCACACCAACCTGGTCTCTGTTCAGATCGGGACGCACAGCATTCCGGTGCCGCCCGCGGCTCCGGGCGGACTGGTGTTCTCGAATTCAATCGTCGACAGCGGTGCGGGGATGCTGCAACTCGACCAGAGCCTCTACATGAAGATCATCGACGCGTTCACGGCCATCCGGCCATCCTTCGGCGCTGTCCTGCAGGCGAGTGTGCCGACGGCCGGCCCGGGCTGCGACCAGACCACGATCACACTGACGGACTGGCCGACGCTTACGCTGGTCTTCCAGGGCGGCGATGGGACCCCGGCCAAAGTCGCGATCGCGCCACGGGACTATTGGCAGTTCGATTACGGCCGGAGAGGCCGCGCCGTGGCGATGATCACCGGAGACAATGGTGCGCTGGCGGGGCAGTCGATCCTCGGGCTGCCGTTGTTTGCCGGCCATTTCGTGGTGTTTGACCGCACTACGAGCAACAGGCACGGCGTTATAGGTTTCGCCGCGCCCGCCGAGGCAGCGCTTATTGTTTAACGCGCTTGTCGGTCCGTTCGTCCGCTGGAGGCGGCCCGGCAACCCTGCCCGGTCGGGCCACGGAACCTTATAGCGTCTTCATGTACTCGATCAGGGCGCGACGCTGATCGTCGGTCAGGCTGGCGTTTCCGTAGTCATGGCCGCCGTTGGCGTTGCCTTCAACCACCGCCCCTGACGCATCCCGAGCAATGAAGTGGAAGGTGTTGCCGGGTGCCGACGGATCCGGCTGGTAGCCGACATCGATCGGGTCGAGCTCCCGCGTGCCCAGCCAGAAATCCTTGCGGCGCTGGGCCGTTGGCAACAATAGCTCCCACAGGTTCGGCACCGCGCCGCTGTGCAGATAAGGCGCCGTTGCCCAGATGCCCTGCAGCGGCCGTCCCTTGTAGGCGATCTTGGGATCCGTCGGGCTGTCGGGAAACGCCTTGCAGGCGTTGGCACGCGCCTGTTTCGCCGTCAGCCCCTGCTGGAGCAGAGCTAACCGCGGCAAGGGCAGGCCGTGGGCGAAGCCAAAGATCCCCTCCGTCGCCGCAAGCACCAGCTCATTGCGGTTACCGAGGATCGCGCCGATGGCGGCGTTGCCGGTCAGCGAGAAGCTGTCCATCGGGTCGGTGATCCGCGTGGTGCCGATGAAGGTCGCCAGATTACCCTTGAACAAACCGCTGGAGGCAGAATCCAGCACGGCGTTGCAGGCCATCCACATATCGGTGTTGGTGGGGTCGGCGCCGTTGAACGCAGACTGCATCGTGACCTTGTATTTGTGCGTGAGGTCGTCGGGCGAGACCGGCACCGCATGGCAGGAGGCGCAGTTCGCCGCAAACAGGTCACGCCCCGCGGTGGCCTTCGCCTGGTCGATCGGCGGGAAACCGGATGGCCATCTGGGCGGCAGCAGCCTGGTCAACTGGGTTTCCATCCCCAGCAGCGCCTTAAGGTCGATGCTCGAAACATACCCGGCAAGGCCCGGCTGGGGCGTCACCACGACATCACCGAAGACGCCAATGACTTCGCCGGTGTTGCGAACGGCCGCACCGGCGCGGAAATCGTTGGCGTCGACGTTGGGCGCCGACCCATTCCACTCCACTTTATTGAGCTGCGGCACGTTCCACAGGAACGGGTAGCTGACCGGGGCATCGGCCGGATTGGCCATCTGGTGGCGGACATCGTTCGGCTTGGCCAGCAGGGCGACCTTGTTGAAGATGTGGCCAATCGCATCAAGCCGACCGAACCCGTATTGCAGTCCGCCCGGGTCGTTCAGCTTGGCGAGGTCGGCGTTCCAAGCATTGAGCTTGTTCAGCGCGGTGATCAACATGCCGGTGTCGGCCGCCGACGCGCCGGGCCCGAGGACCTTGTTGGCGAACCGGTTGAACTTCGTGGGGTCCGCCGCGGTATCGCGCAGCGCGGCCTCCATGGCCGCGGTCATGCCTTGGAAATCGGCAATTGTCGGTCCGCCGTCCGCGCGGAAGCGCTTCCCCTGGAAGGTCATTTCAGCGGTATGGCAGGCGGAGCAGTTCATCCCCACCCAGGGTTCGGTGGTGGCCTGGCCGGTCTTCCATCGCAGCCTGGTATAGCTCAGCGCTTCGTCGGACCGGCAGTCCACGGTGAAGCCCAGCGGCAACCTGGCATCGTATGGGCAAGCGGGGTCGGGACTGGCTTTTCCGACCGTCGGGTTCGGCAGGTAGCGAAATGCCTCGATAAAGGTGGGGTCCAGGAAGGGGGCTGTGCTGGCGCCCGGCTGTTCCAGCGCATCAAGCCAATCCCGCGGGATCAGCCGCGACCCCTGCGAGGCGGTGTACCAGGCAACACGCTCATTGTCGCTCCAGCCCTGCCACCCGTCGGTGCGTGACGGCGTGTCGGCTGCCTGACACCCCAAGGCGATCAGAATGTAGGCGAACGGAACAACAGCCATGCGCGATCGCCATGGACGCGGCATAAGGAGCTCCCCCAAATTCTTGATCCACTGGCGATGCAGCACAACCGGCAGTGGATTTGATTGGACGGAACCCTAGCTTGGGTTGTGATCGTATCGCAATGGAAGAATGCGGGAGATGGCAGCCCGGCCGTCCTAAGGACATGACGGCCGGGCATCCCCGGCTGGCCGTTTACGATGCGGTCAGGCCGCCATCGACTTCGTAGGCCGCACCGGTGACATAAGCCGCGCGGTCGGAGCACAGCCATACCACCATTTCGGCGATATCCTGTGGCTTGCCATAGCGCCGCATCGGTGTACGGCCGATGACGAACTCGCCACGGGTTTCGCGCGACGGGGCGGTCATGCGGGTCTCGATGTAGCCGGGGCAGACGGCGTTCACCCGCAGGCCGTTTTCGGCATACTCCACGGCGGCGCTTTTGGTCAGGCCGATCACGCCGTGCTTGGCGGCGACATAGGCGCTGGAGGTACGCAGTCCGAGCAGCCCGGCGATCGAGGCCGTGTTGACGATCGCACCGCCGCCTTGCGCGAGCATCAGGGGGATTTCCTGCTTCATGCAAAGCCAGACGCCCTTAAGATTGACCTCAATCATGCGGTCGAACGATTTTTCCGACCATTCATGGGTGAGTTGGCCGGTGGCGTCCACCTGGTGGCCGGCAATGCCGGCGTTGTTGAAGGCGCAGTCGATGCGGCCATAGGCGGCGGTCGTCGCATCCAGCATCGCCTTCACCTGGGCGGCCGCGGTGACGTCGCCGGACAGGGAAATAGCCTGCCCGCCGGCGCTGTTGATGAGCGCGACGGTTTGCGCCGCTGCCTCCGCCTCGTAGTCGGCAACGGCCACCCGGGCGCCTTCACGCGCGAACAGCAAGGCGGCCTCGCGCCCAATGCCATTGCCGCCACCTGTCACCAGCGCGACCTTGCCGTCTACCAAACCTGTCATGTCGTTTCCCTTGTTCATGGTTCGCGGCGTACCATCCCGCACCCCTGATTGATTATCAATTGGTGGCACCGCCCCTATATGTCGTCGATGTCAGAGAAAGCCGCATCCCGCGCCACGCCGTGGCGCACCGTTCTCATTGTCTGCCGCAAATGCGGCAAGAAGCTCGACGGCGGCTTTGGCCGCAAGCGCAAGGAAACGCTGAAGAGCGTGTTGCGCAGGAACCGCACGCGTGACATCCGGATCTGCGAGACGTCATGCCTGGGCCTGTGCCCGAAAGGCGGGGTAACCGCGCTGAACGCCACCCGTCCCGGCACAATCCATGTGATCGCGGCCGGCACCGACCCGGCCGGCGCGATGCAGACGCTACTTGACGGCGACGGCAGCCGCGTCGCCGAACGCACCTGACTGGCGGCGCCATAGCCGCGCATAAACCCCGTCCCGCCGCAGCAACTCGGCGTGCGAGCCCGACTCGACGATCCGGCCTTCGTTGAGGACGATGAGCCGGTCCATCCGCGCGATGGTGGACAGGCGATGGGCGATGGCGATGACGGTGCGGCCTTCCATCAGGGTGTCGAGCTGCTCCTGGATCGCCGCCTCGACCTCGGAATCCAGGGCCGAGGTTGCCTCGTCCAGGATCAGGATGGGGGCGTCCTTCAGGATCACGCGCGCTAGGGCGACACGCTGACGCTGGCCGCCGGACAATTTGACGCCGCGTTCGCCGACATGGGCATCGTAGCCCTTTCGGCCGTGCCAATCCTCCAGGCCCATGATGAACTCATGCGCCTGGGCCTGTTCGGCGGCAGCGATGACTTGGGCGTCGGTCGCCTGGGGCTGGCCGTAGCGGATATTCTCCCAGATCGAGCGGTGCAGCAGGGAGGTATCCTGGGTGACCATGGCGATATGGCGGCGCAGGCTTTCCTGGGTAATGCCGGCGATGTCCTGGCCGTCGATGACGATGCGGCCGGCGGCGGGGTCGTAGAAGTGCAGCAGGAGGTTGACCAGGGTGGATTTGCCGGCGCCGGAGGGGCCGATCAGGCCGACCCGCTCACCGGGGGCGATGGTGAGGTTGATGCCATGCAGGACAGCGGGGTATTTTGATTCGGTGTCACTGCGGATACGGCCGTAGTCGAAGTGCAGGCTCTCAAGGCGGATTTCGCCGCCGGTGACGTGAAGTTCGGTGGCTCCGGGCGGGTCGGGCATCTGGCGCGGGACGTCGATGGAGCGCATGCCGTCCTGGACGGTGCCGATGTTCTCGAAGATCGAGGTGACGCTGCGGGCGACCCAGCCGGCGATGTTGTTGAGTTGCCAGGCCAGCGGGATGGCGGTGGCGACGGCGCCGATGGCGATATTGCCGGCCGACCACTGCCAAAGCGCCACCGCGGACATCGAGACGATCAGCGAGGCGTTCATCAGCACCAGGGTCGACGTATAGGCGGTGGTCATCCGCGTCTGGTCGCGAAACGCGTTGGTATGATCATCGATCGCGTCGCGCACAAATGCGTCCTCATCCGCCGCGCGGGCGAATAACTTGACGGTCAGGATGTTGGTGTAGCTGTCGACCACGCGTCCGGTGAGGCTCGAGCGCATCTCCGATACGCGGCGGGAGCGGTCACGCAGCCGGGGCACGAAATAGCGCAGCATCACGGCGTAGATGACGAACCAGATCACCATGGGCAGCGTCAGGCGCCAGTCGAGGCGGCCGAGCAGGATCAGGGCGCTGGAGCCGTAGACGAGGATGTACCAGGCGGCGTCGAAAGCCATGACGAGAGATTCGCGCAGGGCGGGGCCGGTTTGCAGCACTCGGTTGGCGATGCGGCCGGCAAAGTCGTTCTGGAAGAATGTCCAGCTTTGCCGTACCACGTGCCAGTGATTCTGCCAGCGGATCATGTTCGACAGGCCTGGATTGACGATCTGGTTCACCAGGACGTTGTGGGCGAGGAAACAAAGCGGGCGCAGCACCATCAGCACCACGCCCATCCACAACAGCGCCGCCCCGTGGTCGTGGAACATCCGGTCGGGGGTGTTTGACGACACCAGGCTGACCACCCGGCCGATGAAGGTCGGGATCATCGTATCGAAGACCGCGATCAGCCCGCCGAACAGGAACAGCGCCGCGGTCAGTCCGGTGACCTGCCTGATGTAGAACCAGTAGAACCGGACCAGCCCGGCGTTGGGTGGTGGCGCCGGCGTTCCGGCGGTGGGATCGAGCAGAGCTTCGAAACGGCGCAACATGGGCAAGCGGTGGACCCTGTTGGCGCCGTCGTCAACCTGGCGTGTGCCGGTGCCGGTTTGCGTTTCCGTACGCTCAGGCCCAGTGACCGCGGACCCAGTACGGCCCTTCCCAGTGCGGCGGGACCCAGATGCGGCGGGGGGGCGGGTAGTAGGCTGGCGGCGGCGCGTAAACCACAGGCGGGGGCGGATAATAGGCCGGCGGCGGCGCGACAACCACCGGGGGAACCCAGATGCCAACTCCGTAGCCGCGATGCCACCAGGCATTGGCATGCTGCGGCATCGCGGTGATACCGATGCAAGCCAGGCCGGCGATGGCGGCTGTGGTGCCAAGGCGCTTGAGGGCAGACATCTTAACCTCTTATTCCCGAGATCTCACGATGGGTGGAATTTAGGTTGCGCTTGTAACCATGCTGTTTCCTGATTGTGTCGCAATTTGGGTGTTCTCGCGACGAAGGTGGCAAGGCTCTCTTGACCGTCTAAAACATAACAGGTAGTGTTTCCTTATGGCAGCGAACAGTCGCATGGCGAGCGCCGTGCAAATCCTCTGCGTCATGGCCTACACCGGGCCGGGCAGCACAAACTCCGAGATCATCGCGAGAAGCCTGCTGACCAACCCCGTTGTCGTACGTCGGCTACTCAAGGACATGGAGCATGCCGGGCTGGTCGAGATCCGGCCGGGAAAGGACGGGGGCGTTCAGTTCAGGCGCGACCCCGACGCAATCACCCTCGACGAGATCTACCGCGCGGTTGAGGGCGACACCAACGTCTTCGCCCTGCGGCCGGGCGGCAACCCCAAGTGCCCGGTCAACGCCAGGATGAAAGACTTGTTGGGGCCGATCTTCACATCCGCCAACGACGCGGTCGAAAGCACCCTTCAATCGACAACGCTTGGCAGCCTCGTCAGGGCGATAGGCTGACGCTGTGCACAAAAAACAGGACATATCAAGTTTCGTTATATATTTCAAAGCAGGTAATCATGAGTGAGCCCGACATCGCATTAGCGGCCCGAAACGGCGTTGCGCCCGACCTGCTGGCCCGATCGACCGCCCGCCGCGCCGCGACCTCACCCAACCAGGTTCTGGCGATTGTGTGCGTCGGCATCGTGCTCGCCAACCTGGACCTGTTCATCGTCAACGTCGGCCTGCCCAACATTGCGCGAGACTTCCGCAGTGCTTCGCTGGAGGATCTGTCCTGGATCCTGAACGGCTATGCGATTGCCTACGCCGCGCTGCTGGTGTTCTTCGGACGGCTCGCCGAACGCTATCGTCGGGACCGCAGTTTCCTGCTGGGCGTTGCCCTGTTCACCGCCGCATCCGCAGCCTGCTCCGCCGCCGGCAGTGTGGAGGTTTTGGTGGCAGCGCGCGTGGTGCAGGCCGCGGGCGCGGCATTGATGACACCCACCTCACTGGGCCTGTTGCTGGCCTCGTTTCCCGCCGACCGGCGTGGCGGCGCGGTTCGAACCTGGACAGCCATCGGTGGCCTGGCTGCCGCGCTCGGCCCTGTCGTCGGCGGTGTTTTGATGCTGGCAAGCTGGCGCTGGATCTTTATCGTCAATGTGCCCCTCGGTCTGGCCGCCCTGGCGATCGGTTGGTGGAAGCTGCCGGAGGTCCCCGGTCACGACGTCCCGCGCCCGAGCCCATGGGCGGCGCTGCTCGTCACTTTGGGAATCGCGGCGCTGACTTTCGCAATCGTAAAGGTGAACGACTGGGGTTGGCGGTCGCCTGGGATCGCCTGGAGCGTCGCCGCCTCGGCTGGCTGCCTGACAATGTTCGTGCGTCACTGCCGCCGCGCCAGCAATCCGTTCGTTGATCCGGGCTTGTTCCGTATCCGCCCGTTCACCGGCGCCGCGTTGGTGATGGCGCCCTATTCGATCGCATTCGGGGCCATGCTGTTCTCGGTCGCGGTATGGGAACAGGATGCCTGGGGCTGGTCCGCGCTGAAGACCGGGCTGGCCATTGCTCCGGGACCGTTGCTGGTGCCCGCGACGTCGTTCCTGGTAGCCGGCAGGCTGATCAAGCGCTTCGGAAATGCCCCGGTTATCACTGCCGGCATTGTCTGCTTCGTCGTGGGACTGGTGTTCTGGGCCACCATGATAGGCCTGGAGCCGAACCCGGCCCTGGTCGTGATCGGCATGATCCCCACCGGCATCGGCGTCGGCCTGACATTTCCGACGCTGATGGGCGTCAGCGCGTCGTCTTTGCCGCCCTCATCCTTCGCCACCGGGTCCGCTGTGATCAACATGATCCGCCAAGCGGCGCTCGCGATCGGCGTTGCCATATTTGTAACTGTTGTCGCTTCGCCCGCCTCCCCGATTGCCCGGCTTGACGCCTTTCATCGCGGCTGGTGGATCATGGCGGGCATCACGTCGCTGGGGCTGATCCCCACCTTTTTCCTGATCCGGCGGAAAGGTTGATTATGGCACGCCGTAGACCCTCGCCGCGGTGCCGGCAAACAGGGCTGCCTTTTCGTCGGGCGAGGCGCCGGATGCAATCCGTTTGAAGGCGTTCCAGGTGGTTTGATAGGAACTCCAGCGCTTCTGGACCGGGAAGTTGCTTTCAAACATGCAGCGGCCGGCGCCGAACAACTCGATGCTGGTTTGCAGCCAGGGGCGCCAGGCGGCGGCGATTTCCTCGGAAGTGGGCGGAATGTCCTTGGATGCGGTGCTGGCGCCGGGAAGGCGGACGGGAAGCGCACCAAGCTTGAGGGTGACGCTGGGGCGCCTTGCCAAGGCGATCATGGCGGACTTCCAGTCGGTGAAGACCTGGGCGCGATCGGCGGCGTAGGGGCCGCCGAGGATGGGGCTGCCGACATGGTTCAAGACAATGTTGGTGTGGGGGAAGGCGTCGGCCAGATCGGCAACCTCATGCAGTTGCGGATGATAGACCCAGGCGTCGAAAACGAGATCCAGGGCGGCGAGTGCGGCAAAGCCGGCGCGGAACGCCGGGTTGGCCAGCATGTTCGGGTGCGGGACCACGTTGTGGATGCGATCCGACGGATCCCAGGCCGTGGACTGGCGGATTCCGGCGAAACGGCCGCCGCTGGCGATGAGGTGACGCTCCAGCAGTTGGCGGGCACGAGGCCCGGTGAGGTCGACATTGCCGACAATCCGGGCGCAGAGGCGGGCGGGTCCGAAGGTGCCGCTGTCGGCCATGGCGGCGATGCCAGTGACGAATTCGGTCTCGCCGAGGGATTTTTCCTCGTCCGGGCCGGTGGCGCGATACATCGCGTGGCATTCCTCGAACACCGTGGCGATGATGTTGTGACCGCTGGCGGCGTCGGTCAGCAGTTCGGGCAGCAGGTAGACGTTGTTGTCGCGCATCCACAGATGGTGGTGCGGGTCGATGATCGGCAGGCCTGGATCGAGGACCGGTTCAGTGACCTTGGCGAGCCAGTCGAGGTCGATTGGGCCGGCGAAGCGGCTGGCTGACATGAAGCTTACTCTGCAGCGGCTTGTTCGGGGACGCCGAGTTCGCGCAGGCGGGGAGCGACCTCGTGACCGAACAGGCTGATATTCTCCTTGGCGTCCTGGTGGCTGAGCTGGCCGCCCTGGCCGAAGAACAGCAGATGGCCGACGCCGCCCATACGCTGGTTGAAGGCTTTCAGCTGGTTGAAGACGTCATCGGGGGTGCCGGCGAAGACGGTTTCGGTGTCCATGAATTGTTCGACGGTGGCGGTGCGGTGGTCGATGGGGACGCCGTTGCGGTCGGCGACCATGCGGTGCGCGCGCGGCCCGGCCTTCAGCATGGCAACGTTGGCGCCGATCGAGTTGTAGCCCGGCGGATTGGTGTAGGGTTCGGCCACCACCGGGGCGGTGCGAACGTAGTCGGCAATGATGTCCGCCCGGCGCAGGCCCTCAGCGCGGGTGGTGCCGACGCCAATGATGGCGGCGTAGGCCATGCGGTCGGGGCCGGCCTGCCAGCCAAGCTCGCGGGCGCGCTTGCGGTAGGCTTCATACATCGGCTTGGCGAGGCCGCCGGACAGCAGGGTGCCGACGACGTGGCCGCGTTCGGCGGCCGCGGTGCCGGTGTCGACGCTCATGCCGGTCATCCAGATCGGCGGAGTGGGCTGCTGGATCGGGCGGGGCCAGATGTTGACGGCGCGGTACTGGTAGAACTCGCCTTCCCAGGAGAACGGGCCAGTGGTGGTGGACAGCGCCTTGATGATGAGGTCGTGGGCTTCCCAGTAGCGGCGCATGAGGCGGCCGGGGTTGGAGTTTGCCGGGGCGATCTCATACGGCGCGCCCTTGACCAGGCCCATTTCGATGCGGCCGCCGGAGAGGCAGTCGAGCCAGGCCATTTCTTCGGCGACCCGAACCGGATCGGGGCGGTTGGCAATCGGGTTGCCGAGGCTGAGCAGCCGTGCGCGTTTGGTTTCACGGGCAATGACTGCCAGCGCCATCGGGACCGAGACGGTCATGCAGGTGGCGGTGCTGTGGTGCTCGTTTACCATGATGTCGAGCCCGACTTCATCGCAGAGAGCGAATTCGTCCAGGTAGCGGTTGAGCAGCGTGCCGGCTTCCGCCGGATCAAGGTTTTCACTGGGGAAATTCACCCGCAGCGAGCCCCGGGCAAGGCCCTTGTCCCAGGCAGGGTGATAGGCCATTTCGGAGAAGTACCAAGTGCGCATCGATGCGGTTCCTTACAGTCCTTGCGTGAACGCGCGTGTGCAGGCGGCGAATTTTTCGGGTTGTTCCCAATGGGCGTAGTGGCCGGCGCCAGGGATCACTTCAAATGTGGCGCCGGGTATTTCAGCGGCCCAGGCTTCACCGTAGGCGGTGGTGACGATGCCGTCCTGATCGCCCCAGATCAGATGGGTGGGAATGTCGATACGATGCAGCCACCGTTTCAGGCGCGGGTTGTGCATGTAGGGCTTCCAGCCGAACACGGCGAGCGCTTCACGGCCGCGGGCGATGGCGGCGAGTTCGGTGTCGGGCAGCCTGGTGTAATCGATGGCACCGTTGGCAGGATTGGCCCAGGCGAGGCGCATGAATTCCTCGCGCGAGATGGCATGCATATCGGTGATGTCGCGGTCGAGCGTGCCGCCGACCTTGATGCCGAGCGGCGCCGCGAGCAGGAGGCCGGCAAAGTTTCTGGTATTGCGCACGGCCATCTCGGCGGCGATCCAGCCGCCGAAGCAGGCGCCCGCAAGCAGGGCGTTCTGTAGGTTCAGCTGGTTGGCGAGGTCGAGATAGAGGTAGGCGAGATCGTCGACGGTGCCGATCCAGTCCGGCAGCGCCGCGTTGCCGAAGCCGGGATGGCTGGGGGCGATGACGCGATGGGTGGCGGCGAGGGCGTCGAACCAGGGGCGATTGGCTTGCAGGCCTTCGCCGGGGTGGAGGAACAGGATCGGACGCCCCTGCCCTTTCTCCTCAATGTCCAGGCTGACGCCCGAAACGGTGACCTGGCGCCCCATGCCGCTTCCCCCTACACATGTCGTTATCCAGACTTTACGCCTCTGGAAGTAGTGGGCAAGCCCGACGCGCTGTGGAGAGCGAAGCGATGTGGCGCTCCGGCAGTGTGTGGATGCCAGATCGGCACGCCTTGCTTCGCTCCCACGGGGCGCGGCGCTACACCAACGTGAATTTCGGCAGCGTTACGTCCGGGGTCACCGCATCGAATGCCACCTGCACCGGGGCGCCCATGCGCAGGTTCTCGGTCTTGTCGATGAGATTGCTGACGATGACTGGACCTTCCTCAAGCCGCACCAGGCAGACGCGGTATGGCAGGTCGCCCTTGAACCCGTCCCAGTACGCCCGGTGCATATCGATCCAGGACTCCAGCACGCCCTTGCCGGAGGATTCGATCCAGTCCTGGTCGCCCGCCAGGCATTTCGGGCACACCGGACCGGGGGGGAATCGGACATCGTTGCACGACGGACAATGTTGCAGCAGCAACTTTCCCTGCTTTGCCGCCGCCCAGAACGGTTCATTCAGCGTATCCAGGCGCGGCAACGGCTTGTTGTAACTCATGAAATGACCTCCTAGCCGCGGGTATAGATGATGGACCGGGTGCACGGCGTGGACTGCACATATTGCACCACCTCGCAGTCCGGGACCTGCCGAGCGCCGCATTCGCCACGAAGCTGGCGCACGGCTTCGACGTTGAGTGCCCAGCCTTGCATGTACGAGTTGGACAGGTGGCCGCCGTCGGTATTCACCGGCAGCCGCCCGCCGCCGAGGCTCAGTGCGCCGCCCTCGACGAAAGCGCCGGATTCGCCGCGTCCGCAGAACCCCAGCCCTTCCAGGCTGAACAGAACGGTGGGCGAGAAATTGTCGTAACACATCAAAGCATCGACATCGCCCTGCGACACGCCCGCCATTTCGTAGGCCTGCTTGCCTGTCGCATTGATCGCCGGATACCAGCAATCCATGTCGAAGTTGGCGATGGAGGACGGGCTGAACGTCTCCTGCGCGCCAAATCCGCTGATCAGCACAGGCGGCTTTGCAAAATCCCTGGCCCGCTCGGCGGACGTGAGGATCAGGCAGACCGCGCCGTCGTTGATCAGGCAGTAGTCCAGCAGACGCAATGGCGCAGTGATGAAACGAGCACTCTCATGGTCATCGATGGTGATGGGAGTACGCATCACCGCGTCGGGGTTCAACCCGGCATGATGGCGGATCGACACCGACACTTCGGCCAGTTGCCGGGTGGTTGTTCCGTACAGCTCCATATGGCGTCGAAAGGCCATTGCATGCGCTGCACCCGGCGACGTGAATCCCCACGGGTCCCAGGTTCCCGGGCTTTCGTCGCCGCCGTAGTTCACCCGGCGCGAGCGACCGATATTCGCGTAGAGCAGGACGGCATAGTCGCAAAGACCGGTGGCAATCGCCGATGCTGCCTCGATGATTCCCATGCCGGACATCCGGCCATGACCCGGCAGGGTCACGGTCCAGCGTGGGTTCAGCCCGAGGACTTCCCCCATGCGGGCGTAATAGGGAATGCGCGACACCAGCAGACCATCGATCTTGTTCTTGTCGATGCCGCAATCCGCCACCGCGTTGCGAAATGCCTGAGCCGCCAGGCCGTAATCGTCGGTTTCCGGAAAGTTGCCGTACTTGGTGTTGCCAACACCGATGACGGCGATTTTGTTCTTCAGTTCCCCAAGATCGAACATGGCAATCCTCCTGTCAGAATCCGACCCTATCACCGCCCTTGAGCTTCAGCATCTCCCGCGCTTCGGCCGGGCTTGCGATCTCCAGGCTCAGATCCTCCAGGATGCGGCGGATCTTCGCGACCTGTTCGGCGTTGGACTTCGCCAACTGCCCCTTGCCGATGTACAGGCTGTCTTCAAGGCCCACGCGGACGTTACCCCCGTTGATCCCGGCCATCGTGGTGAACGCCATCTGGTGCCGCCCGGCTGCCAGCACCGACCAGACATATTGATCGCCGAACAACCTGTCCGCCGTTTCCTTGGCGAACAGCAGGTTGCGGGGTTCAGCACCGATTCCGCCGGTGATCCCGAAGATCGACTGCACGAAGAGGGGCGGCTCCACGATGCCGCGGTCCAGGCAGTAGGCGAGGTTGTACAGGTGCCCGATGTCGTAGCATTCAAACTCAAACCGGGTGCCGTGGCCTTTGCCCAGCTTTTCGACGATGCCTTCGATGTCCTTGAAGGTGTTGCGGAAAATGAAGTTGTCGGTGGCGTCGAGGTAGGGTTTTTCCCAGGGAAATTTCCAGTCCTTGATGCGGTCGCCGGCGCGGGAGATGTTGAAGTTCATGCTGCCCATGTTCAGGCTGCACATCTCGGGCCTGGCGACCAGCGGGGCTGCCAGCCGCTCATCCAGGGTCATCGTCAGGCCGCCGCCGGTGGTGATGTTGATCACCGCATCCGTGCTCTGCTTGATCACCGGCAGGAATTTCATGAACACCGCCGGGTCCGGCGTTGGCGAGCCATCAACCTCATTGCGTGCGTGCAGGTGGATGATGGCGGCCCCGGCCTCGGCCGCGTCGATCGAGGACCGGGCGATCTCCTCCGCCGTGATCGGCAGGTAGTCCGACATGCTGGGGGTGTGGATCGCGCCGGTGACGGCGCAACTGATGATGATCTTGGCCATGGCATTTCCTCTCGAAGCCGAATGCCCCGGACTGTGCCGCAGCCGTCCGCGAAGGACCAGAGGCAGTCAGCCGCGAACCGGAAGACCCTGTTGCGGCAGTTGGTCGGCCAGCAGGTCGATCTGCATGACGCGGCCGCTCCAGCCGCGCACGAGGTCGGCGCCGACCACGTCCTCGGCGGCATAGTTGGCGCCCTTGATCAACACGTCGGGCCGCAGCGCCTCGATCAACCCCTCGGGCGTGTCCTCCTCGTAGAGGCACACCTGGTCGACGCAGGCGAAGCTGGCCAACACCGCGGCCCGCGCCGCCTCGGGCTGGACCGGATGTGGTGCGCCCTTCTGCCGGCGTACGCTGGTATCCGAGTTCAGGCCGACGATGAGGCGATCGCACGCCGCCCGAGCCTGCTCCAGCAGGTGGATGTGACCTTGATGCAGCAGGTCGAAGAAGCCGTTGGTGAAACCGACGCGCCAGCCGCGATGGCGCCAGCGCTCCGCCTGTTCCAACGCCTCCTCCCGGGTCACGATCTTACGCAGCGCGCTGTGCTGTGGCGTCAGGGCCGCCAGCAGATCCGCTTCCCGCACCACCGAGGCGCCGACCTTGCCGACCGAGATGCCGGCGGCGAGGTTTGCCAGCCGCACTGCGACGGGCAGTGACAATTGTGCGGCGAGTGCGGCCCCGAGGGTTGCAAGCGCGGTATCGCCGGCGCCCGAGGTGTCGTAGACGTCGGCCGCCTCAGCCGGGAAATGCTGTGATCCGCCGGCGTCGACCAGGGTCATGCCGTCATTGCCGCGGGTCACCACAATCGCACCGAAGCCGTGCTGGGCCTGCAACGCCTGGGCGGCGGCGACAATCTGGGCTTCGGTATCGGCCGGCATGTGTGCCGCCGCCGCCAGTTCCTGACGGTTGGGCATCACGACGTCGGCGCCGGCATAGCGGGCGAAATCGCTGCCGCGGGGATCGACGATCAGCATCCGCCCGGTCTTGCGCGCCGCCGCCACCAGCTTGACCGGCACATCCGCCGACAGCACGCCCTTGCCGTAATCCGACAGCACCGTGACGCTGGTCGCCGCCATCGCGTCGACTGCGATGCGCACCAGGCGTTCAGCCAACTTTGGGTGGATCGGGTCGGTCTGTTCACGGTCGGCGCGCAGCAATTGCTGGCCGTCCGCCAGCAGCCTGGTCTTCAGCGTGGTGGTGCGGCCGCCCTGCACCAGCAGCCAGGGCTCGACGTTCAACTGGCCGCCGACCAGGCCGGTGAGATCCGATCCCGCCTGATCATCGCCCACGACCGAGATGAAAGCGGTTGCCGCCCCCAATGCGGTAAGGTTGCGTACCACGTTGCCGGCGCCGCCCGGCAAGGCGACTTCGCGCTCGATCGCCAGGATAGGCACCGGTGCTTCCAGGCTGATCCGCGATACGTCGCCGTAGGTGTAGCGGTCCAGCATCACGTCGCCGATGACCAGCACGTTGGTGTGCGCCAACCGACGCACCGCGGCCGCGAGATCCGGCTGAGGCTCATCCGCGCGCGGCGTTGCACCTGGAGTGATCTGGTTCATTCAGCGGCCCAGGGTCGTGAAAGCTGCATGCATAACACCCATCATCGCGTGCGTTCGGGTAAGGACGCAAGGACACAGGTAGCGCGTGCGGATCAGGAATGAAGCGTCGGTTACCATAGTTCGACCACCAAATGCCACGCCGGATGGTTTCGGATCAAATATAAAAACAACCTTGCATTGCATGCTTCGAGATTTGAAGCCGGGTTTCAATACGATTGTCGGTTGGGTCCTGCGGATTTCAGCTCATCGCGGGCGCATAGCCGGGTCTAACTCTGCAGAAATCCCAACTTGTCCTGTTCCAGAACGACGCAGGTCAGGGCACCGCCCAGAACTGCACCGGTGTCGATGGCAATGCGGTTGGACTGGACGACCGGCTCCCGCTTCGGGGTGTGTCCATGAACTACGACCGCGCCGTGGTCGATCCGCGAGGACAGGAACGGCTCGCGGATCCAAAGCATGTCCTGGCGCGTCTGCGCTTCAAGCTTCACGCCCGGGCGTACGCCGGCGTGCACGAACATATACGGGCCGATGCGGTGATTGATCGCGAGGTCGCGCAGGAACAACAAGTGCCGCATCGGGATATGGGCGGCCCATTCCACCGGTGGCACGCTGCGGGCGATCCCCCAGCTTACCAGCGAATCGGCGCCGCCGTTCATCAGCCACTGGGCGGGCGCTTCCTGGTCCACACCCACAACGGCCGCCAGCATCATATGCTCGTGGTTGCCCATCAGATTGACGAAGCTGTCGGCTGGCACCGGCGGCTGGTTGATCAGCCAGTCGATCACCTGGGCACTGTCGGTGCCGCGATCGACGTAATCGCCCAGATGCACCAGCGTGGCGTGTTCGGCCGGACGGGCTGCGATGTCCTCGGCGATCAGTTCATGCAGCGCCACCAGTCGATCGAGACAGCCATGAACGTCGCCAATGGCATAGACTCGCTCACCGGCGGGCAGGGTAGCTGGGGCGGCACGGAATTCGATCATCACACCGCAACCTAGTGCGGCGGGCCGGGTTGCGCCAATCGTCTCTTGGCGGAGACGCTCAACTTCCTTATCCGGAGGGAAATGAACGCGATCGAGGTCGAAAGCCTGACGAAACACTACGGCGACGTGCGCGCGGTCGACGGCATCAGCTTCGCCGTGCCAGCCGGATCGACGTTGGGATTGCTGGGCGGGAACGGCGCCGGCAAGACCACGACAATTGCCATGCTGCTTGGTTTGCTGATCCCAACCGCCGGCCGCATCACGGTGCTTGGGCATGACATGGCCAAGGACCGGTTCGACGCGCTGGCGCGGATGAATTTCTCCTCGCCCTACGTGGCGCTGCCGGCGCGGCTGACGGTGCGGGAGAACATGCGAGTGTACGGACACCTTTACAATGTGGCGAGGGTTGACCAGCGGATCGACGAGCTGGCGCGGGAGTTGGACCTCGGGGCGATACTGGACCGGCCGGCGGGGCAATTGTCGGCTGGACAGAAAACCCGGGTGGCGCTGGCCAAGGCGCTGATCAACCGGCCGGAGGTGCTGCTGCTCGATGAGCCGACTGCCAGCCTGGACCCGGATACTGGCGATCTGGTGCGCACCTGGCTGGAGCAATACCGCGCCGAAAGCGGGTGCACGATCCTGCTGGCGAGCCACAACATGGCTGAGGTGGAGCGCCTGTGTTCCGATGTGGTGATGCTGAAACGTGGCGTGGTGGTTGATCACGGCAGCCCGCAGGCGCTGCTGACGCGGTATGGCCGCGACGACATGGAAGCCGTTTTCCTGGACATTGCCCGCGATCGCAGGCAGGCGGTCGGGACATGAAGGCAATGTTCCGTCGTATCTGGGGTCTGATGTACCGTCACCTCGCGCTGTACCGCCGGTCGTGGCCGCGCCTGCTGGAACTGGCCTACTGGCCGGTGCTGAACATGTGCATCTGGGGGTTTACGTCGAGCTTCCTGCAGGCCCGGATGGGCAACCCCGCGATCATGGCCGGCGCTACCCTGTTGGGCGGTGTCCTGCTGTGGGAAGTGACGCTGCGCAGCCAGATGGGGATGTCGATCTCGTTCCTGGAGGAGATGTGGTCGCGCAACCTTGGCCATGTGTTCGTCAGTCCGCTGCGACCGTTCGAGATGGTGCTGGCGCTGATCGGCATGTCGATCATCCGGATGTTGATGGGCACGATGCCGGCGATCCTGCTGGCCTGGGCGTTTTACGCCTTCAACCTGTTCGCCCTCGGCCCGGTGCTGGTGCTGCTCTTCATGAACCTGATGATCATGGGCTGGGCGGTGGCACTGGGCGTGGTGTCGCTGATCCTGCGCCACGGTGCCGGCGCGGAGCCTCTGGCTTGGGGCCTGCTGTTCGGGTTGGCGCCATTTTCGGCCGTGTTCTATCCGGTCTCGGTATTGCCGGGGTTCATCCAGCCGATCGCCTACGCGTTGCCGACGACGCATGTGTTCGAGGGGATGCGCGCGGCGCTGCTGCAGGGGGTGATCCGCTGGGACCATCTGGCGGCCGCCTTCGCGCTGAACATGATTTGGCTGGCCGGGGCGGCACTGTTGTTCAACCGGCAATTCCACGCGGCCCGCCTTAGCGGCGCCCTGATCAGTATTGGTGAGTGATGGATACGGATTTCTGGCTGATCCGGCACGCGCTGGTCGAAGAGAATGCGCGTGCCATCCTGTATGGGGTGATGGATGTTCCGCTCTGCGAGCCCACGCTGCTGGAGCAGGTGCCGATGTACCGGTCGCTGGCTGCCCGGTTGCCGCGTCCGGCGGACTGGCTGGTCACGCCGCTGTCGCGCACTCGTCGGACCGCCGAAACCATCTTCGCGTACGGCTATCCGGCCACCGAACTCGGCGTTGAGCCTGATCTCATCGAGCAGGCCCTCGGCGAATGGCAAGGCTTGCGACACCACGAACTGCCGGAGCGGCTGATCCATCCGCCGCATGCGTTCTGGCCGCTGGCCGGCAACGAGAAGCCGCCCGGCGGGGAGAGCATGGCCGAAGTCATCACCCGGGTCGGCGCGGCGATGGAGCGTCTGGCCGATGACCATGCCGGGCGGAACGTGGTGATCGTCAGCCATGGGGGCGCCATTCGCGGCGCCATCGCGCATGCGTTGCGGATCGGACCGGACAACGCGCTGCACATGTCGATCCAGAACCTGTCGCTGACCCGGCTGCAGCACACGCCCGGCGGCTGGCGCGTTGTCTGTGTGAATGAGTTGCCGGGGTACTAGAAGGGCAAGCACCCCGTCAGGAGCCGGCGGACCGACCTTTACGTCGGGGGATCGGGATGGTGCAACGACGGCGTATGTGCCCTGATGTTGACGAGAACCGGGGGTTCACGCGGCCCGCAACTTCCTGACCAGGGGATTGCCGGACAGCAATGGACGCCTTTGCGCGACGTGGCGGATGGGTTCATGCTTCGGGCCAACGAAAAGAATTCGGGAGGACATCATGAGGCTCACCCGCCGCCGCGCGCTGCAGTCGGCCGCGTTGGGAACCACCGCAAGCCTGCTGGACTGGGCGCATGGATGGGCTGCCGAACAGCCTTTCACCCCGGAATCAGGCGCCAGCCTGCGCTTGCTGCGTGGGTCCACGTTCCTGCCCGCCGAGGGCGAAACGACCGCGGCCAATGTGGCTGCGTTCTCGGCCGCGACCGGTGTTCAGGTGCAAATCGAGAATATCAACCAGGACGACTTGCCGTCTAAGACGGCGCTCGCGGCGCAGGTGGGCTCCGGACCGGACATCATCTGGACCCAGAACACGACGGCCCATCTTGTTGCCGACAAGCTGGTGGACGTCACCGACGTCGCCACCCGTCTGGGTGATAAATACGGGCCTTGGTATCAGGTGTGCATCGACTACGGCACGCAAAACGGGCGCTGGATCTGCATTCCGATCTTCGTCGTTGGTTCGCTGCTGAACTACCGCATGTCGTGGGTCAGTCAGGCCGGCTTCGAGAGCTTTCCCACCACCACCGACGGATTGCTCAAGCTATGCCAGGGGCTGCAGCGGATCGGCCATCCGGCGGGGTTTTCCTTCGGCCATGCGGTCAACGATGCCAACAACTTCAACTACTGGCTGCTATGGGCGTTCGGCGGGAAAGTCACCGACGAAAAAGGCATGCCGGCTATCGAGTCGCCGCAGACCCTGGCGGCGCTGGAGTTCGCCAAGGCGCTGTATCCGACCCTGGTGGGTGGGGTGATGTCGTGGATGGACATTAACAACAACCGGGCCTTCCTGGCCGGCGAGTGCTCACTGACAAATAACGGTATTTCGATCTATACCCAGGCCAAGAAGACCGCGCCCGAGATGGCCGCCGACATGAACCACGCCGCCATGCCGATTGGCCCGGTCGGCATGCCCACCGCGCAGAACCGTGTCGATCCGATGGTCATCTTTCGCCACACGAAATACCCGGCGGCGGCGAAGGCGTTGATCAGCTTCCTGATGGAGGCACCGCAGTACCCGGCGCTGATCACCAACGCCGCCGGCTTCACGACGCAGGCCCTGAAGGGTTTTGCCGACAATCCGATCTGGCGCAGTGACCCGAAGATCATGCCGTTCGGCAGGGCGGCGGAGGACACCAGGTCGGTATCCTGGCCGCAGACGCCCAATCCCGCCGCGGCTGCGGTGTTCGCCAATTTCACCGTGGTCGATATGTTCGCCTCGACGGTGTCGGGCACGATGGACGCGAAGACGGCGATGCACCGGGCGCAACAACAGGTCGAACGCGTCTATAGGAAGGCCTGACGCGAACCTTTCCAGGTATCCATTCCGCCACCCGCCGGGATTACGGTGCGAGGGCGCGCGCATAGGCGGCGACTGTTGCCGCAAAGCCGTTTTCGAGCGCATCAGCCGTCAGTTCGTGGCCGATCGACGCCTCGGCAAGGAACGGCACCGCCTGGATCAGCGGCGGAATGTTGTGCAGGTTCAGGTCGTGGCCGGCGTTGACCATGAGGCCGGCTGCGACGGCCCGTGCCGCGGTTTCGGCGATCCGGGCCAGGATCGGTGCATGGCTGCCCTGGCGGAAGGCGGCGGCGTAGGCACCGGTGTAGATTTCGACGCCGTCTGCCCCCGCTGCCTTGGCTCGCTCGATCACCGCGGGATCAGGGTCAATGAACAGGATGGTTCGACAGCCGATCGCGCGGATAGCGGCAATCGCAGGGGTCGCCAGCGCGGCCTGGGCAGGATCAAGCTGCCACCCTTCCTCGGAGGTGAACGCATCGGGTGCGTCGGGCACCAGCGTCGCCTGTTCCGGCATGTTGTCGCGCAGGATCTGCAGGAAGCGGTCGTCCGGGTAGCCTTCGATGTTGAATTCCTTGGCCGGACGGTCCGCCGCCATGACGCTTGCCAACACAGCGAGATCAGCGCTGCGGATATGACGTTCATCCGGTCGCGGGTGCACGGTGAGGCCCTGAGCCCCTGCGTCCAGTGACAGCCGGGCGAAACGGCGCAGGTCGGGAACGCCGGTATGACGGGAATTCCGCAACAGGGCGATTTTGTTCAAATTCACGCTTAGACGGGCCATCGGGAGACGATAGGCTGTCGCGTTCAAGGACTCAACGGCACTGCTGGCCTCACACCTCAGCGTGAATAGACAGCGGATTAATTGCGAGTGATAAAGGATCGCTGATCCTGCCGCCGTCGTTCGGCCCTGGCCGGAGGTTCTGCATCTCTCCGGGGGATCCGCCGAGCCGTGTCTAAGCAAGTTATATCCCAAGCCAATATGTTGGTGTTTGGTGGGCTTATTGCCCTTCTTGCGGTGATCGGTTTCACCACTTGGGATCGTTTCGATGCTGCCCGATCTGCCCGGGAATGGATGCAGCATACCTACGAGGTGCTGGCTGCGATCCGTGAACTGGACGTGGCGGTTCGCGAAGCCGAGACGAATGAGCGCGGTTATCTGCTGACCGGACAGGACGCCTATGCGGCGGCACATGATGCCGCGGTCCGCAACGGCACGCGGTTGATTGGTGATCTAGGGCGCCTGACCGCGGACAATGCGGCCCAACAAGCGCGCCTGCAAGTGCTGGGACCGGCGTGGCAGCGCCGCGCGGAGCAACTCGCGAACGCGATCACCGTACGGCGCAACCAGGGGCTGGAGGGTATTCAGCAGCTGATCGGTTCCAACGCCGGCCGCGATACCATGCGGGGTATCGAGGAAACCCTGGCTGCGATGACGGTTGAGGAGCAGGTGCTTCTCGGACATCGGCAGGAGGAAGCCGACTACCGCAGTGAGTGGGTCAGGACGCTGGTGCTGAGCGCGACGGCCATCGCGATCATCGGGCTGGCGTGGGCGGCCCGCCTGCTCAATCATGCCTACACGAAGTCGTTGCGCGCGGAAACCGAGCAAAGGACGCTGGCGCAGCGATTGAGTGCCTCATTGGACAGCCTCAGTCAGGGCGTTGCGGTTTTTGGGCCGAACCATAGGTTGCGACATTGGAACGAGTGTTTCCGGGTGCTGCTGGACCTGCCTTCGGCCATGGTGCGCGGCGGAACGCCTTATGTCGCGTTTTATGAACATCATTCCGCTGAAGGCACTGCGCTGTTGGAAAGCGAGGCGCAGATCGAAATCAGTCAGCAGATGGACGGAAGGCCGATTGTATTCGAACGTGTGATGGCCGATGGCGCGGTGCTGGAAATTCGCCGGACTCCGACGCCAGACAATGGGTTCGTTCTGACCATCAGCGACTTGACCAGCCGGGCGCAGTCCGAGGCGGTGCTGCGTGAATCGCAGAAGATGCAAGCGATCGGTCAACTGACCGGCGGGATCGCGCATGATTTCAACAACCTGCTGACGGTCATTTTGGGCAATCTGGAACTGGCGCGGATTAAGCTTGATCCGCATCACCCGGTGACGCCGAATATCGAGCGGTCGCTGTGGGCGGCGCAGCGCGGCGGGACATTGACCAGCCAGCTTCTGGCGTTCGCGCGTAAGCAGCCGCTGGCGCCCTCGCCGATTGATCTGGCCGCCCATCTGCCGGAACTGGTGCCGCTGCTGCGCCGCACCCTGGGCGAGCACATCGACGTCCGCTTCGTCGACAGTGCCGGGTTATGGCCTGCGATGGCTGACCCGGCGCAACTGGAAAGCGCGGTTCTGAACCTCGCCTTGAACGCGCGTGACGCGATGCCTGGCGGGGGGCGGCTGACCATCGAGCTGGCGAACAAGGTGCTGGACCAGCAATATGCCCGGGCCCATTCCGAGGTGGCGGCGGGTGACTATGTCATGGTCGCGGTGTCGGACACCGGCCACGGCATGGCCGCGGATGTCGCTGCCCGGGTGTTCGAACCGTTCTTCACCACCAAGACCGAGGGTCGCGGCACCGGCTTGGGCCTGGCGATGGTGTTCGGCTTCGTCAAGCAGTCCGGCGGCCACATGAAGATCTACTCGGAGCCTAGTGAGGGAACGGCGGTGAAGATGTACCTGCCGCGTGCGGTGGGGACGGCGAAACCCGCTGGCCAGCGCAACGGGACGCCGGCCGACCTGCCGCGCGGATCAGCGACCATTCTAGTGGTGGAAGACGAGGCCGGCGTGCGGGAAATTGCGGTCGCGATCCTGAGCAGCCTCGGCTACCGGGTTCTGGAGGCGGCTGACGGCGACGAAGGCTTGCTGGTGTTTGGCGCTCATGCCGCGGAAATCGACATGCTGCTGACCGATGTGGTGCTGCCGGGCAAGGTACGCGGGCGGGAACTGGCCGAACGCATCACGGCCATGCGGCCGGAGGTGAGGGTTCTGTTCATGTCCGGCTACACCGAGAACTCGATCGTTCATCATGGACGGCTCGATGACGGCGTGCACCTGCTGGGCAAGCCGTTCAAGCGCGAGCAGCTAGCCAGCAAGGTAGCCGAGGTGCTGGGCGTGCAGGCTGGTTCGGTAAGTGCCGATGACGCAGGCAATGTCATTGACCTGAGGGCGCACAAGCGGGAATAAACCAGGCGTCGCTGGGCGACGAGCCTGGTCGCCCGCAAATTGTTGCGGGCGAGACGGTTACATTACGGCTATGCAATTGATTGTGGGGCCCTGCCTGGTCCGGCCAGGGTGATGTCGCATCAGGTCAGCCGGACTTTCACGTAGTTGCCCGGTGCGTCCTCAAGCGGTTGCAGTCTGCCGTCGCCGGGTTGGCGGGCGGGAACCTGAACCTTGCTGGAAGCGAGGATCCATCGCTGCCAGTCGGGCCACCACGAACCGGCCATTTCCGTGGCCCCCTGGAACCAGGAATCAGGGTCGGGGGGCAGATCGGTGCTGATCCAGTGGCCGTATTTGCCGCCTTCGGGTGGGTTGACGACACCGGCAATGTGTCCAGAGGCGGCCAGCACAAACCGTTTCGGGCCGCCCAGCAACTGGGTGCCGCGGTAGGTAGACTGCCACGGCGCGATATGATCCTCCCGCGTCGAGAGGAAGTAGGCCGGGGTCTTGATCTTGCCCAGGTCGATCGGCACGCCGTCCAGGGTGATGCCGCCCGCTTTTGACAGCAAGTTCTCCTGATACATCTTGCGCAGATAGAAGCTGTGCATCCTCGCCGGCATGCGGGTCGAGTCGGCGTTCCAGTACAGCAGGTCGAAGGGAAATGGATCCTTGCCCATGAGGTAGTTGTTGACGACAAACGACCAGATCAGGTCGTTGGCGCGCAGCATGTTGAATGTTGTCGCCATCTCGCTGCCTTCGAGATAGCCGCGCTTGTTCATCTTGTCTTCCAGGGCTTGCAGCTGTTCCTCGTCGATGAATACGCCGAGTTCACCGGCCTCCTGAAAGTCCGTCATGGTGACGAAGAATGTTGCGGTCTTGATCCGGTCGTCACCTTTTTCGGCCATGTAGGCCAGGGTGGAGGCGAGCAGCGTGCCGCCGAGACAATAGCCGATGGCGTTGACCTCACGCTCCCCGGTGGCTTCTTCGATCGCGTCGAGGGCGGCGAGATAGCCCTGCTTCATATAGTCGGCGAAGTCTTTCTCGGCGAGTTTCTCGTCCGGATTGACCCAGGAAATGACGAACACGGTGTGGCCCTGGGAGACCGCCCAGCGGACGAAGCTGTTCCGAGGGCGCAGGTCGAGGATGTAGAATTTGTTGATCCAGGGCGGGCCGATCAGCAACGGGCGCTTCAACACCTTGTCCGTTGCCGGGGTATACTGGATCAACTGCATCAGTTCGTTCTGGTAGATCACCTTGCCGGGGGAGACGCCGATATTGCCGCCGACATCGAAGGCGTCCGTATCGGTCATCTTGATGCGAAGCTGGCCCTTGCCGCGCTCTAGATCGCCCAGCAGGTTGTTGAGGCCCTTGAGGAGGTTCTCGCCACCGGTTTCGGCGGTTTTACGCAACACTTCGGGGTTGGTGAGCAGAAAATTCGACGGGCTCATCGCGTCGATGAACTGCCGCGAATAGAAATCGACCTTCTGGGCGGTCTTGTCGTCCAGTCCGTCGACATGGGTGACGACGTCCTGCACGAACCGGGCGGACAGCAGGTATGACTGCTTGATGAAGTCGAAGACCTCGTTTTCCTTCCAGGCATTGTCCTTGAAGCGCCTGTCGGTGGATTTCGGATCGATGACGGATTCGCTATCGAGCCCCATCATCCGACGGGTCGTGTTCTGCCATAGCGTAACGTAGTCCTGCCAAAAACCGAGCTGGGCCTGCATGAGCCTGGTTGGGTTGGCCATCAGTTTGGCGGTCATTTCCATAAACGCGCGGCCGATGTTGAGCGGATCGGTGGCGTGCTCCTCGTGCGCCTGACGCTTCAGCCACTCGCCAACCAGACGCTGGGACCGTTCGGCGATGTCGGCCATGGAACGCCCCAGCACCGACGGATCCGGCATCTTGAAGCCCGCCGCTTCAAGCGCTGAAGGGGTGGCGCCCGTGCCGGAGGTGCCGTTTCCGGCAGTCTTATCGTTCGTGGCCATCGAGACATCCTTTGCGTCGGCGGCACCAGCGGCTACACAGACCGCCGGTCAGCGGAGAGCGGAACCAGCATATGGTGGTCAGCGAAAGGGGCGCGCAAGCTAGGCGCACGAAAAAACAACGGCAGGCTGGCGTGCAGATCTCTGTCATGCCGCGTGCGATGGGGGTGTTGGCCGCCGCTGGCTGGTTGCTGGGTGGCTGTTCAACATTGTCGGGAATGAACCCGGCCAACTGGTGGCACCGCCAGGAAGGTGGCAAAATCGCGGAGCAGCGCCCGGCGCCGCCAGGGGCCGATCAAGCTTATCCGAATCTGGCCACGGTGCCTGCCAAGCCGGAAGCGCCGGATGCGGATGCACTGAAAAAGTTGACCGATTCGCTGATTGCCGATCGCACCAATGCGCAGCATGCGGCGCAGTCGGCGCCGCTTGCCGATCCATCGTCGCCGACCGCCTCCCCGGGCCTGTTCGGTGTGGGAACCGCGCCGCCACCGCCACCGCCAGGAGCCAAGACGCCGGCAGCCTCCGGTGCGCCCGCAACCGGTTCACCGGTGGCCAGCGCGTCGATGCCGGCGGTAAGCGCGCCGCCCCAGTCGTCGGCAGCCCAGTCGTCGGCGACCCAGTCGTCGGCGGCCCAGTCTTCGGCGGCCCAATCCCCAGTCGCCCAAGCTGCGCCGCCTCAGGTTGCGCCGCCTCCGTCGCCCGCGCCACGCAGGCCGGTGCAGAGCGCGCCGCTGGGGGCGCCGGCGCCTGTCCCGACGGAGGCTGCACCTGCGCCCGCGGAGGCACCGGCGGCGGCTAATGCAGGCTCACAGCCGGCGTTGCCCGCCGGGCCACCCGCGCGTCCCGCAGCGGCCCCTGCCCCGCCACCCCAGGCGGCGGTGCCAACGCCCATGCCGACGCCGTCGACTGGCGTGAGTGCAACAATCGTGTTCCTGAACGGGGCGTCCAACCTGTCGGCGCCGGCTGCGGATGAGGTGAAGGCGTTTGCCGCCAAGCGCGGCAATGGCACCATCGTGATTACCGGGTACGGCGATTCGACATCGAGCGATCCGGATATCCAATCCGCGGCGGTCAATCTGGGATTGTCGCGTGCCCAGTCGATCGTCGATGCGCTGAAGGCGGCGGGTGTGCCTGGTAACGCCATCCGCGTCAGCGCGGAAGCTTCCGGTCGCGGCGCGTCGCTGCGCTTGCTACAATAACAACGTCCTGAACCCCGAAAGGCCTGTCATGAGTTCCGATAGCTCCGGCGAGTTTCATCGCATCCGCCGTCTTCCGCCCTATGTCTTTGCCGAAGTGAACACGGCCAAGGCCAAGGCTCGGGGCGCCGGGGAGGATATCATCGACCTTGGCATGGGCAATCCGGACAGTCCGACTCCACCGCATATCGTGGCCAAGCTGGTTGAGACGGTGCAGGATCCGCGGTCGCACCGCTATTCGGTCAGCAAGGGCATTCCGGGGCTGCGCCGGGCACTGGCGTCGTATTATGAGCGTCGGTTCGGGGTGGGCCTGAACCCGGAAACGGAAGTCGTGGCGACGCTGGGGTCGAAGGAGGGGCTGGCCAACCTTGCCTCGGCGATCACCAGTCCCGGCGACACAATCCTGGTGCCGAATCCGTCCTACCCGATCCACCAGTTCGGCTTCATCATTGCCGGTGCGGCGGTGCGCAGCGTTCCGGCGACGCCGGACGAGGACATGCTGCGGGCGCTGGATCGCGCGGTGCGGCACTCGGTACCGAAGCCGACCGCGCTGATCGTGAACTTCCCGTCCAACCCGACGGCCTATTTGGCGGACCTGGACTTCTACAAGGAGATCGTGGCCTTCGCTCGCCGGCACGAGATCTGGGTGATGTCCGACCTCGCGTATGCGGAGATCTATTTCGGCGACAAGGCGCCGCCGTCGATCCTGCAGGTGCCGGGCGCGAAGGACATCGCGGTCGAGTTCACCAGCCTGTCGAAGACGTACTCCATGCCGGGATGGCGGATGGGATTTGCAGCAGGCAACCCGCGGCTGATCAACGCACTGACGCGGATGAAGTCGTATCTGGACTATGGCGCGTTCACGCCGATCCAGGTGGCGGCCGCGACGGCGCTGACCGGGCCGCAGGAATGCGTCGAGCAGATGCGAACCCTGTATCGCGAGCGGCGGGATGTGCTGATCAAGGGCCTGGCGTCGGCCGGGTGGGATATGCCCAGCCCGGATGGGTCGATGTTCGCGTGGGCCCCGATCCCGCCGCGGTATGCCTCGATGGGCAGCGTCGAGTTCTCCAAGCTGCTGCTGGAGCGAGCGAAGGTGGCAGTCGCGCCGGGTTTGGGATTCGGCGAGCACGGTGAGGGTTACGTGCGGATCGCGCTGGTGGAGAATACGCATCGGTTGCGCCAGGCCATTCGCAATGTGCGTGGGTTCCTTCAGGCAGGCTCGAACGTTGCTGAACCGGTGCTGTCCGAGGCAGGCTCGCCATGACCCGTCCCTTGACTGTCGCACTGGCGGGCTTGGGAACCGTCGGCGGCGGCGTGCTGAAGATGCTGCGCGACAACGCCGATATCGTCGCGGCGCGCGCCGGGCGGCCGATCGCGGTCACCGCGATCTCGGCGCGGGATCGGCTGAAGGATCGGGGTTTTCCGGTGACCGGGCTGCATTGGTATGAGGATCCGGTGGCGCTGGCGGCCGATCCCGGGGTCGATGTGGTCGTCGAACTGATGGGCGGTTCGGATGGGCCGGCGCTGGCGCTGGCCGAAGCGGCGATCGGGGCGGGCAAGCCGCTGGTGACGGCGAACAAGGCGCTGCTGGCAGTGCATGGCGCGGCGCTGGCTCGGCTGGCCGAGGATCGGGGTGTCGCACTTGGATTCGAGGCGGCGGTGGCCGGCGGCATTCCGGTGATCAAGGCGCTGCGCGAGGGGTTGTCGGGCAACCGGATCAGCGCGGTGGCGGGCATTTTGAATGGCACCTGCAACTATATCCTGACGCAGATGCGCGAGCGCGGCCGGGAGTTCGCCGAGGTGCTGGCCGACGCGCAGAAGCTTGGCTACGCGGAGGCTGATCCATCGTTCGACATCGATGGCATCGATGCGGCCCATAAGCTGGCGATCCTGGCGGCACTGGCGTTCGGCCGGCCGGTGGCGTTCGAGGCCGTGCATGTCGAGGGAATCCGCCGGATCTCGGCGGTGGACATCGCTTTTGCAACTGAGCTTGGGTATCGGATCAAGCTGTTGGGGATCGCGCGGCAGACCGAGGCCGGGATCGAGACGCGGGTGCATCCCTGCATGGTGCCGGGAACCGCACCGATCGCGCGGGTGGACGGGGTGTTCAATGCGGTCGTGGCGGAGGGCGATTTCGTCGGCCGGGTGATGCTGGAAGGGCGTGGCGCCGGGGCGGGACCGACGGCGTCCGCAGTGGTGGCCGATCTGATCGACATAGCGCGGAACCGGGTGACTCCGGTTTGGGGGGCGGCCGGGGCGGCGTTGTCGCAGGCGCCTTCGGTGCCGATGAGTTCGCATATCGGGGCGTATTATCTGCGGCTGATGGTGGTGGACCGGCCGGGGGTGATCGCGGATGTGACGGCAATCCTGCGGGATATGGGTGTGTCGCTGGAGTCGATGCTGCAGCGGGGGCGCAGTCCCGGCGAGGCGGTGCCGGTGGTGCTGGTGACGCATGAGGCGAAGGAAAGTGCGATGCGGGCGGCGATGGACCGCATCGGTGCGCTGCCGACGGTCATGGAAGAGCCGACGCTGATCCGGATCGAGGCCGGGTAGCGTTTCATTCAGGCATGCGGGTGCATCCTGATGGCTCAACGGCTTTGCGTTAAGGTGGGATTTCCCGCGCTTTCGCGTGGCCGGGTCGGACCGTCCGCACTTCCGTGCGGTTCGAAACGACATTTTAGCGGCGGTGGACGCTATTTGCGCTTCGATGCGGGCTGACTACACTCGCCGCCTCGACGGGAGAAACACCACCATGGATTTTCAGATCAACACCGAACAGCGGGAGATGATCGCCTCGGTGCGCTCGCTGGCGCAGACCGAGTTCAAGGCCAAGGCGATGCGCTGGATGGACGGCACGTTTCCATGGGAAAATATGAAGCAGCTTGCTGAACTGGGCGTGCTGGGGATGTCAGTTCCCGAGGAGTATGGCGGGCTCGGGTTGCCGATCCTGGACACCGCGCTGATCCTGGAGGAGATCGCCAAGGTCGATTACGTGACCGCGATGGCGGTGCTGGGTGAGGCGGGCGTGCAGACGCGCGTGATCGCGCGCTATGCCCCAGCCTCGATCCGTGAGCGCATCCTGCCGGCCGTTGTCAGCGGCGATTGCATCCTGGCGGTCTGCATGACGGAGCCACATGCCGGCACGGATGTTGCAAACTACCGCACCAACGCGCGCATCGTGGGCGACCGGGTGATCCTGAAGGGGACGAAGACGCTGATCAGCAGAGCGCGTGAGGCGGGGATGTTCGTCGTGTTCACGCGGGTGGACGGAAAGCCGGGGCGGGAGGGGATCGGGTGCGTGCTGGTCGAGCCGAACACGAAAGGTTTCGCCGTTACCGGAACGTATCACACGATGGGCGGGGAGAACCTGCACGAGATCCAGTTCGACGACTGCGAGCTGCCGCTGGAGAACCTGGTGATCCGCGATGACGGGTTCCGCAAACTGCTGACGGCGTTCAATACGCAGCGTTGCCTGAACCCGTCGATCTCGCTGGGCCTGGCAGAGGGCGCATTCGACGAGGCGGTGAACTATGTGCGCGAGCGCACCGTGTTCAACAAGCCGATCGCGGACTTCCAGGGGATCCGCTGGAAACTTGCCGACATGTTCAAGGACATCGAGGCGGGGCGCGGTTTGTTGTATCGCGCGTGCCTGACGGCCAATCCGTTTCCGGATCCGTTCATGGCGGCGGCGGCCAAGATCTTCTGCAACGAAATGTCGTTGCGGGTCACAACCGAGGCTGTCCAGGTGCACGGGGGATTTGGCTTTACTGACGAATACCCGGTATCCCGGTTCTATCGGGGGGCACGCTACGGCTCGATCGGCGGCGGGGCGTCGGAAACGTTACGTGACCTGATCGGCAAGAAGATCGTCGGCGAGTTCGATGTGGTGGACGGTATCATGGGTCTTGGGACGTTCTGAGCTGGTCGTTGCGGTTGATACTCTGTCGTCGACAGGGGGAGTGACGCCGTGGGGACCGGGCGGGTGGACTGAAAGAGAGAAGCAACCACAGATAAACGCAGATGAACACGGATAGGGAATGCTCTCATCTGCGTTATTCACGTTCATCTGTGGTTGATTATTCTTCCTTTATCGGGCGCTCTTCCATGGTCGTTGCGGACCGGGGGGGGGGGTGGACCGCAAGAGAAATCAACCACAGATGAACACGGATTGTGGCTGCTTCTATCTGCGTTTATCTGTGTTCATCTGTGGTTGATTATTCTTCCTTTATCGGGTGCTCTTCCATTGTAATGCGGGCATAGCGGAACCGCCGCTTCAACCGGCTGGGATTTTCTGGACGAACTGGGCACGTTCCCGGCATGCGGTGATCAGGAATGCAAGGTCGGTTCCGGTGGAGACGTAGCGGGCGCCCATCTGCACGAATTGGCTCATCAGGTCGTCACGTGAGGCCAGGCCACCGATGCCGACATGTTTGCCCACTGCTTTCGCGGCCGCGATCGAGCGGGCGAAGGCGTCCCGCAGCTTCGGATGGTCGTACTGGCCGTTGATGCCCAGCTCCGCACATAAATCGTTGCTGCCGATCAGCAGCATGTCGACGCCGTCGGTGGCGATGATCTCCTCGACATTGTCGAGCGCTGCGGCGGTTTCCATCATTACCACCAGGGATGTGGCGTCGTTCATCGCGGCGTTGACCTCGGCCGTTGGGAAGCTGCGATACTGGTAGTGCGACAATGCGCCGCCGGCGGAGCGGTGACCGAGCGGCGGAAACTTGACGAGTTCGACCATGGCGCGGGCCTCGGCGGCGGAGCGGACATGGGGGGTGATGACGCCCATCGCGCCGCCGTCCAGCACCCGGCAGATGTATTCGGGGGTATTGGCCGGCACGCGCACCAGTGGCGTGATCCCGATCTGCTGGGCGCTTATGCAGATCTGGCAGCAGGTGTCGATGGACAGGGTGTTGTGCTCAAGATCGACGTAAAGCGTGTCAAAGCCCGCGGTTTTGGCGATCTGCGCGATCTCGATCGAGCGGGCAAAGCGCACCGTCATGGAGGCCACGACCTCATTGCGGGCCAGTTTTTCCTTCATGGTGTTGCGCAAGATAGCGCCAAGCTCGGACATCTCCTGGTCTCCTGTGTGTTGCGCCCAGCGTGGGGACAAGACGGGCGCGACGCAAGCCTGTATGGTGGCGGCCAAGGAAACGAAGACGCCAAGGGACAGGATGCCGGACAGAAATCAATCACCGCTGCTGGATGTGCGTGGAGTCACGCTGCAATACAAAACGCGTGACCACCTTGTCACCGCGACCTATCGCGTTGACTTCAGCGTGCAGCGTTCCGACCGTTTCATCCTGCTGGGCCCATCGGGCTGCGGAAAATCAACGCTGCTGAAGGCAGTCGGCGGCTATATGGCGCCGACCGAGGGGGAAATCCACCTGAAGGGCCAGCGGATCGTCAAGCCAGGGCCCGACCGGATGATGGTGTTCCAGGAGTTCGACCAGTTGCTGCCGTGGAAGACGGTCCGGCAGAACGTGGTTTTCGCGCTGCAGACTTCGGGCAAGCTGCGGGGCAAGGCGGCTGACGACAAGGCGATGCAATACATCGACAAGGTGCACCTGACGCGGTTTGCCGACGCCTATCCGCATACGCTGTCGGGCGGAATGAAGCAGCGTGTCGCGATTGCGCGCGGAATGGCGATGGAGCCCGACATCCTGCTGATGGACGAGCCGTTTGCCGCGCTGGACGCGCTGACCCGCCAGCGGATGCAGGACGAGCTTCTGATGCTGTGGGAGGAAACGAAGTTCACGGTGCTGTTTGTGACGCACTCGATCCCCGAAGCGGTGAAAATCGGCAACCGCATCCTGCTGCTGTCGCCGCATCCCGGCCAGGTGAAGGCCGAACTCAACAGTGTACCGGCTAATGCGGATCCGGCCTTGGTTGCGGCGCTGGAGACCCGTATCCACGACATGCTGTTCGCCGACCGGGTGGAGGAAGAGGAAAATGTCTGACACCACGCAGCGGCCCGAGATCGTCCAGGCCCCGCGGGGTGCGCAGGATTTCGGCATTGTCGAGAAGCCGCTGACGGTATTCGAGCGGCTTTATAATCAGGTCTGGCTGCGGAAGACGTTCCTGATCGTGGTGCTGATCGTGCTGTGGGAGCTGTATGCGCGTCACCTCGATAATCCGCTGCTGGTGCCGACGTTCACCGATACCATTACTGCGTGGTGGGGCGGAATTTCGTCCGGGGTGCTGCCGGAGCGGGCGTGGGCATCGCTGCAGGTGCTGGCAATCGGGTTCAGCACGGGGGTGGTGCTGGCGTTCATCCTGACCGTGCTGGCGATCACCACCCGCATCGGCACCGACTTTCTGGAAACCATGACGGCGATGCTCAATCCCCTGCCCGCGATCGCGCTGCTGCCATTGGCGCTGATCTGGTTCGGGCTGGGGATCGGCAGCCTGGTGTTTGTTCTGGTTCACTCGGTGCTGTGGGCGGTGGCGCTGAACACGCATGCCGGTTTTCGCGGCGTTTCGCAGACACTGCGTATGGTCGGACGTAACTATGGGTTATCGGGGTTGAACCTGGTGTTGCGGATTCTGATCCCGGCGGCGTTTCCGTCGATTCTGGCGGGGCTGAAGATCGGCTGGGCGTTTGCCTGGCGCACCCTGATTGCGGCCGAACTGGTGTTCGGTGTGGCGTCGGGCAAGGGCGGCTTGGGCTGGTACATCTTCGAGAGCAAGAACCAGCTGGACATCCCGGAAGTATTCGCCGGCCTGCTGACGATCATCATGATTGGCTTACTGGTGGAAAACGTCGTGTTCCGCACGATCGAGAACCAGACCGTGCGGCGCTGGGGGATGCAGAACTAAAGCGCTTTCAGGCTGCGGTGCCTCCCCGGGACGGGTGGCACCGCAGCGACTGTAGGACTACGACTGCAGGTATTATAACGGCAGACGTTACTCTGCGGCCTGCATGGGCGGACTGTATTTCTCGATCAAGCGGCGTCCGAGTTCGACGGCTTCATTGGGCGTAAGCCAGGACCAGTCGGCACCGCGGGAGCGCACTGCGACCCAAACCGTGTCACCGTGCACGTGCTCTTCGACCGCCAGCAGCGGGGAATGCGACATGTGTTTACCTTCTTGAACAATAGAGGCCGCGGGAGCCACCCGCTTATGTCAGTCTGCGCGTCAGCGTTATCGCGAAGTTGGGATCGCGAAGTTGTGATCGCCCGCGCCACATTCTTGCCGCAACTCACGTGCGTGCCGCAACTGAAATAATCGTGCTTAAGGGGCTCGTGCCGGTTTAGCAACGCAGTTCCGAGACAGCGTGTGATCCGCGCAACAGCAGGCCGCATTTGTTCTTGGTTTGGGCATGCCCACGCATGGTCTTCTATCATGCCCATGCAAGGTCTTTTAGGGCGACGCCATGTCACACGGCAGGACCGTTACAAGGTCACGACGACGTAGGTTTCCTCCACCGCCACCTGCACCGATTCGGCGACGAATGGACCTTCCACAAGCGTCTTGCCTGGCTCGACCGCGACGTCGAAGGCCCGAGCCTGGACGCTGTTGGGATCGCACAGTGACTGCCCGGTCCGGATGTCAAACTCCCAGCAATGCCAGGGGCAGCGGATCATCTCGCCGGTGCGGGTCAGGCGGTAGTCACCCGGGGTCGGGGCAACAAGGCGGCTGACAACTTCGCCGATACAGAGCGGGGCACCCTGGTGAGGACAGCGATTGATGAGGCCATGGAAAGAGCCGCCGACGTTGAAGATGCCGATCTCGCGGCCGCGGACGGTGACGATCTTACGGCCGCCGACCGGAATTTCATCGACGGTGGCGACGACGTGACGGGTCACGGGCAGGCTGGCCGGGCGCGTGCCCGGCCATCGCGGTTGGGGAACCTGGTCAAGGTCAGATCAGTCAAGGTTGTACAGCGCCTTGGCGTTGTCGCGGTAGATCCTGCGCTTCCAGTCGTCGGGCAGCGCGACCTTGAATGCGTAGCGCGGGTCGTCCTGGTCCCAGTGCGGATAATCGGTCGAGAACATCACCCGGTCGGGGCCGATCCACTCCAGGATGGACAGCATGTCCTGCGGCCGCTCCGGCTCCTCGATCGGCTGGGTGGTGACCCAAACATGCTCGTGGACGTATTCCGAGGGCGACCGTTTCAGATGCGGCACCTCGGCCTTCAGCCGCTTCCAATGCTTGTCGAGGCGCCAGCATAGTGACGGCAGCCAACCGAAACCGCCCTCGACCAGGACGATCTTCAGGTTGGGAATTTGCTCGAACACGCCCTCGCACACCAGGCTGGTGACGAGGGTCTGCATGGTTTGGATGTATGAGGGATGCTCCTCATGGTAGAACGACGGCCAGCCGCCGCCGGTTGAAGCGTGGCCGCTGGTGCCGCCCAGATGCAGCGACACCGGAAAACCGTTGGCCGCGCAGGCTTCCAGGATTGGCCAGTAGCGGCGGCGCCCAAGCGGTTCAAGCCCGCGGGGCGGAATGTTGACCTGGGCCCAGCGGCGGTCGCCCGCACGCTTCTCGATCTCCGCGACGGCGGCTTCGGTCCATTCGATATTGACCTGGATGGCGCCCAGCAGGCGCGGGTCGGGGTCGCACCAATGCGCCAGTTGCCATTCGTTGACCGCGGTAGCCATGGCGGCGCCGAATTCGACATTGCGTTCGCCGGGGGCGCCACCGACCAACGGGGCGAGCAGGCCGTAAGCGACGTCGAACAGATCGAGCAACTGCTCCTGCATCAGCGGCAGGTCGGAACCGGGATGACCACCGTTCTTCGGCCAGCTATCGCCGCGCATGCCGGCGCCGGGTGACATGCGGGGATACATCGACGTCTTGGCGAGGCCCTGGCGGGTGCGGCCGCCAATTGTGTTCTTGTGCTCCAGCCAGCGCTTGGACAGGAACGGATCGAAGTCGTTGGGGCCCTTGACGTAGGGATGCACGTCGCAATCGATGAAGCCAAGGTGGCTGGCGGCGCTGTTGTCGGGTCTGCGATCCAGGACGGTCATGTTCATGACGTGGTCTCCTTCAGGCGAGGGTAAGTTTCCAGCGGGTTTTCAACACAGATCCTGTGGATGAGTTCGCGCGGCAGTCCGGACGGTAACGCATCGTCGCCGTCATAGTGCCAATGCGGGTAGTCCGATGAGAACATCAGCATCTTCTCGGACCCCAATTGCTCCAGCAGCGTCAGCAGCGCCGGTTCGGTGGGCGGTGCGTCGAACGGCTGCAGGGTCAGGCGGACGTGGTTGCGCACGGTCTCGGTGGGCAGTTGTTCCAGCCATGGCGTCTCGGCGCGGACGCCCCGCCAGGTCTTGTCGAGGCGCCAGAGCGAGGCGGGCAGCCAGGTGACGCCGGATTCGATCAGGACGACCTTCAGGCTGGGGTATTTCACGAAGACGCCCTCGACCACCAGGCTGTTCAGCGCGGCAGCAAACCCCTGCGAATTCGAGACGTAGTCCTCCAGGTAGTAGGAGGGCCAGCCGCCGGCGCTGGGGGGATGGCGAAAACTGCTGCCGGCATGGATGCCGATCGGCAGGCCATGGGACTCAGCCGCCTGGTAGATCGGCCAGTTCTGCCGGCGCCCGAGCGGAAGCTCGGTCATTGCCAGAAGCAGGACCTGGACAAAGCGCGGGTCGGGGGCGAGGCGGTTGATCTCCTCGACCGCAAGTTCGGCGCTGTGGGGCGGGACGACAATGGAGGCGCGCAAGCGGGGGTCGCGGTCCAGCCACTCCTTGGCGATCCAGTTGTTGATGGCGCGGCAGAAGGCAGCCGACAGGTCTTCCGACAGCATGACCTGGGCGCCGTGGATGACGTTGCAGATGCCGTGGGCTGGCCTGAGGCGATCCAGCAGGTGGGACTGCATGGCTTCCAGGCTGCTGCCTGGAGGGGCGCCGTTCGGCAGGCGCCAGTCGGAGCGCCCGTTGATGGGCGCACTGGCGGGATAGCTGCTGGATTCGAAGTTGTCGCGTTCCATGCCGCGGCGCAGGACGTGTTCGCGCCAGTAGTCGTCGAAATAGGGCAACAGCGCTCGGGTGGTCGGGACGGCTGGGTGAATGTCGCAGTCTATGGCGCCGGCTGGGACGGCAGGACGGTTTCCAAGAGGTGAGACCATGGGCGGTACTTTCGCCTTCGCTTGTCGGGCGTGACGGTAGGCGATAGCGGTTACGCTGTAAACGACGGAAGGACATGCGGATCATGGGTTCGATCGAGACAGTGATCGTGCCGCGGGCGCACGACGTGGGCGGGTTCGAAGTGCATCGGGCGCTGCCCGCCGCGGAGAAGCAGATGGTGGGACCCTTCATCTTCTTCGACCAGATGGGGCCTGGGGAGTTTCTGACCGGGCGCGGGCTGGATGTGCGGCCGCATCCGCATATCGGGCTGGCGACGGTGACATACCTGTTCGAGGGGTCGATCCAGCACCGCGACAGCCTGGGCACCCAGTTGCCAATCGTTCCAGGCGATGTGAACTGGATGACGGCGGGGCGCGGCATTGCGCACTCGGAGCGGACCGATACGGCGCTGCGAGGGCAGGTGAACAGGCTGTTCGGCATCCAGTCCTGGGCGGCACTGCCGAAAACGATGGAGGAGACGGCGCCGGCGTTTGCCCATCACGAAGCGGCGGCGCTGCCGGTGCTGGACGATAGCGGCGTGTGGCTGCGGCTGATCGCGGGCGACGGCTGGGGGTTGCGATCGCCGGTCGAGACGTTCTGGCCGCTGTTCTACGCCGACGCGATGCTGGCGCCTGGGGCGACGCTGCCATTGCCGGACCAGCACGAGGAACGCGGGGTCTATGTCGTGCAGGGCGCGGTGACGGTTGCCGGGGTGCGCTTCGAGGCCGGACGGATGCTGCTGTTCCGAGCCGGCGATTCGATGTCGGTGACGGCGGGACCGGAGGGCGCTCGGTTATTGCTGCTGGGTGGGGCAGTGATGGACGGGCCGCGGTACATTTTCTGGAACTTCGTCGCATCGTCGCGGGAGCGGATCGAGCAGGCGAAAATTGACTGGAAGGCGAAGCGGTTCGGCACCGTGGCCGGGGACACGACCGAGTTTATTCCACTTCCCGGTTGACCGGACTGCCCCACGGACCGGATGGTCGGCCCCTGCATGAGGATCGTGTCATGGCTCTTTTGGCTACGCGGCGGCTGGGGCCGCTTTGCCTGTCGCAGACATGCGGGGCGTTCAACGACAACCTGGTCAAGAACGCGATGGTGGTGCTCGCGATCTTCAAGCTGGGTGCCGGGGGTGCCGGGCTCGCGGCGCTGGCGGGGGCGCTGTTCATCGCGCCCTATGCGTTGCTGTCGGCGACAGCGGGGCAACTGGCGGATCGGTTCGACAAGGCGCGCCTGATCCAGGCCACGAAGGCGGCCGAAGTTGCGCTGATGGGGCTGGCAGCCTGGGCGTTCATGGCGCAAAGCGTCCCGGGGCTGCTGGCGGTGCTGTTCGGGCTGGGCGTGCAGGCGACGATGTTCGGGCCGCTGAAATACGGAATCCTGCCGGACCATCTGCACGACCAGGAGTTGATCGCGGGAAATGGGTTGATCGAGGCGTCGACCTTCTTGGCAATTTTGGCGGGGACAGTGGCCGGGGGTGCCCTTGCGCTGTTAGCCGCCGGTCCGGCGCTTGTTGGGGCGGCGGGTGTCGCTGTCTCCCTGATCGGCCTGGCATCCGCGTTCTGGGTGCCGCGCGCACCAGCCGCGGATCGGTCGTTGCGGATCGGGTGGAATATCCTTCGTGAGACGGTATCGGTGGTGCGGCAAGCACGGCAAGTGCGGTCGGTCTGGCTGTCGATCCTGGGATTGAGCTGGTTCTGGGCGATCGGGGCGACGCTGTTGGCGGAGTTCCCAACGGTTGCGAAGGATACGCTCGGGGCGGATGGGCATGTCGTTACGCTGCTGCTGACCATGTTCGCCATTGGGATCGGAATAGGGTCCATGCTGTGCGCGCGGCTGCTGCATGGCGAGGTGAGTGCCCGGTTCGTCCCGTTCGCGGCGTTCGGGATCACGGTGTTTACCTGGGATTTCGGCGCGACGGTGATCGGGTTGCGGCTGGCGGACGTCTCCGCGGTGCTGGGATCGCCGATGGGATGGCGGATGCTGGTCGACCTGCTGCTGCTGTCGGCGTGCGGCGGACTTTATTCGGTGCCGCTGTATGCGATTGTGCAGGAGCAGTCGGAGCCCTCGCATCGGGCGCGAACGATTGCGGCGAACAACATCGTCAATGCGGTGATGATGGTGTTGGGGGCAGTGTTCGTCGCGGGATTTTCAGCGGCTGGCATATCGGCGCCCCGGACCTTGCAGGTGGCCGCCGTAGCGAATTTCCTGGTCACGCTATGGATTGTGCGGCTGTTGCCGCAGAGCGTGTTCAGGTCGTTGTTCCAGTGGTATTTTCGGGTGTTTCATCGGGCGCGGATCGATGGGCTGTCCAATCTGGATCTGGCCGGGGAGCGGTCTATCCTGGTGATCAATCACCTGTCATTCATCGACGGCTGCCTGGTGGCGGCGTTCCTGCCGGGTGACCTGGTGTTTGCAATCGATACCAATCAGGCCAGGCGGTTCTGGTTCCTGAAGTATGTGCTTGATGTTTTTCCCGTTGATCCGAACGCGCCGATGGCCATCAGGGCAATGGTGCGGGCGGTCAGGGCGGGGCGGCGGCTGACAATTTTCCCGGAAGGGCGGATCTCGCTGACCGGGGCGCTGATGAAGATCTATGACGGGCCCGGCATGATCGCGGACCGGGCGGAAGCATCGGTCGTTGCGGTGCGGATCGATGGGCTGCAGTTTCACAAGACGTCGCGGATGCAAGGCAAGTTGCGGTTGCGATGGTTTCCCCCGGTGAGCCTGACGGTGCTGCCGCCGGTGCATCTGCATATACAAGACGCCCTGGTGGGACGGGCTCGGCGGGCCGCGCTGGGACGAGCGATGCAAGACATGATGACCGGCGCCGCATTCGGGACACAGCAGTTTCGCCACAGCCTGTTCGCCGCGTTGCGTGATGCGCGGGCGCTGTATGACCGCGGGTCGCCGATCATCGCAGATATCGTTCCAAACGAAACAGGCGGCACAACGCTGACCGAACTGGGGTATCGGCGCGTGATCTTGGCAAGTGTGGTGCTGGGGCGGAAGCTGGCGGCACTGTCCCGGCCCGGGGAGCATGTCGGGGTGATGCTGCCGAATGCGGTTGGCTCCCTGGTGACGTTCCTCGCCTTGCAATCACAGGGGCGGGTGCCGGCGATGATGAACTTCACGGCCGGCGCCGATGCAATGTTGGCGTGCTGCGCGGCTGCGGAAGTGCAGACGATCCTGACGTCGCGTCGCGCGGTGCAGAAGGGCAAGCTGGAGCGGTTGGTGGAAGCGGTTTCAGCGCGGGTGCGGGTGGTCTACCTGGAGGACGTGCGTGAAACGGTCGGCCTGCTGGACAAGCTTCGCGCCATGTTCGTGCGGCAGGTGCCGGGGGAGGCACTGGATGCCGGGACGGCAGCCGTGGTGCTGTTCACCTCAGGGTCCGAGGGGGCGCCGAAGGCTGTGGTTCATAGTCACAAGTCGCTGCTTGCAAACTGCGCTCAGCTGCGGTCGGTGGTGGACTTCAACCCCGCCGACCGGGTGTTCAACGCACTGCCGATGTTCCATGCGTTCGGGATGATCGCGACGCTGCTGCCTTTGATGTACGGCGTGCGTGGCTTCCTGTATCCGTCGCCGCTGCACTACAAGCTGGTGCCCGAGATGGTGTACGCCGAACAGTCGACGATCATGTTCGGGACAGACACGTTTCTGACGGGATATGCGCGAAAGGGAAACCCGCTGGATTTCCAGTCGCTGCGGTATATCTTCGCCGGCGCGGAGAAGGTGCGGCCGGAGACGCGGGCCATTTACATGCAGCACTTCAAGAAACCGATCTTCGAGGGCTACGGCGTGACCGAGACGGCGCCCGTGCTGGCGTTGAGCACCTGGGCGCATTCGCGGGAGGGTTCGGTGGGCCGGCTGCTGCCGGGGATCGAGGCAAGGCTGGAACCGGTTGAGGGGATCGAAGACGGCGGACGATTGCTGGTGCGGGGACCGAACGTGATGCTGGGCTATTTGAAGGTCGAGGCGCCGGGCGTGCTGGAGCCGCCGCCGGACGGGTGGTACGACACCGGCGACATCGTTGCGATCGATACTGACGGGTTTGTTTCGATCAAAGGTCGGGCCAAGCGGTTTGCCAAGATCGCCGGCGAAATGGTGTCGCTGGCGGCGGCGGAGGGTTTGGCGGCGGGCGTATGGCCGGACGAGGCGCACGCGGTCGTTGCGGTTTTGGATGCACGTAAGGGGGAGAAGTTGCTGTTGGTAACGACGCGGCAGGACGCGGAGGCTCGTTCCCTGCTGGCGGCAGCGCGGCAGCGCGGCGTTGCGGAGATCCAGGTGCCCCGGGAGGTAATGGTAGTGGACAAGATGCCGCTGCTCGGTGCGGGAAAGGTGGACTATCCGGCGGTGAAACGGCTGGTGGATGCGCGAGGGCAAAGCGCGGAGGCGGCAGCCTAGCGGCTTGTTCCGAGGCTTCGCCGCTGGTTACGCGGCCGGCAGGGCGTGCAGGATCAGCTGGCCAAACATGGTCATTTCCGGGCTGGTCTCGGCATAGCGGTCTATTGTTGCAAGAATGCGGCTTGTCGTGGCCTTGTCCGGCGGAGGGGCCGATGGCCGCGCTGGCAGGCCGGCGACGATGTCGGGCGCAGCCTGCCGGGCGGCGTTGCGAAAGCTGCTGCGGGCGGTGGCGGTTTCGGCGGCGGTGAAGCGCGGGGCAAGTTCAGCGGCCAGCCAGGCCAGGAACGCGGGGAAGTGGGCAAGCTGACGGTAAAGAGCGGGAATGAAAGGCTTGCCATCGACCTGGGTGGAAAAGCGCATCAAGACGGCACGTTGGTCGGGCGGCAGGGATTGCGGATCGGCGTTGCCGGGCATCGGGGGCAGCATTGCAGGTGGCGTCCAAGCCGGCACGTGGCCGGCGTGAACGGGATGGGCGCCAGCGGGATGGGCAGCGGGATGGGCGCCAGCGGGATGGGCGCGATCTGGTTGGGCGTCATTCAATAGCTGCGCAAGACAGGCGCCGGTGACCAGATTGACTGGGGACACGCGGACGAAGTTCTCGGCGACATTGCGGATGGTGGCGACTGCGGCCGGATCGGCTGCGGGCGGATTGGTGGTTGCGGGAGCCAGGCGGACCGACTGGCCGAGCCGCCAGCCGGTTTCTGGGATGGTGCCGGATGCCATCGCGGGGCGCAGCGCGTCCCACGCCCATTCCAGCACGCCGGGCATGGTGGCGAGATAGCGCTGCAGCGAGGAGACGTATGGGACGCCCGAGAACAGACGGATCTCGTGGTAGATTTCGGCGATGCGGCCAGTGGCGGCGTCCTCCGACAGTTCAGCAAGCATCGGTGTGGCGGCGGTCATTGCCGAGCCTTGACCATGCGGAGTGGGTTGTAGGTGAGGACCGTGGTGCCATCTTGTTTCTTGACGGCATTGAAGGTGCGAACCAGGCCGCGGTTGGGGCGGCTGTTGCTGCGGCGGCTTTCCATCACTTCGGCTTCAACGTGGATGGTGTCGCCGGCAAAGGTCGGCGCCTTCACGTCGAGCTGCATGTTGAGGAAGGCGAATCCGGTGTGCTGCATGGTGGCATGAACCAGCAAACCCTCGGCGAAGCTGTAGACCATGGCGCCGGGCACGACGCGCTGGGTGATGTCGCTCTCGGTGCGCAGGAATTCGGTGTTGGAGAACAGGACTTCGGTCATGCCAGTGACGCCGATGAAGGCGACCAGGTCGGCCTCGGTCAGCGTGCGGCCGATGGTGCGGAATTTGCGGCCGACCGGCAGGTCTTCAAAGTAAAGCCCAAGGCCGAGGACCTCGTATCCATCGATTTCCGTCATTCCGTTCCCCCCTGCCCGGCAGTGTCGGGCGGGCGGGCCGTTGGGTCAACCGACCCAGGGGGTGGGAACGAAGAAGCGGCCGCCCACCGTTTTCAGCGCATTGTTGTCGCTTGCCACCGCGGTGGTTCGCAGCGCGCGCAGGGTCTCACCAGCGACGGTGTTGCGCCAGAACCAGGTGTCGATCTGATCAGGTGACGGCTTGGGGCCGATGGCCTGGGCGGCCTCACCATACAGGGCCTTGATGTCGTCGCAGAGATGTCGAATCGACAAGGCCGCAGTGTCGAGTCCGGGCGCGACCGGCAGTCCGCCGGCGAGGGTTTGGGCCACGACGTCGGGCCAGGACGCCGGGTCAGCAAAGCTCAAGCCGACAGAGGTGCGGCCGAAGCGGGCCTGCGCAGCGTGCCAGAGCGGCAGAAGCGTGGTCAGTTCAACGGCGAACGCTCCGGTGTTGACGGTAGCCGGCGGTTTCCAGCCTTGCGTGTCGATCAGGCCAGGTGGGTCCTCGGGGAAGTCTTCCAGGATGACCGGGCCGTCAGTGCTTTCCAGCAGGCTGAGAGCATGGCGAAGGACGCGCATCTGGAACGGTTTGTCGTCGGGTTCGCCGACGGGGCGTCCGAGGACAGCCGCGGTCCACAGGGCGCGCGGCGGGCGCGTTTTCTCGGCCTGGGCACGAACCGCGGCAAGCACCACCGTCGAGAATCCGCGTTCTTCCAGTTTATGAGCGAGCGCGCACACGGCGCGCGTGCAGAGTGGTCAGACAGGTGTGAGCAGGACGGAATCAATTCGCTCCTGCTTGAGCTGACCGGCGATCTGGTCGACGGCGTCCTCCATCGCGGCGGGATCGGTGGAGCCCATCACGGTGTAGTGGGTCGGCGCGATGCCGGCGATGGTGCCGTCGGCAACCAGTTCGCGCAGGCGGTCGATCGGGTAGACGACGTTGACGTCGCGCTGCCAGCCGTTGCGATCGAAGTTGATCGAGACGTGGCTGATCAGCAGGTCACCCGTCGGCGTGTCGGCCGAGATGAAGCGGGCCTCGCCGGAGCCGAACGGGAAAGGTTTTTCGCCACGGCGTATCAGTGCGGCGGAGGTCAGGATTGCCACGCGGCGCTGCGCCACAGGCGGGCCGGCGACGAAGGGGGTCGTGTCGAACGAGGGGCACGGCAGGTTCAGCACCACGTCGCGGGTCGGCTGGGGGATGTCTTCGGGGCGTGCCATGGGGAAACTGTGCCACACAGATCAGTGTGGCACAAGGGTGGTTCGACGGGAGGGCGGTTGAACGCGCGGGCGGTATGGCGCGCCGTTGGTCTCGCGCGCCGTTGGTCTCGCGCGCCGTTGGTCTTGCGCGCCATTGGTCTCGCGCGCCATTGGTCATACGTGCTCTCGCTTTGCGAACGCCCTGTTGACGGCAGGGCACAGTTGCCCGGCCTTGGATGGCCATTCGGCTGTCAGCGCCACCGCAGCAGAGCACGCTCCAGCCGGCCGATGGCCCAGGAGACGAGAAGGCCAAGGATCGAGAGGACGACGATGCCGGCGAGCAGGTTGTCAGTGTCGTAGAGGTTGCCGGCTGACAGCACAAAAGCGCCGATGCCGTGTTCGGCGCCGATCATTTCAGCAGCCACCAGCAGGACGATGGCAATCGACGTGGTGACGCGGAAGCCGCTGAGGATAGCGGGCAACGCCGCAGGCAGAACGATCTTGCGAATGATGGCGGCGTGGGAAAGGCCGAAGGACTGACCCATACGGATGAGGCCGCGGGGGACGTTGTCAACGCCGCCGGCGGTGGCGATGACGGTGGGAAAGAAGACGCCGAAGGCCAGCGTCGCCAGTTTGGAACCCTCGCCAATGCCGAACCAGATGATGAAGAGTGGCACCAGGGCGATCTTGGGGATCGGGAACAGGGCGGCGACCAACGCCATCGCCGGTGAGCGGAAGGCGGACCATAGGCCGACCGCGATTCCCGTGGCGATGCCGAAGATGGTGCCGAGGATCCAGCCGATGGCCAGGCGCATCAGCGAGACCGAGAGGTTGGCCCAGAGTTCGCCGCTGATCGCCAGGGCGTAGAGCGCACGGGCGATCGAGATCGGGGCCGGGAGAAAGAGGGTCGGGATAAGCCCAGCCGATGCGCCGGCCTGCCAGAGCACGAGCGTGATCACCAGCGTGGCCGCGGCAGCCCAGGTCCGGTCACGCGGCGCGAAGCCACCGCCGCGGAATGGCACTTCAGGCATCTGTGGACTGGCGTTCGGCCTCGGCCGCGTCATGGCGAATCATGTGCCACAGCCGTTGCTCCAGTGCGATGAGGTCGGTGTCGATGGACGTGCGGCCAATAAGGGGGCGGTCAATGCGGATGGTTTCACGGATTTCGCCGGGGCGTCGCGACAGGACGACGATCTGGTGGCCGAGCCGGACGGCTTCGGTGAGGTTTTGGGTGACGTAGATGGTGGTGGTGCCGGCCTTGGTGATGAGTGTGGAGAATTCCTCCAGCAGAAGGTCGCGGGTCTGGGCATCGAGCGCGGACAGCGGTTCGTCCATCAGCAGGCAGGCCGGGTGAACCGCGAGTGCCCGGGCGATACCGACGCGTTGACGCATGCCGCCCGACAGTTGACGGGGCCAGGCATTGGCAAAATCGGTGAGGCCGGTCAGCGCGAGGCATTCGGCGACGCGTGCGGCGGTGTCGCGCCGGGACAGCCGATCCTCAAGGACCAGCGCGACGTTGCCGGCGACCGAGCGCCAGGGCAGCAGGGAAAAGTCCTGGAAAATGTAGGTCAGCGGATTGAGGCAGTCGGGAGCGATCTCACCCTCGGTATGGACGCTGCCTGCCGTGGGCGCGAGCATGCCGCCCATGATGCCGAGCAGGGTGGATTTACCGCAGCCGGAGGGGCCGACGAGGACTGTGACCTCGCCAGGACGGGCGGTCAGTGTGACGTTGCGAAGGACCTCCAGGCCAGCGTAGCGATGGCTGACGGCATGGGCGGTCAGGCGGATCATCGTGTCGGAAGGAACCGGGTGTCCAACATGGCCGCCGGGTTGCTGTCGCCCTTGACCAGGCCCTGATCCTTGAACCAGCCGACCTGGGCAATCACGTCCGGTACGTCGAGAGCACCGTCGGGATCGTAGTATCCGACGCCGTCGAGGATCTTGCGGCGGGCGTCGGGGTCGCCGGTAAAGACGTATTTGGTCAGCAACGGAATCGCGGCGTCGGTGGTGGCGTCGACGATCGGGCGGCCTTGGGGATCAAGGCGGAGGAAGGCATCGCGGTAATCGGCAACGCCGTGCCTATAGGCGGCGGCGAAGTGTTGCAGTGCTTCGGGATGGGCGGCGATCATCGCCGGCGTGGTGAACACGGCGGTGATCTGGTACGGCACGACGTCGCCGGCCCATCCGAGGATGTGGGCCTGGCCCTTGGCCTGCAGCGGCTTGGCCATGGAGGCGATGGCGATCGTGGCGTCGACCTGGTTGGTGGAGACGGCGGCGATCATGTTGGCGATCTGCTGGACCGGTCTGAGGGTGATGGACTTGAGGTCAAAGCCTTTGGCCTCGGCGATGCGGCCCACCATGTAGTGGAACGATGAGCCGTACTGGGTGATGGCGAAGCTGTGACCGGGCAGCTTGTCCAGCGAGGTGAGGCCGGCGTCGTATGCTTTGTTGGAGACGAGAATCGCGGAACCCTGATACCCGGCTTGTTCGTGCAGGGCGCCGCCGATGACTTTGAGGGTGCCTTTCTCGGCGAGGTTGAAGAAGCCGCCGGTGAGCGCGGTGACACCGACATCGATGTCGCCGGAGACGGCGGCGGCGGCGATCGGTTGAGCGGCCTCGAAGAAGCGGAAGGTCAGGTCGATGCCTTCGGCTTTGAAGTAGCCGCGCTCCTGGGCGATGTAGAAGGGCGCGGGCGAGAGCGTGTGCAAAAGACCAAGCCGCAGGGGCTCATTGGCGTGGGCGGCGGTGGTCAGCAAGATGGCGGCGAGGAAGACGGCGTTCGGTCGCATCCGCGAAGGTCTGTCACACCGGCAGGGGCGGATGCAAGATAGTGAGCCGCTGCCGGTCGCAGCGGGTTGGCGTGATCGTGGCAGTGGGCAAGGAGGACGGATGGAACCGCGGGTTTTGTGCCGGATTGACGACATTCCCAGGGATGGCGCCAAGGGTTTTGCGGGACCGGACGGGTCGTTCACCGGCTGGGTAGCCGTGCGCCGGGGTGATGGCGTGTATCTGTATGAGAATGCCTGTCCCCATATCGGGACTCCGCTGGACTGGACGCCGGATCGGTTCCTGTCACGCGATGGGCGGCACCTGATTTGTGCGACGCATGGGGCGCTGTTCGAAATCAACACCGGCGTGTGCGTGGCGGGGCCGTGCCTGGGGGATCGGTTGACGGCGGTGGCGTTTTCCATCCGCCACGGGGCGGTCGTGGTTGGGCCGGATGGGTGCGGGTGAACCGTCGGGTTTGATGAGGCGGTGGCCTGATGTGACGGTTGGGGCTGAAATTGCTCACCCCTGGCGTTCGTGTTATCGCTAACGAATGCAGTCGTTACCGTCGATCCCAGCGCACTGGGACGTTGAAGCAGATGTTGTCGTTGTTGGATTCGGGGCTGCGGGGATGGCTGCGGCCGTCACGGCCCATGATCTTGGGGCCGATGTCGTCATCCTGGAAAAAGCGCCCGAGGGGCAGGAGGGCGGCAATACCCGGGTCGCCGGCCAGGGCTATCTGTGCACCTCCTCTGTCGAGCCGGCAATCGAGTATCTGACCGCGCTGTGCGGCCCATACAGCGTTCCCGAACCGATGATGCGGGTTTGGGCGGAAGAAATGTGCCAGAACAACGCCTGGCTTTCGGGCCTCGGCTGCGATCCGCAGGAGCATCAGCATCCGCCGGTCGGGATCGAGTTTCCGGACCTGCCGGGTGCGGACTGCGTCCACAAGTTTCATGACGGCCCGACGTACGGGTATTCCAACACCTGGAAGCGGTTCGAGGCGCTGGTGAAGGAACGGCCGATCCGGGTGCTGTATGAAACACCTGGGAAGCAATTGATCCAGCATGACATCACGAAGGCGATCCTGGGCGTTCGAACCGGCCAGGGAACCACCGTACGGGCGCGCAAGGGGGTGGTGCTGACCTGCGGCGGGTTCGAGAACAACCAGCAGATGATCCGCGACTACCTGCCGGGCGTGCCGTATTGTTACACATCGGGATCGCCGTATAATGAGGGCGATGGGATTACCATGGCGATGTCGGTTGGCGCCGACCTCTGGCACATGAACAACTATGCCGGGCCGTCGATGGCGCTGAAGGTGCCCGAGGTCGCGACGTCGTTCTCGATGCAGGCGTTGCACTACAGCAAGGAGCCGCCCGGCGGGATGATCGTGGTCGGGCCGGACGGCCGTCGGTTCTGCGACGAGAAATACAAGACGCGGCACGGCAAGGTGCCGGTGAACGGGCGGTGGCTGCCGCTGTCGACGCCCTGCCCGATGTTCATGATCTTCGATCACACGCATTTCTCCGCTGGCCCGCTGTACGACAAGACGCCCACTCATGGCTGGACGCAGATCGTCGAGCGCTACCCCTGGAGCACCGACAACAGCGTCGAACTGGAAAAGGGATGGATCAGGCGGGCGGACAGTCTGGTGAAGCTGGCCTCGGCGGTGGGGCTGAACGGGGCGGTGCTGGAAGACAGCATAGGGCGGTGGAACGAGTCCTGCGCGATGGGACGCGATGGCGATTTCGGGCGCAGCCTGATGATGCGTCCGATCGTCAATCGCCCGTTCTATGCGGTGGAACTGTCACCCTCAATGCTGAATACGCAGGGTGGCCCGCGGCGCAACGAGCGGGCGCAGATCGTGCGGCCGGATGGCTCACCCATTCCGCGGCTGTACAGCGCCGGGGAGCTGGGGTCGATCTACAGCTACCTGTACCAGGGCACCGGCAATATCGGTGAATGCCTGGCCTTCGGGCGGATCGCGGGCCGCCATGCGGTGGCGGAGGCGCCCTGGGCGTAGCGGGGCACCTGACTGGCCGGACGCAGCCACCGCGGCGATAGGCGGCGGGCCAACAGCGGCACGGCCCATGCCTGCCGTGATGAAGCCCGCTTGCCAACGACGCCCCTGCCTGCCACATCCCGTGGTTCCGGATGCATACGCCCCAACCTTTCCTGGTCTACCGAGACCGCGTCGGCGTCGCCTCCGAAATTGGTTTCCTCCGCCGTCAGTATGTCGGGTTTAGCCAGCTCCGCCCGGTCTGGACCGGCCGGTTCATGTTGCCGGACACGCCACAGCTTGGTGGTGAATCCCTGCGCATCGGGGGAAGCGGCCCGCTGGGGCCGCTGCGCCGGCTGCTGTTCCGCCAGCTCGGCCGGGTGCCGGCGTTACCCGCGGTAGCCCCTGTCCTGCACGCACAATTCGCACGCGGGGCCGCGCTGGCCCTGCCGATCGCGCGGATGCCGGGGATGCGCATGGTGGTCACCCTGCACGGCGGCGATGTCAGCAAGGAGAAGAACTGGCGCGGGACGGTGCTGGCCGCGCGGTGGCCCGCGGTGGTGCGTGAGACAGCCCGCTTTGTTTGCGTGTCGGCGGCCGTGGCCGAGGTTGCGGCAGCGCGCGGTGTGCCCGCCGCCAAGCTGACGGTGCTGCCGATCGGTGTCGAGCTTGCGGCGGAACCACCGGCACGCCAGCCGGTCGCGCATCTGTTTGTCGGTCGGTTTGTGGAAAAGAAGGGTGTTGCCGTTCTGGCCGACGCGATGCGGCGGTTGCGGGCGCAGGGCGACCAAACCCCATTGGTCTGCGTGGGGGATGGTCCGCTGCGGCCGGTTCTGGCGGCGCTGGTTCAAGAATTGTCCGGGATCACGCTGACCGGATGGCTGCCGCAGGATGCGGTGCAGGCGCGGATGCGCGAGGCTGTGTCGTTGGTGGTGCCCAGCATTGTGGCCGCTGGTGGCGATGCCGAAGGGTTGCCCAGCGTGATTGCGGAGGCGATGGCGCAGGCTTGTCCGGTGATCGGTTCGGACCACGGGGGGATTGCCGAGGCAATCCGTCATGGTGACACCGGCCTGCTGGTCCGGCCGGGGGACCCCGCCGCCCTGGCTGCGGCAATGCGGCGCGTCCGCCACGACACCCCGCTGGGCGCCCCGGGGTCGGGTGCCGCAGGGCCTGATCCCGCAGGGTTGGGCGCCGCGGGGATAGGCCTTGCGGGATACCGCTACGCGACGGTCGCCCTGAACGCTCAGGTGCAGTCGGCGAAGCTGGAAGCGTTGCTGCTATCGGCCCAGTGACGCGCCGCGCGAAGGTCGGGTGAAGCGCAGCGCGAAGGTCGGGACGCGTGCCTAGTCGCAGGCCGGCTGGTCAGCCCTGGCGGCACTTCATCCGTGGGTTCTTCTTGTTGATCACATAAACCCGCCCGCGGCGACGGACCACGCGGCAGTTCTTGTCGCGGACCTTGGCGGAACGCAGGCTGTTACGGACTCTCATGACGCAATGCTGACCTAGCTGGCGGTAAGGTGGGAAATCGCGAAGGCGGGCTAGGTAGTGGGCTGCCTTGCTGCTGTCAAGCGCAACAGGCCAGCTCCGCGCCATCGCCTCTTGCATTTCTGCTGCAGCACCGCGAGGTTGACGCCGCGAAAGGAGCATCCGGACACATGACAACGGTCTTTATCGACGGCGAATCAGGCACCACGGGCCTGGGCATCCGCGAGCGCCTCGGGGCGATGCCCCAGGTTACGCTGAAGAGCCTGCCGTCCGACCGACGTCGTGATCCGGTCGCCCGGCGCGACATCATGCAGGAAGTCGATCTGATTGTCCTGTGCCTGCCGGACGATGCCGCGCGCGAATCTGCCGCGATGGCGGCCTCGCTGGGCAAAGCAGCGCCGAAGGTGCTGGACGCCAGCACCGCGCATCGGGTGGCGCCGGACTGGGTCTATGGCTTTGCCGAAATGCTGCCGGGACACGCCGAACGGATTGCCGCGGCAAGGAATGTGGCCAATCCGGGGTGCTATCCGACCGGGGCGATCGGGTTGATCCGCCCGCTGGTCGATGCCGGGTTCATCCCGGCGGACTATCCGCTCACGATCAACGCGGTTTCGGGTTATTCCGGCGGCGGCAAGGCGATGATCGCGGCGCATGAGACAGCGCAGGGGCCGGCATTCGAATTGTATGGGCTGGGGCTGGAACACAAGCATGTGCCGGAAACCGCGATGTACGGCGGGCTGACGCGGCGGCCGATTTTCGTGCCCGCGGTCGGGCACTACCTTAAGGGAATGCTGGTGTCGGTGCCTTTGCACCTGGACACGCTGCCCGGCAAGCCCAGCGGGGCTGATCTACGCGCGGCACTGGAAGCGCGTTACGCCGGGTGTGACCTGGTGCGCGTGGCTGGCACTCCGACCGACGGCAAGCTGGAGCCGGAGGCTCTGAACAACACCGACCGGCTGGAGCTTCACGTTCATGCCAACGAGAAGCACCGCCAGGCGGTGCTGGTGGCTCGTCTGGACAACCTGGGCAAGGGCGCGTCGGGTGCGGCAGTGCAGAACATCGCCCTGATGTTGGGTCTGCACGCGGGCGTCGGCGCGCGGGAGCTGGCGGATGCCTGAGCGCTACGGCAGCGTCTTCTCGCTGGACGGCGTCACCCCGGTCATTGCCGACGACGCGTTCATCGCGCCGACGGCAGCGGTGATCGGGGACGTGGTGATCGGGTCGGAGACCGGGATCTGGTTCCACTGCCTGGTGCGCGGCGACATGGGCATCATCCGTATCGGTGCTCGGACCAACATCCAGGACGGCACCGTCATCCATATCGACTCCGGCGGCCTGGACACGCATATCGGCGACGATGTGACCGTTGGCCACAACGCCGTGATCCACGCTTGCACGTTGAAAAATCGAGCATTTGTCGGGATCAGCGCGACGGTGCTGGATGGCGCGGTGATTGAGGAAGGCGGAATGCTGGCGGCCGGCGGGCTGCTGACGCCGGGCAAGGTGATCGGTCCGAATGAGATGTGGACCGGGTCGCCGGCCAAGCTGCGACGGGTGATGGACGCCGACGAACGCAAGCGATTCGATCGGAACGCAAAGGTCTACCGCGACCTCGCCCGGCGATTCCGAGCCGGCTTGAAAGTCGTTGCGTAGACAGTTCTGCTACGCAACAGCGGACGGAGCTTTGTCTAACGGGCGGCGTGGGCAACTTTATCAGCCTCGCCATGCCTGTCCCTCGCCGCGGGTTGCGCGGGCGTCTGGTGTGTTCGCCGCGCTTGACCTGACGCGACATCAGGGCACAGGCTGTCCGCAAAACTTGAGGACGTCCGATGACGGATACCGTCAGGCTGCCGCGGCCAGTGTTCATTCTCGCGGGGGCGGCTGCGATGATGAGTATCGGAATGGGCATGCGGCAAAGCCTGGGCCTGTTCCTGCCGCCGGTAACTCATGACCTGGCGCTGAAGGCGGCGGACTTCACCTTTGCGGTGGCGGTGCAGAACATCGCCTGGGGGTTGTTTCAAGCCCCGGTCGGGGCGATCGCCGACAAGTTCGGGCTGCGACCGGCCATGCTGGCAGGCAGCGTGCTGTATATCGTTGGCATGCTGGTCATGCTCAACGCGCAGAACGCCGCGGCGCTGACGGCTTCCGGCGGCCTGGTCGGGATGGCCCTGGCCTGCACGGCGTCCTCGCTGGCGATGACCGCCTCGGCGCGGGCGGTATCGACGGAGCGGCGCAGCCAGGTCCTGGGACTGGTAGGGGCGTGCTCCTCGCTTGGTACGTTGCTGATCGCGCCGTCGGTTCAGTTCCTGCTGGCCCGTTGGCACTGGCATGTCGGGGTTATCTTCTTCATCGTGCTCGCCGCAGCGATGGTGCCGGCCGCCTTTTGCGCGGGTGGCGTGGATCGGATGCCGCGCCCCGAAGAACGCCGGGCGACGATGCGTGAGGTGCTGGGCACCGCGTTGCGCAGCCGGCGCTATCTGATCATGAGCTGCGCGTATTTCGTTTGCGGGCTGCAGCTGGTCTTCCTGACGACGCACCTGCCGAACTACCTGGCGATCTGCGGCCAGGACCCGATGCTGAGCGCGACGGCGCTGGCCACGATCGGCGGGGTGAACATTTTCGGTTCATGGTTCGCCGGCTGGCTGGGCGGGCGTTATCCGAAGTATATCCTGCTGGGCCTGCTGTATCTGTCGCGATCCTGCGTGCTGGCTGCCTATTTCGTGATCCCCCCTACCCCGACCAGCACGATCGTGTTCGCCGGCGCGATGGGGATGCTTTGGCTGGGCGTGATCCCGCTGGTGTCAGGCTATGTGGCGGAGCTGTTCGGCACACGCTACATGGCGACGATCCTGGGGATCTCCTTCGTGATGCACCAGATGGGATCGGTCATCGGCGCCTGGGGCGGCGGGCTGATCTTCGACGCGTTCGGATCGTATGACATGGCGTGGAAGTTTGGCGTGCTGGTCGGCGCGGCGGCGGGCATGGCACAGATCCTGTTCGGCGGGCCGGCTAGGCCGCGGCTGGACCGGCGCCCGGTGCTGGCTGCAGGGTAAGGCCGCGGGCGAGCGGGACCGAGACAGCGCAAAGACCGGCCATGACCCAGAAACCCGCGGCACCGCCGTGGGCATAGAGCGGCCCGGCCGCCAAGGTCAGTGCGGCCGACGCGGCGCCCACCGCGACGGTGCCATAGAGCGCCTGGGCGGTCGCAGCCAAAGGCAGCGGCACGATCGCCGTGATCAGGCGCATGCATGCCAGATGCTGCAACGCGAAGGTGAGGCCATGCAGGGGCTCCACCAGTGCAAAGGCGGTGGCTGAGGTGGCGTGGGCGAGCACGGCCCAGCGCACCACCCCGGCCGTGGCGGCCAGTACGGAAGCACCGGCCGGCCCCAGTCGGTCGAGCAGCCGGCTTCCGATCAGCGCGAACACCAGGACCTCACCCGCCACCGATTCCGACCAGAGGACGCCGATCGTGCCGTCGGAAATGCCCAGGCTGCGCCAATAGATGACGACGAAGCTGTCATGGAACACATGGCTACCCTGGATCAACGCGGCGACCAGCATCATGCGACGGAAAAGCTTGTTCCGGAGCAGGATTTTCACGCCCCCTGAATCAGCCTGTGCCTGGGCTGGGACCGACAGGTCGGGCACGATCCGGGCGCAGCCGGCGGCAACCCCCAGAAGGACACCGTTGAGCCAGATGATGGCGGCGAGCCCGAACCGGCTGACTGCCTGTCCGGATAGCAGGGTCCCGAGGATGAATGCGGCGGACCCGGCGCCTCGCACCCAGCCATAGCGAAGGCGGACGCCGGCCGTGCCAAGCGCCAGCGCATCGGCAATGGGGCTGAGCGGGGCCAAGGCCGCGGCGTGCGCCACACCAACGAGCAGGAGCAGCCAAAGGCCCTGGGAGGGGAGGTACAGGAATGCAATGCAGGAGGCCGCCGCGGCGAAGGCCACCAGAACGGATCGAGGCGTTCCCAGCCGGTCCGCGATGCGACCGCCGATCGGACCCGCGATCAGCCGCGTCGCGGTTCCGGCCGCGAGCACCACGCTGATTGCCTCCGGCGGGAGGCCCCGGCTGTCCAGGAAGGCGGCAAAGAACGGCGATGCCACACCGAAGGCGGCGAACAGCGCCGTGTAGAGCAGAAGAAAGTGCGGCAACGGGGACGGCATCAGGCGCGTTGTGACCGGGCCGGCTTGCTTGAATTCGCCAGGCCCGCATCTGAGATGACCCGAACAGACAGGAGAGCTTTCGCATGGCCCATGCCATTCACGGTGCCTACGCCTGGGCGGATCGGGATGCTCGTCTTGCCCGCCTGCGGCGGCTGGCGTGGCTGATCGATGGCGCTTTCGGCTTGCCTGGAACGAAATTCCGGTTTGGGCTGAACGGCATGATCGGGCTGGTGCCGGTCGGCGGCGATGCGGTGCTGGGGATGATTTCCCTCTATATTATCTATGAGGCCGCTCGGCTTGGCGTGCCGCGCCACAAGCTGCTGAAGATGGGTGCCAATGTCGCCGTCGAGGTGGTTGGCGGCAGCGTGCCGATCCTGGGGGATCTGTTCGACATGGCGCTGAAGGCCAATCTGCGGAACCTCCGGATCATCGAGGATCATGTGCGACCGGCGCGTTCCGCCTTTGCGTGAGTCTCGCCGTAGCGCATGCCCTCCAGCTTGATGCCGTCGGGATCGAGGAAGAACACGGCATAGTAGTCGTCGTAGTATTCCCCGGCCGGATCGACGATCGTCGCCTTGAGGTCGTTGCGCAGGAAGGCATCGAGGTCGTCGACATCCTTCCGGCTGCGCAGGCGGAAGCCGTAATGATGGATGCCGACGTCGCCGGTCCTGTGGCTTTTGCGACCTTCCGCCTCGCCGATCCAGAATAGGGTATGGCCGTTTTTCCAGCCCATGGCGCCGGCGTATTCCGCTTCGATCTCAAAGCCGAGGAAGGCGAACAGGCGGGTGTAGAACGTCTTGGATTTCTCGAAATCACTGACCCTGATCGACAAGTGGTCGATGCCAACGACGCGTGCCATGGGGGCCCCTTTTTACTGCAGCCGCAGTAACGTCCGGGCCTGTTCGATCGTTGCCTGCGCCATCGCGGCAAGGTCCTGATCGGTGGCGCTGCTAACCGGGTGGTCGATCACCGCGAATGCATAGCCTGGCATGCCGAGGACCTGGCTCATCAATGCGGCGGCGCTGACGAAGCGTGTGGTCATCACGGCGATAGCCGGAATGCCTTTCCGTTCGGCGATTATGGAGTCATGCAGACTGCACGACGAGCAACTGCCTCAGTCGCCGATGCCGGTGACGACCATGTCCCAGTTGGCGATTTCGCCCACGATGTAGCCGTCAGCCGGGGCGCTGTAGTTGGACTTGGTTCGCGAGACGACGTTGGCGACGCCGAATTGCTCACGCAGCAGGCGGTCGAGATGGGCGAAGAAGCCCTTGGTGCCTTCCTTGCCGTTGGAGATGAAGCCAACGGTTTTGCCGCGCAGCGAACCGGGCCGCGGCGCGTATTCGCCGGCCGGCGGGGCGGATTCATTGGTGGGATCCAGGACTTGGAAGGTCATGAGGCGGGACCTTCAACCTTTAGGCGGTCCGCAGTCAACACAGGCGCCGATGGCCATGCTGACGGCCTGGGATTTGTGGCCGAGCCAGGGGGGGATGATGGCGCCGAAGCCGCCGGCGGGGCCGCCGGCGGCGACGATTAGCAAGTGATCGGGGGATTCGAGGGCGGGATAGATGCTGTCGCCGCGGTCGCGGACCACGGCGCCCTTGCCCACGTCGGCCCATTCGCGACGAGGGATGCGGGCGCGTTCGTGGATGAACTCGGCGATGTCGGTCTTGGTCCAGCCAGCGGTCTGCAGATGCTCGCGGAGTTGCTTGGGGATGATGATGGCGTAGTTGCCGGCGTGAAGGGAGTAATGGCGCAGGTTGGCGCGCATCTCGGCGGCAAAGGTCTCCAGGATCTCCTTCGGTTCGGTGGTCCACTCGTTCATGATCTGGCGCGGCGCCTGGGCGGCCATGACGGTGACGGCGGAAGCACCCGGCGGCATGCCGCGCTGTTCGGCGAGGGGTTGCCAGGTGGTATCGTCCTCGTCCTCGGCAACGCAGTAGCTGAACTTGCCGGGATGACCGAGGGTTGAGCGATCGATCTCACCGGGGCGGACCTGCATGATGTTGATCAGGGCCAAGCGGATGGCGCGGCCGATGACGGCGGTGGCGCGGTCTGAATTGCCGAGCGCGTTGAAGCTGCCGGAGGCGCCGATTTCGTGGCGAATGGGGCCGTTGAGGACGATGAAGACAGCGCAGCCGCCGGTGCTGGCGGTGGCGCCGTGCATCAGGAATTTCTCGTCCAGCATGGCCGCGAAGGCGGTCAGGACAGCGGGGAAGTGCATTGGCAGACAGCCGGCCATGACCGCGTTGATGGCGAGTTTCTCCGCGGTGACCGGTTGGGCTCTGACCGGCTCGATGCCGACCAGGAAGCCGGGCGGGGTCATGGCCCATTCTAGACAGGCCTCGACCGCTTGTGGCGTGGGGGGAACGATCGGCAGGCCGTCGGTCCATCCGTTGGAATGATAGAGTTCCTGGACGGCGCCGATATCCTGGGATGTGTAGGTCTTGGACGTCAGATGCACGGGCTGGGATCCGGGTTGTGGTTCGCCGCGACCTGACTCAAGCGCCTCGCTACGGCGTTGTCCAGGGACCGCCACGGACCGGTTCGGCAGCAGGCTGCGAGGGATCCGGTCCGTGTGCAGCCCAAGCGCCAGGATGCCACTCGGAAACGGCCGCTCACCACGGGCGATGGCCGCATGACACGGCATCAGTGCACATGCGGGGCGTCAAGGTGCGGATCCCGATAAGTGCCGGGGGTGGCGCTATGTCGCCGCCTGCGTGATGAGCTGTGCAACGCGGCGCAGGGCGAGCTGATAACCCAGGGTGCCGCAACCCGCGATAACTGCGTCGGCGCGCATCGAGACGAAGGATTTGTGGCGGAATTCCTCGCGTTTATGAACGTTGGAAATGTGGACCTCGATCACCACGGCGTCGAACGTGTTCAATGCATCCAGGATAGCGACGGAGGTGTGGGTGAAGGCAGCCGGGTTGATGACGATGCCACCTGCGGTCTCACGTGCTTGATGAATCCAGTCGATGATTTCGTATTCCCGGTTGCTCTGGAGGAACCGTATTTCCAGGCCCAGTTCTGCAGCCAGTGTTCGGCAATCCCGCTCGACATCGGCAAGCGTCTCATGCCCATAGATGTGCGGCTGTCGTTTGCCCAGCAGGTTCAGGTTCGGCCCGTTCAACACGTAGACCAGATTGGGCATGGGGCTTTCCTTTTGCTCGATCGCTTTTGTGGAGATTACATCCTGCTGAACCCGACGTCGCCCCTGGCCGAATTGCTCGCCGCGCCGATGCGTCCGGGTGAGGTCACCTGGATCGGGATCCGGCCGGCGCGGCGACAAGACCTGGTGCCGGTCGATCAAGCCGATCTCGATGCGGATTCCGGCGTGGTCGGTGATCATGGCCACAGCCGGACACGCCAGGTCACGCTGATCGCTGCGGAACATTTGGCGGCGATTGCCGCCTGCCTCGGCCGCACGGAGGTGGCTCCCGCCCTGCTCCGCCGCAACATCGTCGTCCGTGGCATCAATCTGCACGCGCTGAAGAACCGGACCTTTCGGCTTGGTTCGTCGCTGTTGCAGGCGACCGGCGATTGCCACCCCTGCTCACGCATGGAGGAGGTGCTGGGGCGTGGCGGTTACAACGCGGTGCGCGGCCATGGCGGCATTACGGCGAGGGTACTGGGGGCTGGCCGGGTGCGGGTAGGTGACCCGATCGAAGCGGTCATGACACCGCCGCTATCCTGACCAGGCAAGGCTGCCCACGCCGTCAAACGAAGCGATTGCCAGGGCGGTTGCCGCCCTGCCGGCGCGGCGGGGGTCCACCTGGAAAGCGGTCTAAAGCAGCCCTTTGACGCGCAGCAGGCCAAAGGCGGCGATGGTCATTGCATCACACATCGTGCCATCGCGGATCATTGCCTCGAAGTCCGCCAGGACGAAGTCACGGCAGATCATGTCCTGCTCAGTGACCTCACGGGCGGTTTCGCCCTGGCTCAGATCGGTGGCGAGAAAGATGTGGCCGCGCTGGTTGCAATAGCCGGGACCCTGGAAGATTTCGCCGCCGTAGATCATCCGGCCGGCAATCAGGCCGGTTTCTTCCCGCAATTCGCCCGCGGCCAGGACGGCCGGGTCGGTGCCGGGTGCGTGCTCCCACATGCCCATGGGGAACTCCCAGATCCGGGCGCCGACCGGGTAGCGAAACTGCTCGACCAGGATCAGCCGCCCGTTCTGCCAGGGAGCTACGACAACGAAGTCTGACCGCTCGACCACGCCATACAGGCCGAGGGAGCCATCCGGATGCCGGATCCGGTCCTCGCGGACCCGCGTCCACCGGTTTTCGTAGGCGATGCGGCTGGAAAGCGTGGTGTAGGGACTGGTCATGCCCGAGCTGTAGCACGATCAGGCCTGGTGATGGGCCTCGATCCGGTAGCCGTCGGGATCGACGACGAAGGCGGCATAGTAGCCGCAGCCATAGTCGGGGCGCAGGCCCGGTGATCCATTGTCGGCGCCACCGGAGCGGAGGGCGGCCGCGTGGAACGTGTCGACGCTGGCCTGGGTGGGCGCGACAAAGCTGATGTGCAGTCCGGATCTTGCGTCGCGCAGCACGGGGTGGTCGGTGGCGTTCAACCAGAGCGAGGTCTGCGTGGCGCCATAACCAAGCATGGCCGCGTCGTCATGATGGCACCGGTAGCCGAGCGGCAGCAGGACAGCGTCGTAGAACCGCTTTGCGCGTGCAATGTCTGACACGCCGATCGAGACGTGGTCGAGCATAGGATTAATGGTGGACAAGATCGCGCGCCGGGCCAGCATGCGCAACTGGAGTTGCCACGTCCGCCCGTCGTCGAGAGAGCGCTCGCCCAGCCAGCAGAACGAATCCGGCGTGATGTCGACGAAGCGCCATCTGGTGGCTTCGCCGGCATCATTGCGTCCCTGCTGCACGATGTCGGGGCCGACGGCGCGACCGAGCTGGCGGGTGTAATACTGCTTGAGCGGGTCGCTCCAAAGGATGTGCCAGGCATCCTAGCCGGGGTCGTAGACGCGCAGTGTGGTGCCATGAAAGATGCCCGGCAGGGACCAGACATCCTGGACCGCGCAACCCTGCAGCACCCAGCCGAAGTGGATGGTGCCGCTGGATTCGTGACAACGATGGGGATGACCCCGACCCGCTACCGGTCGTCGCGCCGAGGTTGATCCAGGGTTTCCTCGGCTGCTTCGGGACCCCCGCGGACCTCGCTTTCGGGGCCGACAGTCTTACGGGCGCCGTCGTCCTTCGGCGCGAAAGGACTTTCGGACTGGCTGGTGGGGGTATCCTGGCGGATGTCGTCGTGCATGCGACCTTGAACTCATTGAGCGGCCAGGGGTTTCCGCTTCCATAGGTTGCGATTAGCATCCCCGCATGGAACGTATCGTCGCAAGCACTTGCTGGGAATGTTCGGCCTATTGCGGATCACTGATCCACGTGAACGAGGCTGGACGGGTGACGAAGATCATGCCGAACCCGGATCACCCGGTCTCGAAAGGCGCGTTCTGCGTCAAGGGCATGCGCGGGCTGCCGGAATGGACCTATCACCCGGACCGGCTGCTGCATCCGTTGCGGCGCGTGGGCGCGCGCGGGTCGGGTGAGTGGCAACGGATATCCTGGGACGACGCGCTGGACGAGATGGCGGACCGGATGGCGGCGGTCCGGACAGAGCATGGGGCGCGGTCGCTGGTAGGGGCGGTCAGTGGCGCGGCGTTCAGCCGCGGGTCGATCCTGGCGCTGCTGATGCGTTCGTTGGGCTCGCCGAACTGGATGATCAACCAGGATCTGTGCGGGGGATGTCGGGCGGTCAGCGACAAGGTGACGGGGCTGGGGATCACCAACGGGGATGATATCGAACACGCCGCGACGATCCTGATCGTGGGGCGCAATCCAATCGCGGCCGACCCGGTGCAATGGCAGAAGATTAAGCAAGCCCGTCAACGCGGGGCTCGTCTGGTGGTGATCGATCCATTCCGTACAGCGGCGGCGGAGATTGCCGATCTGTGGCTGGCGCCTCGGCCCGGGACCGATGCGGCGGTCGCCTTGGGGATGATCCAGGTGATGATCGCCGAAGGCCTGTATGACCGGGCGTTCGTCGAGCGCTGGTGTCATGGTTTCGAGGCGCTGGCGGAACGGGCGGCGGGGTTCACGCCTGAGCGGGTGGCGGCGCTGACAGGGGTGCCGGCGGAGCAGATTGTGACGGCGGCGCGACATTACGCCAGCGGGCCTTCGGTTTTTGTCAGTGGGCACGGCATCGACGCGGCCAGCAACGGGGTGCAGACGTTCCGGGCGTTCCACTGCCTGGTGGCGATCAGCGGCAATCTGGACCGGCTGGGGGGCAACCGGCGGGCCAAGCGCCCGGGCGGCTTCCTGACCTATATGGATTTGTTGCACGACAAGCGGTTCCGGCTGCCGGAGGCGGTTGAGCGTCAGACGATCGGGACTGAGCGGTTTCCGCTCTGGGCGGGGCCGGCGGGCTGGCAAACGGCGTGCCACAACAGTTCCGTTCTGGACGCGATGCTGACGGGCGATCCGTATCCGGTCAGGGCGGCGTATGTCAGCGGAGTAAATATCGCGGTGATGTATCCGGATGCGCGGCGAACATTGGCGGCGATCGCCGACATCGTGCTGCCGAAGACGACGACGCTGGAGGAGGAGGAGGTCGCGCTGAACCAGGGGGGGCCCGCGGTGACATATACCGCGCCGGCGATCGCGCCGCAGGGTGAGGCACGCGACGATCTGGCCATCGCGGTCGGGCTGCTGGACCGGATGCGGGCGCGGGGCGCGGTGACAGCCGAGTTGTTGCCCTGGCGGACCAAGCGGGAATTCAACCAGTTCCTGCTGGCCGATTCGGACGTGCCGTTCGAGGCGTTGCAACGCGACGGGTATGCGTTGTTTCCCTATACTTCAGATGAGGATTCGTTTCGGACGCCCAGCGGGCGGGTGGAACTGTATTCCGAGACGCTGGCGGGGCTGGGGCTGGACCCGCTGCCGGATTATGTGGCTCCGGCATCCGGGGTCGAGGGGTATCCGCTGGTGCTGCAGACCGGGCAGCGGGAGAAGACATATCATCACTCGCGGTTCCGGGATCAGGCCTGGGCACGGAAAGTGTCGCCTGATCCGCTGCTGCATGTGCATCCGGAGACGGCGGCGGCACATGGCCTGGCGGATGGAGGCTGGGCGATGGTGGAGGCGGACGGCGGTTCCGGGGCGTGCCGGTTGAAGGTACATGTGAGTGACCGGAGCCAGCCGGGGGTGGTCACCACGGGGGTCGGCTGGTGGCGGCCGGAAGCGCCTGGGCCGGAGTTTGGGGTGCTCGATGTAAACGTCAATGCCGCGTTGTCGTATCAGGGGGTGATGGATCCGGTCACCGGGTCGGTGGACACGGGTGCGATCCTCTGCCGGGTGCGAGCGGCATAAATAAAAAAATGGAGGGAACAATGACGGGTTTGGCCGATGTGCTGGAAACCGCGACGCTGGAGAAAGTGGCGGGTGGCTTCCGCTTCACCGAGGGGCCGCTCTGGCATCCGGACGGTTTCTTCTATTTCGTCGACCTGCCGTCGAACCTGCTGTACCGGATGGTGCTGGGGCAGAAGCCGGAGAAAGTGCGCGACACCCAGGGCGGCAACGGCACGACGTTCGACATGCAAGGCCGGTTGCTGAACTGCGAGGGCGATGCCAAGCGGGTGTCGCGACTGGAGCCGGACGGGTCGGTCACCACGGTGGCGGAGCGTTTTCAGGGCAAACGCCTCAGCCGCCCCAACGACGTGATCTGTCATTCCAACGGGACGATCATGTTCACTGATCCGGATTTCCGGGTGCCGCTGCAGGAGCGGGAAATCGGCAACGCGGCAGTCTATCGGGTCACGCCGGACGGCGCGGTTTCGGAGGTGATCAAGATTGAATATCCGAATGGATTGGCCCTGTCCGCAGACGAGCGGACGCTGTTCATCGCCAATACGAGATGGACGCAGTACATCCATGCTGTGGAGCTGGACTCGGCCGGCGCTGCTGTGCGGCGGCGGGTGTTTGCGGATATGTCAGCCGACGGCGACGGACTGAACGGCGTTCCGGACGGCATGAAGATCGATGCTTCCGGGCGGGTATTCTGCACCGGCACCGGTGGCGTTTGGGTGTTCGCGCCGGACGGGTCGCTGATCGGCATCATCGAAACGCCCGAGATTTGCGCCAACATCGCATTTGGCGGGCCGGACCTGCGGACCCTGCTGCTGACCGCAACGACATCCGTCTATACGCTGCGGGTGAAGGTGCCGGGCCTGCCGCATCCCTGGTATCGCGTGCGCAAGTAATCATTCGTCGCCAGGTTCTGACGTTGGCCGCAGCAGGGCTGATCGCCCTGCCCGGTCCGGCGTGACATCCGCAACGCGAACAACTTGCGCCGGGTGATTTCGACCGAGGCGGTATATACCGGTTCGCCGATTGGAAAACATGTCGATGACCGATGTCCCCGAAAAGACCATCAACGCCGCGCGCGCGGTTGCCGATGTGCTGGACCAGCGCGGCCACGCTGAACATGCGGGCAAGGTTCGCTCTGCATTGGCGCATGGCCATCCCCTGCGGACGGCACTGCGCGATGCCTGCCAGGTTGTGCTGACCGCGATTGAGGCGATCGACCCGGTCAGCGCCACCATGGTGGAAGAATTGCGGCTGGAAGTGGATGCCCGGCTGGCGGACAAAGGCAGTCCCACCTAGGTTGAACCGCGGTTGGGCACTCTGCGGTGTGTTGGCAAGCCAAGACACCGCCAGATGTCATGGCGGTATTCGTGATGACCATTCGTGCTGACCGGCGCTGCTCCATCCTGTTCTTCGGTGCGATCCATGGGAATGCGACTACGATGAACCGATGGCACAGAGAGTTGCGCAGGCTTGCCCCGGCTTTGGCATTCGTCGTCCTGGTCTTCAGCAGCGGAAATCCGGCGGCGGCCGAGGATGTCGGGGCCAGCAAGGTCGAGCTCATCCAAAGCGTGCTGCCGTCAGTAGTCAATGTGACGGTCAAGAAGGACGAGGTGACGCCGCCCATCGCCGCGATTGCGAATGCGTTTGCCGCGCAGGGCGGGGCCACGAGCATCAAGGCCTATGTCGGGTCAGGCTTCGTCATCGACCCTTCCGGCGTGATAGTGACCAATTATCACGTCGTGGAGAACGCGTTCGACATCGCGGTCACCTTCACCGACGGCACGCGGCTGCCGGCCCAGGTCACCAGCGCGTCGCGGCTGGCGGACCTGGCGTTGCTCAAGGTGGACGCCGGCCGTCCGTTGCTTTCCGCGCACTGGGGCGACAGCGACAAGGTGCAGGTGGGCGACCAGGTGTTCGCCGCCGGCAATCCGTTCGGGCTGGGCTTGTCATTGTCTGCCGGGATCGTCAGCGCATTGAACCGCGACATCCAGAATTCGCCCTATGACGACCTGATCCAGACGGATGCCACGATCAACCACGGCAACTCCGGCGGGCCGCTGTTCGACATGCAGGGCAACGTGATTGGTGTGAACTCGGCGATCATATCACCCACCACGGGATCGGTCGGCCTCGGGTTTGCCGAACCTTCCAGCAGCGCGCGCTTCGTCATCGATCGATTGCAGAAATACGGCTGGGTTCGCCCGAGCTGGATCGGGATCAAGCTGCAGCAGGTGACGCCGGATATTGCTCGGGCGGTCGGCATGACGCAGCCGGAAGGTTCGATCGTGGCGTGGGTGTTGCCGAACGGGCCGGCGCAGAAGGCAGGCGTCGCGATCGGCGATGTCGTGCTGCGATTTGACGGCCGCAGGCAAACCGACGAGCGCGCCTTGCTGCGCAACATCGCCGCGTCGCAGGTGGGCGACACGATCACCTTGCGGGTGCGCCATAATGGGGCGGAGCGCGACATTTCGATGGCGACGATGGAATGGCCGCGTGACCAATGGGACAAACGCGACGCCCCGGTAACAGCGCAGCGGCCGAAGATCGTCATACCGCCCGACCTCGGGTTGGCGCTGTCACCGGTATCGGCTGACCAGAAGCAGAGCCTGGGGCTGGAGGATGGACTGAACGGCGTGCTGGTGAAGACCGTGGCACCCGGTTCAGAACCGGCAATGCGTGGGATGGTGTCGGGTGACGTGATCCTGCGGGTGCAGGATAAACCTGTGGCCAGCCCGGCCGAGGTGCAGGCGGGCATCGACGCGGCGCGGACGGCAAAGCGCGATTACGTGCTGCTGTTGGTGTTGCCGAAGAAGCGTGACATACCGGGACCCAAATGGATCCCGCTGCAGCTTGGGACCCCCGGCGGCTAAGCCGACCGGACAGTGCGCATCAGGCGAACGCATGTGGCTGGTTGGCGTGACCGCCAGGCGGACCTGGCGGAACGGGCGCAGCAGAGCAGCGGACGCAGTTGCCAGGCGGTTGGCGAAAGACTCCCACAGTCAGGATGCAGAGCGCGTTCAGCGATCGCGGACGCCAGGCCGTCTCCTCCGCGAGCAGTTCAGCCAACTTGCCTGTTCCATGTCAGGGTGATGTGGACGGGATCAGAACTTCAAGGACGTCGCCCATCGTGTCGAACAGCATTGTCTGGCTCATGGCGGGCTGCACGACGATGCCTTCGTTGGAGCGCCACAGCATCCAGCGCCGGAACGCGCGATCCTTGTCGTAAACACCGAGGAGTTCCTCAAACTCGTCGCCTTCGGCACAGACATCGAGGTCTATTGTCATGCGCAGGTCGTGAAAATCGGCCCAGGCGCGGAGCATCAGCAGGTCCGGGACATCGAAGGACCGTCCGGTGGGTATCGTGATCGGCGTGCGGCGCAGTTGCACTCGAACCTCCTTATTGAATTGGGGTATCCGTGCAGATGATCACGAACTTGTGATCTTTTGCATCACAACACCGTGAATGGCAATGGTTAAATTTCAAAGAAACTCTCCCCAAACGACTCACGCTTCCGTGATTACATTATGAAGCAACCAGGACGTGCAATCGATTGAAAGTCCAAAGCCGCAAGAAGGATTTAGTTCGAAAACATATCGAGTCGTCAACCGTATTAGTTGCGAATATCAACCATCTAAAGATCATGCTTTTGTTATCGACACGCCGATCGATCCGCTCTCGATCTCGTGATTTCATTTGGCGTGTGTTCACCGGCCCGTTATCAAGGACTCAAGAAAACAGGAGCGGTCCGATGCGACAAAATTCATCATCAGCACGTTCGATTGATCGCCCGCATGCTTATGCAGTGACCGAAACCGCAGAACAGTATGGGCTGAAGCGTGGCTTATGGAACGGGGTGGTTCTGTCGATGGCGGTCTGGACTGCCGTCCTGTATCTTACCCTTGTCACACGCTGAGGGATGGGCGGGCGAAGGTTGATGCTGGCAACTGGTAGTGTTGCAACCTGATGGCGCCGGCGGCCTGACCGAAGCAGGTTCATTCGTCGGGTTCGGCCGGTAACCGTGCTCCATCAACCGATCCTGAAATTCTGCGCAGCGGCCATAGCGGGCCGCTCCACACGATTGTAATGAAAACGCATTTTTCCCTCGGCGCGGCCTTGCATGGCGACACAGTATATGCAAAACGCCCCGCACACTGGAACCAATCCAACGAGGGAGACGTCCGGGGGTGACAGACACCATCCTGGAGACACTGGGCCTGACGCGCGAATTCAGCGGCTTCGTTGCCGTTGACGGCGTCAACCTCAGTGTCGAGACGGGCACCATCCATGCCTTGATCGGCCCGAACGGGGCTGGCAAGACGACGTGCTTCAACCTGCTGACCTCCTTCCTGTCGCCGACCCGCGGCACGATCCGGTTCAAGGGCCGCGACATCACGGGGATGAAACCGGCGATGGTCGCGCGCCTCGGGCTGATCCGCAGCTTCCAGATTTCGGCGGTATTCCCGCATCTGACCGCGCTTGAAAACGTCCGCCTGGCGCTGCAGCGCGCCCGTGGCACCAGCTTTGACTTCTGGCGTTCGGAGAAGGTGCTGAAGGTGTTCGACGACCGCGCGCACCAGTTGCTGGCCGATGTCGGGTTGTCCTCATTTACCAACACGGTCGTGGCGGATTTATCCTATGGACTGAAGCGCGCGCTCGAAATCGCCACCACGCTGGCGCTTGACCCGGAAATGATGCTGCTGGACGAGCCCACCGCCGGGATGGCGCATGGTGACGTCGATCGCATCGTCGACCTGATCAAGCGTATCCGCCAAGGGCGCACCATCCTGATGGTCGAGCACAATCTGTCGGTCGTCGAGGGGCTGTGCGACAAGATCACCGTGCTGACGCGCGGCAAGGTGCTGGCGGAAGGCCCGTACGAGACGGTGTCGAAGAACCCTGAAGTGATCGCCGCCTACCTGGGGGCCGCCGATGCTTGAGCTCAAGGGCCTGAACGCCTGGTATGGCGAGAGTCACATCCTGCACGGGGTGGATTTCGAGGTGCGCGAGGGTGAGGTGGTTACCTTGCTTGGGCGCAACGGCGCCGGCAAGACCACCACGATGAAATCGATCATGGGATTGGTGCCACGTCGCGAAGGCAGCGTGAAGTTTCGCGGCGCCGAGTTGGTCAGGCTGATGCCCAACCAGATCGCTAGGGCAGGCATCGCGCTCTGTCCGGAGGAGCGCGGCATTTTCGGTTCGCTGTCGGTGACCGAGAACCTGATGCTGCCGCCGGTTGTCGCCCCCGGGGGGCTGTCGGTCGATGAGATCTACACGCTGTTCCCGAACCTGCGGGAGCGGGCCAAGACGGCCCATGGCACGAAGCTGTCGGGCGGCGAGCAGCAGATGCTGGCGATCGGGCGGATCCTGCGCACCGGATCGAAGATGCTGCTGCTGGACGAACCGACCGAAGGGCTGGCGCCGGTGATCGTGCAGCAGATCGGGCGCACCATTCGCGAGATCAAGCAACGCGGCTTCACGGTGCTGCTGGTCGAGCAGAACTTTCGCTTTGCCGCGACCGTTGCCGACCGCCACTACGTGATGGAGCACGGCAAGATCATCGACATGATCCCCAACCACCAGCTCGAGTCCAGCATGGACAAACTGCACGAATATCTTGGCGTCTGAGCAAGCGGCGGCGCCGTCCCGCCATCCGGTATGTTCGGCAAGGAAAATCGGGGCACCTTCATAAAAGCCCTGAATGGAGCTGGCGTCATGACACTTTCGCGTCGCGGATTGTCGCTTGGCGGCATCGCCTTGGCTGCGACCGCACCGCTGCGGTCGATCCGAGCGCAGGGCGTGCCGACGCTGAAGATCGGTTGCCTGACCGATATGTCGGGGCCTTACAAGGACCTCGCGGGACCAGGCGCGGTGGCGGCGACGCATCAGGCACTCGAGGAATTTGGCGTCTCCGGGAAGGGCTTCAAGGTCGAGGTGCTGGTTGCGGATCACCTGAACAAGCCTGACGTGGGCACCACGATCGCGCGCCAGTGGTTTGACCGGGATGGCGTGGACCTGATTGTCGAAGTGGCCAACTCGGGCGTCGCGCTGGCCGTGGCCAACGTCGCCAAGGAGAAAAACAAGGTCTACCTCAATTCCGGCGCGGCGACGTCCGATCTGACCGGGACCGCCTGCAACGCCAATACCATTCACTGGGTGTATGACACCTATATGTTGGCGCAGTCGACCGGCGCGGCGATGGTGAAGGCGGGCGGCGATTCCTGGTATTTCATCACCGCCGACTACGCCTTCGGCAAGGCGCTGCAGCGCGATACGACCGATTTCGTCACCGGCGCGGGCGGCAAGGTGGTGGGTGCGGTGACTTATCCTTTTCCCGGCACGGCGGATTTTTCGTCGTACCTGATCCAGGCGCAAGCGAGCGGCGCCAAGGTCCTGGGTATTGCCAATGCCGGGGCGGATACGATCAACACGATCAAGCAGGCCAAGGAATTCGGCATCAAGATGCAGCTCGCCGGGCTGCTGATGTTTCTGACCGATGTGCATTCGCTGGGGCTGGAGGTTGCGCAGGGCATTGCGCTGACCGACAGCTTCTACTGGGACATGAACCCACGTGCCCGGGGCTTTTCCGATCGGTTCACCGCGAAGTTTAAGGACGTGCGGCCGACGATGGTTCATGCCGGCGTCTATTCCTCGACGCTGCACTACCTGAAGGCGGCAACCGCGATGGGGATCGCCAAGGCGAAGCTTGATGGCGCGGCGACGGTCGCGCAGTTGAAGGCGATGCCAACCGATGACGACTGTTTCGGCCCCGGCAGCATCCGGGTCGATGGCCGCAAGATCCACCCATCCTACCTGTGGGAGGTGAAGAAGCCGTCGGAAAGCAAGGGCCCGTGGGATTATTACAAGCCGGTTGCCTCAACCCCGGCTGACAAAGCGTTCCGTCCTCTCGATAAGGGCGGCTGTTCCCTGGTAAAAGCATAAGGGCTCATTGATGTCATTAACCCGCCGTTCCATTCTGACGACCGCTGCCGCCGCCAGCATTCCGCTGATCCGCCCGGCGCGGGCGCAGACCGCCACGATCAAGATCGGCGTGCTGAACGACCAATCCGGCCCCTATACCAACACCGGCGGGGTCACCGGTGTTGTGTGTGCCAAGCAGGCGGTGGAAGAATTTGCCGCTGCCAAGGGGCTGCATGTTGAGGTGATTTCGGCTGATCACCAGAACAAGCCGGATCTTGCCGTTTCGATCGCGAGGCAGTGGTTCGACCGTGACGGGGTGGACATGCTGCTCGACGTGCCGACATCCTCGGTCGCCTTGGCCGTGCAATCCGTGGTGCGGGAGAAGAACAAGGTCTACCTCAACACCGGGGCGGCCAGTTCGGCGCTGACCGGGGAGCAGTGCTCACCCAACTTCATCTCCTGGAACTACGACACCTTCATGCTGGCGAAATCGACCGGCGGGGCGATGGTCAAGGCGGGCGGCGATTCCTGGTATTTCCTCACCGCCGACTATGCATTCGGCAAACAGTTGCAGTCCGACACCTCAACCCTGGTGACCAAGTCGGGCGGCAAGGTGATGGGTGCGGCGCAGTATCCGTTTCCGGGGACAACCGATTTCTCCTCGTTTCTGGTGCAGGCCCAGGCGAGCGGCGCGAGGGTGCTTGGACTGGCGAACGCCGGCGGCGATACGGTCAACGCGATCAAGCAGGCGCATGAGTTCGGCCTGAACAATTCGATGAAGATCGCCGCATTGCTGATGTTCATCAACGACGTGCATGCGCTTGGGCTTGATACCGCCGGTGGGCTGAACCTGACCGAGAGCTTCTACTGGGATATGAACGAGAAGACCCGAGCATTCACCAAGCGCGTGCTGCCGAAGACGCCGACGAACTACCCGAACATGGATCATGCCGGAAATTACTCGGCCACCCTGCACTATCTCAAGACGGTAGCGGACATGGGTGCGGCCGAGGCAAAAAAGGACGGGGTTGCCACGATCAACCGCATGAAGGCGATGCCGGTCGAGGATGACTGCTTTGGCAAGACCCGCATCCGCGAGGACGGCCGCAACCTTGTTCCGTCCTACCTGTTCGAAGTGAAAAAGCCATCCGAAAGCAAGGGGCCGTGGGACTATTACAAGCTGGTGGCGACCACGCCGGGCGAAGAGGCGTTCCGCCCGCTGGCCGACGGCCACTGCCCGTTCATCAAGGCGTAGTCTTTAAGTCTGATCGCGTGATCCAGACCTAGGGCGACGCGCCTGCGGTCATCACGCTCAACCCAGGGGGACGGCGTGGCCGGGCACCAACAATGATGATGATTTTTGGCATTCCCGGCCCGCTGCTGTTCGGGCAGCTTCTGCTCGGGCTGATCAACGGCGCCTTCTATGCGATGCTGTCGCTGGGGCTCGCGGTCATCTTCGGCATGCTGAACATCATCAACTTTGCGCACGGGTCCCTGTTCATGATGGGGGCGTTCGCGTCGTGGATGCTGCTGAACTATGTCGGCATCGGGTACTTTCCGGCACTGATCCTGGCACCGATCCTGGTCGGCATCTTTGGGATCATCCTGGAAAAAACCATCATCAGCCGATTGTACAAGCTGGACCACCTGTATGGCCTGCTGCTGACATTCGGCCTGTCGCTGGTCATCGAGGGATTGTTCCGCAACGCCTATGGCAGCTCCGGCATGCCGTACCGGATCCCGGATATCCTGCAGGGCGCGACGAACCTCGGCTTCATGTACATGCCGAACTACCGCGGCTGGGTGGTTCTCGCGGCCCTGGTTGTGTGCCTATCCACCTGGGCGATCATCGAAAAGACCTCCTTGGGTGCCACGCTACGGGCGGCAACGGAAAATGCCCCGATGGTGCAAGCGTTCGGTGTGGACGTGCCGCGCCTGATCACACTGACCTATGGCGGCGGCGTAGCGCTGGCCGCGTTCGCAGGCGTGCTGGCGGCGCCGATCTATTCGGTCAACCCGAACATGGGAACCAACTTCATCAACACCGTGTTCGCCGTGGTGGTGATCGGCGGCATGGGCTCGATCATGGGATCGATCCTGACCGGTTTCGGACTGGGTGTCGTTGAGGGACTGACGAAGGTGTTCTATCCGCAGGCCTCGGCCACCGTGGTGTTCCTGGTCATGGTGATCGTGTTGCTCGTCAGGCCGCGCGGCCTCTTTGGAAAGGCCGCCTGAATGTTTGGATTCTCGCGGGCACAGTTTATCGCCCTTGTGGTGATGGTCGTGCTGATCGTGGTCAGCCCGTTCGTGTTGTACCCGGTGTTCCTGATGCGGGTGCTGACGGCGGCGTTGTTCGCCACCGCCTTCAACCTGATGATCGGCTATGTCGGGTTGCTGTCGTTTGGTCAGGCGGCGTTCTTCGGCATGGGCAGCTACGTGACCGCCTGGACGATGAAGACGTGGCACGTGGATGCGTCGATCGCCATCATCCTTGGCGGCCTGACCGGCGCGGTGCTCGGCCTGGTGCTTGGCTACCTCGCCATCCGCCGCTCCGGCATCTACTTCGCCATGATTACCCTGGCACTGGCGCAGATGGTCTACTTCTTCTGCCTTGAAGCCCCGTTCACCGGCGGTGAGGACGGTATCCAGCAGGTACCACGGGGACACCTGTTCGGGTTCATCAACCTCAACAACGACATGACGATGTACTGGGTGACCGCTGCCGTATTCCTCATGGGCTTTCTGCTCGTGCATCGGATCATTCACTCGCCATTCGGCCAGGTGCTGAAAGGGATCCGCGAGAACGAGCCGCGGGCAACCTCGCTGGGCTATCGCACCGACGACTACAAGCTGATCGCATTCGTACTGTCCTGCAGCATTGCCGGCGTGGCCGGCGGCACCAAGGCGCTGGTTTTCGGCATCGCGACACTGACCGACGTGCACTACTCGACGTCGGGCGAAGTGGTGCTGACGACATTGCTGGGTGGGCTGGGCACAGTGTTCGGCCCGGCGATGGGCGCGCTGGTGGTAACCTCGATGGAGAACTACCTGGCGCAATTCGGCGCCTGGGTGACTGTTACCCAAGGCGCGATCTTCATTGTCTGCGTGCTGGCGTTCCGCCGGGGGATCATCGGCGAGCTGGGAGCGTTCCTGCGAATTTCGCTGTAGCAGTCGCGGCTGCGAAGCCGCGCCGGCGCATCCGGCTTGATGGAGGCGGGTGACGCGCCTCCATCCGGGATCATCGAACTGGTGATCGTGCTATCGCGGCAGCGTGCTGGCCCCCATGAGTGCCAAGTCGACGGCGCGGGCGCACTGACGCCCTTCGCGGATGGCCCACACCACCAGTGACTGCCCGCGGCGCATGTCGCCGGCAGCGAACAAGCGCTCCCGGGACGTTTGATATTGCACCGTGTTGGCCATCACATTGCCACGCGGATCAAGCTCAACGCCCGCCTGATCCAGTAGCGCGTCGCGGCGCGGGCCGAGGAAGCCCATTGCCAGCAGAACGAGGTCAGCCTTGAGCTGAACCTCGCTGCCGGGAATTTCCTTCATCGCCATGCGCCCGTCGGGCGTCCGTTCCCATTCCACGCGCACGCAGTCCAACGCCGTAACCTTGCCATCCTTGCCGACAGCATGCTTGGTGAGCACCGCCCAGTCGCGCTCGACACCCTCCTCATGGGCGTAGGAGTTGCGCAGCTTGATCGGCCAGTCGGGCCAGACCATGCCCTTGTTCTCGCGCACTGGCGGCTTGGGCATGATCTCGATCTGGACGATCGAGGCCGCACCCTGCCGAGCCGATGTGCCGATACAGTCCGATCCGGTGTCGCCGCCGCCAACAACCACGACGTGCTTGCCCTTGGCGCTGATGGTTCCGGCCGGGGCAGCCATGGTTTCGTCGTCGCCGGCGACGCGCTTGTTCTGCTGGGTCAGGAAGTCCATCGCGTAATGGATGCCGTCCAGCTCCCGCCCGGTGACGTCGAGGTTGCGCGGCCATTCGGCCCCGCCGGTCAGAACAACGGCGTCGTGGGCGGCGAGCAATTGTTCGACGGTGACGTCCTTGCCGACTTCGGTGCTGGTGCGGAAGAGGACGCCCTCGGCCGCCATCTGGTCCACGCGGCGGTCGATCAGGTGTTTTTCTAGCTTGAAGTCCGGAATGCCGTAACGCAGCAGGCCGCCGATACGATCCTGCTTTTCAATCAGCGTCACCGTATGACCCGCCCGCGCGAGTTGCTGTGCACAGGCCATGCCGGCCGGTCCTGAACCGACTACGGCGACGGTCTTGCCGGTCTTCACCTCGGCAGGGATCGGCTTCAGCCAGCCTTCTTCCCATGCGCGATCAACAATGGCGCATTCGATCGTCTTGATGGTGACGGGGTTGTCGTCGATGTTCAGCGTGCACGCTTCCTCGCACGGTGCGGGGCAGATCCGGCCGGTAAACTCGGGGAAGTTGTTGGTCGAGTGCAGGTTGAGTGACGCCTGTTGCCACTGCTCCCGATAGACCAGGTTGTTCCAGTCCGGGATCTGGTTGTTGACCGGGCAGCCGTTGTGGCAGAACGGGATACCGCAATCCATACAGCGGGCGGCTTGACCGTTGAGTTCCTCGGCCGGCAGGGGCTTGATGAATTCCTTGTAGTTCTTCAGGCGCGATTCGGGCTTTTCGTAGACCCGGTCGTGACGGTCGATTTCAAGGAAACCGGTGACCTTACCCAATGTCTATCTCCTGATCGCGCCGCTGGGCGGATCCTTGATGCTACAGCCGTATTGTCTGGTGGCGGAATGCTCTGTGGCTGATTTTCGGGGTTGGATTAACTGTCGTCAATGCCGGAATATGGAAGGGCAGGCACAACGCGCCCCTCCGAGCGCCCCACCGCCGTAGCCCCGCTTCCACGTAAGTTAAGTTTACGGGGGGTGTTGAGGCCCACCGGTCTGCCGCTCAGTCCAGTAAAAAGCTGCTGGGAACGTGGTCCCGCATGTGTTCTGGCCGCGCTGCGTGAGCAACGCATGGTCGACCGTTGGCGTTCTAGGACCGTCAAACGCGGACGCCTCGAAGCGCTGAAGGCGGACATGGGGCTGATCCTCGCCGCGGTTGGCGTTATGCGGTTGCGCAACATCGATTCGATAGAGGCTGCACATGCCTTTGTGCCATCGTTCATGGTTAGCTGGAATGATCGGTTCGCGGTTGCGCCAAGTGATCCGGTGCCGGCGCACCGGCCGTGGACGCAGAGCGAGGACGCGTTGGAAAGAACGGGTTTTGTCAAAGGCGCTGACGAGCTATGGCGGCACGAAATCGAAGCGCTGAAGGCGTGGTGCACCACTTCGCCAATGACCGGCTGCGGGTGATCTACAAGGATCGCATTTTGGCTTTGACCGCCTATGGCAGCTACCCGGTTCCCGACGCGGCCACCGATGAGAAAACGCTCGCCCGAAGCCCCACGCTCAAGGCTTGGCCATCCAGCCCTTATATGATTTACTATCGGACATATATATCTATAAAAACACTGGCGCCTGATGTTATATAACGCTATCATATCTCGTTGGGGGAACGATGAGGTGCGCGAGGATTAACGGCTATGCCGATTGTCGACCGACGTGAACTGGAATTCGATGCCGACGCGCTGTTGTTGGTGGCTGTGTCATCGTCCCAGGCCATTGCAAGCTTCGGGCTTCCGGCGATGCAGCCGGTGGCGATCCGTTTCTACCCGCTGGAAAGTGAAATCGGGCTGGCATACGGAACCGCGGCTGCACCCCGGGTGATCCGGTTGAGCGCTGTCAAGGTCGGGGCGTTGTTGGTATCCTATTGCATCCGCTCAAAAATTCCGATGCCGCGTAAGGCTACCAAGGGCGTACGGGTCGAGGGCGACAGGGTGTTTCTCGAATTCGAAGTGCATTACCCAGGTGCCCTGGCAACCGCTTTGGAAGGTCGTTGCTCGGCCACGCCTGCGGCGGCCGCTTTCACCTGGGTTGCTCCCGACCGGATCCCCGTGAGTCCATTGGCAGAGGTCTAGACGCATCTCACGCGGGGCCAGAACGGCTCCGGATGTGACGGTTGACGTCACGGACGGCAAAACGAACCAAGAGCAGGCTGGCATAATCCCCTAAGATCGGCATCGCGATCCACGCACCCCTGTCCTCGCGGATTTCGTGCCCTCGCGGATTTCGCTGGCCCGCTGCTTGCGGTTGCCAGGCAGACGCGGCCCCTGGGTCAATCATGACGAACGGCCTGAGCGATCAGGGCCGCTTCGGCTGCCGCCCCGACCTCGGCAGTATCATGGGCGGCGGATGTCCAGCTGGGGGTCTGGCGTCGTGGCCATCCTGCAAGCCAGCGCACGAAACACCGCGATTGCCGGCATGGGAGAATCTGCCATTACTGTCGGGCCTCCGATGGCATTCAACCCTGGGGTTGGTGAAATGCTGACCTGGCGGAGCGTGGCTTCTGGCATCTGGAGTGGTGGGGACATGGGTGGTTTGGTGATCAGCGGCGGCCGTGTGGTGGATCCGGCCAGCGGGATGGACGGCATTGGCGACGTGGCGCTGCTGGACGGCAAGGTTGCAGCCGTGGGAACGGGACTAGGCGGAGCCGATCGCGTGATCGACGCTACCGGATTGGTGGTAGCGCCCGGATTCATCGACCTCCATGCTCATGGCCAGTCCATCCCGGCTGACCGCATGCAAGCCTTTGACGGCGTGACGACAACGCTGGATCTGGAGGCGGGCGTCATGCCGGTCGCATCCTGGTATCGTCGCCAAGCCGCGCAGGGCCGGATCCTGAACTACGGCGCGTCCACCAATTGGGCGTTCGCCCGCATCGGCGCCATGACCGGCTCCAACGAGGAATCCTCGCTGGCATCATTCGGCCGCGCCATGCGGGATCGCCGCTGGGTGGAGAACGTCGCAAGCGAGGCGGAGGTCACCGGGATCCTCGACCGTCTGGCTCGTGGGCTGGATGAAGGCGGCATCGGCATTGGCATCCTGAACGCGTATGCGCCGGGCGCCGGTGTGCAGGAGCTGACTGCCGTTTGCCAACTGGCGGCAGCGCATGGCGTGGCGACCTTCACCCATGTCGCCTACATGTCGCGCATCGATCCGGAAAGCGCTGCCGAGGCCTATGTCCGCCTGATCGGCTACGCCGGTGCCACGGGCGCGCACATGCACATCTGCCACTTCAACAGCTCCAGCAAGACCGACATCGAACGGTGCGCCAGGCTGGTGGCGAAAGCGCAGGCACAAGGCCTGCCCATCACTGTCGAAGCGTATCCGTATGGCACCGGGTCGACCGTGCTGGCTGCGGCGTTCTTCAGCGATCCCGAGTTCGAGGCCCGAAATGGGACCGGCTATGACACGGTGCAGCGTGTGACCGATGGGAAGCGGTTCCACAGCCGCGACGAACTTCTGGCCGCCCAGGCCGACGAACCGTCAACCCTGGTGCTGTGGCATATCCTCGACACTGAGAACAACGCCCACCATCGCGACCTGCTGGATATGTCGGTGCTGTATCCCGGGGGCGCCATCGCCTCGGACGCCATGCCCTGGTCGCTGCCCGACGGTTCGGCGTATACCGGCGATGCCTGGCCGCTACCGGACGACGCCACGTCGCATCCTCGTTCGGCGGGTTGCTTCACCCGCTTCATCCGCGAGTGGGTGCGTGAGCGTCAGACGGTGTCGCTGCTGGACGGTGTGCGCAAATGCGCGCTGATACCGGCCGATATTCTGGCGACGAGCACGCCTGCGATGCGCGCCAAGGGGCGGCTGCAAGCCGGCGCTGACGCCGATGTGGTGGTGTTCGACTTCGAAACCCTGACCGACCGATCCGAGTTTTCGGCGATGAACCGCCCGTCCGAGGGTGTGAAGCACCTTCTGGTCAGCGGCCAGCCCGTGATCACCGACGGCGTGATGGACGTGGCGGCGCGACCCGGGCGTCCAGTGCGCCGGCCGCTCGCAGACGGCTGATCGACGTGCCGGTCCCGATCCTGCTGGTCGCCGGCTTCCTGGGCGCCGGCAAGACCACGGTGGTGAACCACATTCTGGCCCACGCGGAGGGACGCCGGATCGCCGCCGTGGTGAATGATTTCGGCGCCATCAACATCGACGCGGAACTGATTGCCGGCGCCAGCGACGGTGTTGTCAGCCTGGCCAACGGCTGCATCTGCTGTTCATTGGAAACCGACCTGCTGCGTACCTTGGCGGCCATCCTGCGCCGCAGTCCGCGCCCGGAGGCGATCGTCATCGAGACGAGCGGCGTGGCCGATCCGCGGGATATCGTCCGCAACCTCATGGACCCGGTGATCTGGCGGGAAGCGCCGCTGGAGACGGTGCTTTGCGTGGTCGACGCCACGGCGCCTGAAGAGGCATTGAATGACGCGCTGCTGCGTGCGCAGCTTCGAGCGGCGGATGTGGTGGCGCTCAGCAGAACGGACCTGATCGACGCAGCCCAGCGCGAACGGATCCGCGCGGCCATCACCGCCGTCAAGCCGCAGGCGGTCTTGGTCGATGCGCCGTTTGGCCAAGTGCCCTTGGGGCTGCTGTTTCCTGAGGACCCTGCCCGTCAGCCGGTGGCTCGCGACCCGGGGCGGCGGCGCGCGGTAGCGGATCGTTTCGAGACCTATAGCTGGACGTCCGATCGTGCGATTTCATTGCCTCGCCTGCAGACCGCGATCGGCCGGCTCGCGCCGAAGCTTGCCCGCGCCAAGGGTCTGTTCATAACGATTGAGCAGCCAGGCCGCCAGTTCCTGTTCCAGCTCGCCGGCGGCCGAGCCACGGTGACCCCAGCCGAGATACCCAGACCGGAAGCGGCAGGCGCGCGAATCGTGTTCATTGCCGAGATAGGCGTTCTACCGGCGGCCGAGATCGACAGGATCATGGAGGAGTGCGTCAGCATCGAACCGGAATGAAATAATCCCTCGATGATTATCGCTGCATCGCCGCCGCAACGCGCGGCGATGCAGCCCCCATCGATAAATGAACCCACTTCGCACTTGTTGCGGAACCAATCTGTAATTTCGCCGTTATGCATCGACCGGTTGCCTGGCTGGCCACGGCCTGCAAACCGCACCATGAAAGGTTCGTCTGCGATGCATTATTCCGTTCATTTGGCAGCCGTGCTGGTGGCCGCCACCACATTCGTAGGCGCCACCGCTTCAGCAAATACCTGCCGGACAGAACGGCTCACATGCCCGACCACAATGCCACCAGACGGATACTGTGAGTGCACATCGAAGGGTGTTGCGGAGCCCGGCACGGTCACGGCAGCCGATCCGCATCAGCGGCAAAGCGCAACGCCAGGTGGATGCGGTTCGGACCCGCACGCCCCTGGCTGCCGCTGAGTGAGCGAATGTCCGAACCGCGCTTGGCCCGGACACTTCCCTATTCAGCGGCGACGGTGGATTTCGCGGCGGCTTCCGCCTTCAGATCAAGCAGCGCGCGCTTGTAGTCGCGCGGCATGACCTTGACGAACCGCGGCAGTGCATCATCCCAGTTGTCCAACAATTCCCGCGCGCGGGCACTGCCGGTGAACAACAGGTGGCGTTCGACCAGGATGCGCAGTCGTTCGCTGTCGAACCGCAGCGGATCGCCCATACCGCTATCCTCAACATCGACCGAACGCTGCCGCGGCCGGCCCGGCTCGTCGGCCAGGCCAAGTTCGGCCGCGCCGACTTTCTCCAGGTCCACACCCGCCATGTTGCACAGCCGTCCGAAGCGGCCCTTGTCATCGTAGACATAGGCCACGCCGCCCGACATGCCGGCCGCGAAGTTGCGCCCGGTGTCGCCCAGCACGACGACGGTGCCGCCGGTCATGTATTCGCAACCATGGTCGCCACAGCCCTCGACCACCGCAACGGCGCCGGAATTGCGCACCGCGAAGCGCTCGCCCGCGACACCCTGGAAGTAGGCTTCACCGGCGATGGCTCCATAGAGAACCGTGTTGCCGACGATGATGTTCTCCATCGGATCGCGCTTGACGGTCTGCGGCTGGCGGACCACCACGCGGCCCCCGGACAGCCCTTTGCCGACATAGTCGTTGCCGTCGCCGGTCAGGTACAGCGACACGCCGCGTGCAAGGAACGCCCCGAAGCTTTGGCCGGCGGTGCCGGTCAGGCTGATGGAGATGGTATCCTCCGAAAGGCCGGCATGGCCGTAGCGCCGAGCGACTTCGCCCGAAAGCATGGCGCCGACAGTGCGGTTGACGTTGCGGATCGGGTGCTGCAGGCGGACCGGGGTGCCTGATTCCAAGGCAGCAGAAGCCTCGCGGACCAACACCTGGTCCAGCGCCTTGTCGAGGTGGTGGTTCTGCATCTCGCTGTGGTGGATGCCGATGCCGGGCTTTACCGCAGGCTGATACAGGATCCGGCTGAGGTCGACGCCGTGCGCCTTCCAGTGCTCGATCGCCTTGCGGGTATCAAGCTTGCCGACCTGCCCAACCATTTCGTTGAACGTCCGGAAGCCCAGCTGCGCCATCAGTTCGCGGACTTCCTCGGCAATGAAGAAGAAGAAATTGATGACGTGTTCCGGCGTGCCGGTGAAGCGCTTGCGCAGCACGGGATCCTGCGTCGCCACCCCCACCGGACAGGTATTCAGGTGACACTTGCGCATCATGATGCAGCCGGCGGCGATCAGCGGCGCGGTGGCGAAGCCGAATTCATCGGCCCCCAGCAGGGCGCCGATGACGACGTCGCGGCCGGTGCGCAGGCCGCCATCGACCTGGACGTAGATCCGGCTGCGCAGGCCGTTCAGCACCAGGGTCTGCTGGGTTTCCGCCAGCCCGATCTCCCACGGGCTGCCGGCATGGGTCAGCGAGGTCAGCGGGCTGGCGCCGGTGCCGCCCTCATAGCCCGCGATCGTAACGTGGTCGGCTCTGGCTTTCGACACGCCGGCCGCGACGGTTCCGACACCGACTTCCGACACCAGCTTGACGGAAATGCGGGCCTGGGAGTTGGCGTTCTTCAGGTCGTGAATGAGCTGCGCCAGGTCCTCGATCGAGTAGATGTCGTGATGCGGCGGCGGTGAAATCAGGCCGACGCCCGGTGTGGAATAGCGCACGCGGGCGATGTTCTTGTCGACCTTGCTGCCGGGCAGCTGTCCGCCCTCACCGGGTTTCGCACCCTGAGCCATCTTGATCTGGATGTCGTCGGCGTTGACCAGATATTCGGTGGTGACGCCGAAGCGTCCGGATGCCACCTGCTTGATGGCAGAGCGCATCGAATCACCATTGGGCAGCGGCTTGAAGCGGTCTGATTCCTCGCCGCCCTCCCCGGTGTTCGACTTCCCCCCAATCCGGTTCATCGCCACGGCGAGCGTGGTGTGCGCCTCCCGCGAGATCGAGCCGAAGCTCATTGCGCCGGTGGCGAAGCGCTTGACGATTTCCTTGGCCGGTTCGACCTCATCGATCGGCACCGGCGTGGGCGCGAACCTGAAATCCATCAGGCCGCGGATCGTCAGCAGACGTTCGCTTTGGTCGTTGATGATGCGGGTGAAGGAATGGAATTCCGCCGGCAGGTTTCCGCGCACGGCATGCTGCAGCTTGCCGATGGTTTCCGGGGTCCAGGCGTGCGCCTCACCGCGCAGGCGGAACGCATAGTCGCCGCCGACGTCGAGCATTCCCTGGTAGATCGGGTTATGGCCATAGGCCGCCTTATGGCGGGCCACAGCCTCGGCGGCGATTTCGGCGAAACCGACACCTTCGATTGTGGTGGCGGTGCCGGTGAAGCAGCGTTCCACGAACGTCGAGGACAGTCCGACCGCGTCGAAGATCTGCGCGCCGCAATAGGACTGGTAGGTGGAAATGCCCATCTTGGACATCACCTTCATGATCCCCTTACCCACCGCCTTAAGGTAGTTCTTCTTCACGTCGGCGGCGGATTTCTTCAGCTTCGTCTGGACCCGGATCTGCTCCAGGCTTTCAAACGCGAGGTAGGGATTGATCGCCTCCGCCCCGTAGCCGGCGAGGACGCAGAAATGGTGCACCTCACGGGCTTCACCGGTTTCAACGACGATGCCGGTGGACATCCGCAGGCCCTGCCGGATCAGGTGGTTGTGCACCGACGCGGTGGCCAGCAATGACGGGATCGGGATGCGATGCTCGCCCACTTCCCGATCGGACAGGATCAGGATCGTGTAGTCCGCCAGCACCGCCTCAGTGGCTTCCTGGCAGATGCGCGAGATCGCCGTTTCCATCCCGCCGGCGCCATCGGCGGCGGGCCAGGTGATGTCGATCGTCTGGGTGCGGAAGGCCCCCCCGGCGATGTTGTCGATGTCGCGGATCTTCTCCAGATCCGTATTGGTCAGGATCGGCTGGGCGACTTCAAGCCGCAGATAGTTGCCGGCGTGGTGTCCCAGCAGGTTGGGCCGCGGGCCGATGATGGAAACCAGCGACATCACCAGTTCTTCGCGGATCGGATCGATCGGCGGATTGGTGACCTGGGCGAAGTTCTGCTTGAAGTAGTTGAACAGCAGCTTGGGCTTGTCCGACAGCACCGCCAACGGCGTGTCGGTACCCATCGAACCCACCGGATCGTCACCGCTTGCGCCCATCGGCTCCAGGAAGAACTGGATGTCCTCCTGGGTGTAGCCAAACGCCTGCTGGGTATTCAGCAATGCTTCCTTGTCATTGGTCAGCGGCGGATTGGTCTGCTCCTCGCTTTCCGGCAGTTCTTCCAGCTTGTACTGCGTCTGCTTCAGCCATTCGGCGTAGGGATGCTCACGCGCCAGCTTCTGCTTGATCTCGGCATCATCGATGATGCGGCCTTCTTCAAGGTCGATCAGCAGCATCTTGCCGGGCTGCAGGCGCCACTTGCGGATGATCTTCTCTTCCGGCACCGGCAGCACGCCGGATTCCGAGGCCATGATGACGTAGTCGTCGTCGGTGATGACGTAACGGGCCGGACGCAGGCCGTTGCGGTCCAGCGTTGCGCCGATCTGGCGGCCGTCGGTGAAGGCGATGGCCGCGGGGCCGTCCCACGGCTCCATCAGCGCGGCGTAATACTCGTAGAATGCCTTGCGCTCCGGATCCATCAGCGGGTCCTGCGCCCAGGCTTCCGGGATCAGCATCATCATTGCGTGCGACAGCGAGTAGCCGCCGGCGACCAGGATCTCCAGAGCGTTGTCGATGCAGGCGGTGTCGGACTGACCGTGCGGGATGATCGGCCACATCTTGTTCAGGTCCGGACCGATCAGGTCGGATTCCATCGACCGGCGGCGGGCATACATCCAGTTGACGTTGCCGCGGACAGTGTTGATTTCGCCGTTATGCGCCAGGAAGCGGTACGGGTGCGCCAGTTTCCAGGACGGGAACGTGTTGGTGGAGAACCGCTGGTGCACCAGGGCGAGTGCCGAGGTGGTCAGGTGGTTGCGCAGATCTTGGTAGAAGCTTCCGACCTGGGTGGCCAGCAGCAAGCCCTTGTAGACGACCGTCCGGGTTGAGAATGACGGCATGTAGGTTTCCGTCACGGCCGGGATGTTCTTCTTCTCGGCGAGCGCGCGCAGATTGTTCAGGATCTGCTTGCGGATCGCCAGGATCTTGCGTTCGAACGCGTTCTGGTCGCGGATCGACATGTGGGAAGCGATGATCGCCTGGCGGATCACCGGCATGGTCTCGATGACGGTTTTGCCGAGGCCGGTCAGATCGGTCGGCACGTCGCGCCAGCCGACCATGGACTGGCCTTCCTTGGCGACCACCTGCTCAAAATGCTGGATGACGTGCTCACGCGCGGTGGGGTCACGAGGCAGGAAGCACATGGCGACCGCATAACGCCCGGCGGCGGGCAGCGACTTGCCATGCACGCGCGCCCAATCGTTCAACAGCGCATCCGGCATCTGTATCAGGATGCCGGCACCGTCACCCACCAGTGGATCCGCCCCGACAGCGCCGCGATGATCCAGGTTCTCCAGGATTTTCAGCCCCTGGGCGATAATATCATGAGACTTTCGGCCTTTGATGTTCACCACGAAACCGACGCCGCACGCGTCGTGCTCGTTTTGTGGATCGTACAGCCCTTGCCTCATAACCTCTTGCATTGCCACAACTTTCATTGGCGAAACGTAATTGCCCTTTGGGGTGCGTGTTTTAAGCGCAAGAGTCCCTTTTGCCCGCTGGATGGGCAAATGGCAATGATCCTGCCGCACCGCAGCGTAAGCCAAATGGCCTGGATCGGGCAAGCGGTTGCGGAACGGCGCAGGCTTCTTCCCGCTGCCTGTTTGCCGTGCGATGAATGAGCATCCGCAAGCCGGACAGGGAGCACGAAGAATGATCACGCTTTACGGGATGGGCAGTCCCAACGTCGTCAAGGTCTTTATTGCGCTGGAGGAACTGGCGCTGCCTTACAAGGTCGCCCCGGTCGACGTGTTCACCGGCAAGCAGTTCGATGCCGCATTCCTGAAATTGAATCCGAACGCCAAGGTGCCGGTGATCGTCGATCCGGAAGGCCCGAACGGGAAGCCCTACACCTGCTTCGAGTCCGGTGCGATCCTGCTCTATCTGGCGGACAAGACGGGTCGGTTGCTGCCCGCCGACAAGGCGACCCGGTTCGACGCCATGCAGTGGCTGATGACGCAGATGTCGACTGTCGGGCCGATGTTCGGCCAGTTCGTACACTTCATGCGGTTCGCGCCGGCCGGCAATGACTATTCGAAAAGCCGGTATTTCACCCAGGCGATGCGGGTGTCCGAAGTCATCGACCAGCGGCTGGCGGCGGCGCCTTACCTGGCGGGTTCGGATTACTCAATGGCCGATATCGCCACCTTTCCCTGGATGCGCGTTCTTCCGGCGATCCTGAGAGCCGACGCCAGCGCGAAGCTGCCGAACATAACACGATGGGTGAAGATGATCGACGAGCGGCCCGCGGTGAAGCAGGCACTGGCAGCGGTGGAGGCTGTGCGCGGGCAGACCACGGCGTTCGATAAGGCCGAAGCCGTTTCACTCGACAAGATGTTCGGTCGCGGCCAGTTCGCCGCGGCCTGAAGGCCACGCGTCCGGGACCATGGTGGCGGTCCCGGGGTGGCGGTCCCGGGGTGGCGGTCCAGGGGTGGCGGTCCAGGGGTGGCGGTCCCGGACAGGCTGCAGCGGTGGACGGAAGCGGACGGTTCACGCCCGGGATCGCTGCTGGCTGACGGCGCTGCCAGATGATCGTGTCCAGGCTCCAGACCGACTGCTAACAGTCAGCGTAATCCGGCCCCCGATAATGCCTGCCCCAGCCGGCCAGGAATGTTGTCCCTAGTGGTAATAGCCGCCGTGGCCGCCAAACAGCAGGAACAATACGACGATCACAACCACCAGGGTAAGGCCGCCGCCGTAATGGGCGCCGCCATAATAACCGGACCGGTAGCCGTAATAGCCCCCGCCGCCGAACAACAGGAACAGGATGACCAGCAATAGAATGAGGCCCATGATGCACGCCTTTCTCGTTTCGACGACCGTTACGTTGGAGCCAAGCGCGTTCGAGGCGTGTCGGTTTTATGGCAAACTCACGGCGACGCCCTCAGAGCGGTAAATATTCCGATATGGCTCGTCCCGTCTGGCACCCGGACAATCTCGCCGCGCGCATGCCGTTCCTCACCCGGCGCGCCGCGTTGACCCGAGCGGTGCGGGGGTTCTTTGATGAGCGGGGCTATAGCGAGGTGGAGACGCCCTACGCGGTGCCGGCGCCGGGCGAAGAGGTGCATTTGCGTGCGTTCGCAACGGAACGCGAGCATCCTGAAGGTACACGTGAGCCGTTGTGGCTGCATACAAGTCCCGAATTCGCCATGAAGCGTCTTCTGGTGGCCGGCGCAGGGCCGATCTTCCAGTTCGCCCGGGTGTGGCGCAACGGCGAGGGCAGCGATCTGCATGCCGCGGAATTCACCATGCTGGAGTGGTACCGGCCCGGTGCCGACATGAACGCGCTGATCGAGGAGGTCGAGGCGCTCTTGCGGGCCGTGCTGCCGCCGGTTGTGCGGTGTCGGGGAGTCACCACGGATCTGTCGCGGTTTGAGCGGCTGACGGTGGCGGAGGCATTCAGCCGCCATGTCGGTGTCGACCTGCTGTCGATCGGTGAGGATGCCGACCGACTGGCCGCGGCGGCCGGTGTGCGGCTGCGGGATGAGGAAAGCTGGGAAGATCTGTTCTTCCGGCTGCTGCTGGGTCGGGTGGAGCCGGAACTCGGGCGACGGCATCCCACCTTCCTCACGCACTGGCCGGCCGCGCAAGCCGCGCTCGCGCGACGGGATCCGGCGGATCCGCGCGTTGCGGAGCGGTTCGAGCTGTTTGTGTGCGGGCTGGAACTGGCGAATGCGTTCGTGGAACTGACCGATCCGGTGGAGCAGCGTGCCCGGTTCATGGCGGAGCGGGCGCGGCGGCATGCGATGGGCGGGGCGGATTGGGCCATGGACGAGGATTTCCTGGCCGCGCTGGAACACGGGATGCCGGACAGCGCGGGGATCGCACTGGGGTTCGACCGCCTGGCGATGATCACGTCGGGCGCCGACCGGATCGGCCAGGTGTTGTGGCTGCCGCCAGCGGACCTGATATGACCCGATCGGTGATGGGAGAGCACGCAATGCGGTGGTCCGGGATGCTCGTTGCAGCCTCGCTGTTGACTGGTTGCGCCGGCGAGCTGGCGGAACGCCAGGGCGAATTGCGGCACTGGATCGGCCAGCCGGAGGCGCAGCTGGTGGGCGCGATGGGTGCGCCGAACTGGGTGTATGCCAGCGGCGGCACGAAGGTCCTGACCTACACGGATGGTTCCGCGCGGGAAGGATCAGGCGCCCCGTATGTCTTCGGCCCCGGCCTCGTCGGCCCGACAGGCTCCGGCAGGACGACCTACCGACCCGGCTGTGACACCAGCTTCACCATCAGCGACGGGATCGTGAAGGCTTTCAGCCTGCGCGGGAACGGCTGCGGATAGGAAAGGTTTCGCTCCTCCCGCCTACTTCACCGTTGCCACCCGCAGCGCGTTCGTCGTCCCGGAATGGCCGAACGGCACGCCGGCCGTCACCACGATCTCCGCCCCCTGGGTCGCGAAACCTTCGGTCAACGCCAGTCGCCCGGCACGCGTGACAGCCTCGGTCATCGAATGGACCTCGGGCGTCACCACCGCGTGCACGCCCCATACGACAGCCATGGACCGAGCGGTGTTGCGATTTGGCGTTAGACCGATGACGGGGGATTCCGGGCGCTCCCGGGCAACCCGCAGGGCCGTGGCGCCGGAGGCTGTAAAGGCAACGATGGCCTTGGCACCGATGGTATGGGCGACCTGCGCTGCGGCAGCGGAGATCGCAGCGGCGGCGTTGTTCTCGGACGGCATCCGTGACGCGTCGATTCCGGCTCGCCAGCCGGCGTCCTGTTCCACACGGGCGACGATGCGGTCCATCATGTTGACCGACTCGTAGGGATACTGGCCGGCGGCGGTCTCACCCGACAGCATCACCGCGTCGGCGCCGTCGAACACCGCAGTGGCCACATCGGAGGCTTCGGCGCGGGTCGGCGCCGGCGCGTTCATCATGCTTTCCAGCATCTGCGTGGCGACGACGACCGGCTTGCCCAGCGCGCGCGACAGCCGCACGATGCGCTTCTGAGCCAGCGGCACCTCCTCGGGCGGCAGTTCCACGCCCAGATCACCACGGGCCACCATAACCGCATCGGTCAGCGCCAGGATCTCGTGCAGGTTATCGAGCGCCTGGGGTTTTTCCAGCTTCACCATGACCCAGGCGCGGCCATCGATCAGCCGCTTGGCTTCGATCACGTCCTCGGGCCGCTGCACGAAGGACAGACCGATGTAGTTGGCGCCGTGGGAGACAGCGAACTCCAGGTCGTCGCGATCCTTGACCGTCAGGGCCGGGATCGGCAGCACGACATCGGGAACATTGACGCCTTTGTTGTCGGACAGCGGCCCCCCGACAACAACCTCGGTTTCCAGGGCATCGCCCCGCTTGTGGATCACCCGCAGGCGCAGCTTGCCGTCGTCCAGCAGCAGCGAGCAATTGATCGAGGCGGCTTCAATGATTTCCGGGTGCGGCAGGTTGACGCGCTGGGCATCGCCGGGGGTGGCGTTCAGATCAAGGCGGAACTTCTGGCCGGTCTGCAGGTGCACCCGGCCGCCACCGAAGCGGCCGACACGAAGCTTAGGGCCTTGCACGTCAGCCAGGATGCCGATCGGTCGATCGAACCTGTCCTCCAACTCACGGATCATCGCGAAGCGGGCGGCATGATCCTCATGCGTGCCATGCGAGAAATTCAGCCGGAAGACATCGGCGCCGGTCTGGAACAGGCGGGCGAGGATCTCCGGCGTGCCGCTGGCCGGCCCAAGCGTGGCAATGATCTTGGTGCGGCGGCGGCGGCGGATTTTGGGGCGGAGGGCCATGAACAAGTCCTTTACGGATTGTTGGTGATCAGCTTCACGCGCTGCGACCGCCAAGCTGGGGCAAGCATCTAACCAATCAGAATCGCCCTGATATCGTTAACATTGGTAAGCGTTGGGCCAGTGACGATCAGGTCCCCGACGGTGCCGAAAAACCCGTGGCTGTCATGTGCGGTCAGGCTTTGGCGGGCATTCAAATCGTTGGCCCGTGCCCGCGACAGGGTGTCGGGGCCGACGATTGCGCCGGCGATTTCGTCCATGCCATCGATGCCGTCGGTGTCGCCAGCGACCGCCCAGATTCCCGCCGCGCCGTCCAGGGCGATCGCCAGGCTCAGCAGGAAGGTGGTGTTGCGGCCGCCATTGCCACTGGCATTGGCTGACATGCTGACCGTGGTTTCGCCACCGGACAGCAGGATCGCGGGTGGCTGCACGGGCTGGCCATGGGCACGAACCGAACGGGCGATGCCGGCCATCACCGTGCCCATCTGCGCCGCCTCACCCTCCAGCGCATCGCCCAGGATAAGCGGCGTCAGGCCCAGCGTCCTTGCCTTCGCGGCCATGGCGTCCAGCGCCATCATCGGTGTCGCGATCATGCGAAACTCAACATGAGGCAGACTGCCGGGTTTCGGGGTCTCGTCGTCATCGCGCGCCAGCCGGGCGGCAACCGCCGGCGGCGGCGTGATGCCGTAGCGGGCGATCAGCGCCCTGGCCTCGGCAAATGTGGTGGCATCCGCAACCGTGGGGCCGGAGCCGATGACAGCGGGATCGTCGCCCGGTACGTCGCTGATCGCCAGCGTGATGACCCGCGCCGGCGCGGCCGCTGCGGCCAGCTGGCCGCCCTTGATGGCGGACAGATGCTTACGCACGCAGTTCATCTCGGTGATGTTGGCGCCGCACGCCAGCAGGGCGCGGTTGATGGCCTGCTTGTCCGCCAGGGTCAGGCCGGCGGCTGGGGCGGCGAGCAGCGCCGATGCGCCGCCTGACATCAGCGCCACGACAAGGTCGTCCTTGGTCAGGCCCTGCACACGCTCCAGCAGCCGCCGGGCGCCGCGCTCGCTGTTTTCATCGGGTACGGGATGGGACGCCTCGATCACCTCGATCCGGCGGGTGGGCACGGCATGGCCGTAGCGGGTAACGACGGTGCCTTCCAGCGCGACTTCCGGCCACGCGTCTTCGAGCGCAGCTGCCATGACGGCGGCGGATTTGCCGCCGCCGACGACGACACATCGACCGCTGGTCGGTGCCGGCGGCAGATGGGTCGCGAATACCGTGCGCGGATTGGCGGCGGCTATGGCTGCGTCAAACAGGCTGCGCAAAGCGGCTCGGGCGGATTTGTCGGTCCACGCGACGGTCTGGGGCACGACGGGTCCTCCTTTTTTTGGCCTGGGCAGTATGGCGGACCTGAGTGAGACGCGCCATCTCTCGGCCAATGGAAAAGGAGAACCCCATGTCTGCACCTGAATTCGACGACGCGACACGCACGGAGCTGGAGGCAGCGGCATTCCGCCGTCTGGTCGGTCATCTGCGCGAGCGTACCGATGTGCAGAACATCGATCTGATGAACCTGGCCGGATTCTGCCGCAACTGCCTGAGCCGCTGGTACCGTGAGGAAGCCGCCGTGAAGGGGATTACGATCGCCGACCCGGACGCGCGGGAGATCGTTTACGGGATCCCCTACAAGGAATGGCAGGCGAAATACCAGACGGAGGCCAAGCCCGAACAGAAAGCGGCATTCGCGAAAGCGAATCCGGGCCACTGAACCGGGCGGCCCGCGCCGCCACCGGCCGCCGTGTCGTTTCGCCTGGTGGCGTCGGGGGTTCCGGTAAGGTCGCAGGCGCATACCGCGTTTTCGATTGACCAGGGGCCGCCCCAAAGCTATCCCCGCCCGCCCTGGCTGAGCGGACGGTGGCCCCGGTCATCGCCGGTCCGCGAGGCAGCGAACGCATCGAAGGCCTGAGTGGAGACGATGACATGAGCGACGTAGCAGAGAAGGCGGCTGCCAGCCGCGTCCGGCAGGCCAAGAGCGACGACACGCCCGAAACCGGCGGCATCGCGGCCGATCGCCTGCGCAGCATCATCGAACGCATCGAGCGGCTGGAGGAGGAGCGCAAGGCGCTGGGCAGCGATATCAAGGACATCTTTGCCGAGGCGAAAAGCGCGGGCTTCGACGTAAAGGTGCTGCGTCAGCTCATAAGCATCCGCAAGAAGGAGCCTGCCGAGGTTGAGGAGCAGGAGTCGCTGCTGGACATCTATCGGCGCGCATTGGGAATGTAGGCGCACCACTGAACGCCGCTGAAGCGCCAGGGTCATCGCGCCGGGATCATGGCGCCGGGGTCATGGCGCCGGGGTCCATGGCGCCGGGCTGTCATCCAGCCCTTTCGGTTACCGGCGGGGCAGCGCGACCGCTTCAGCACCCGGGCGGGGCTGGATCCTGTAGAGCGCCAGTCCGGCTGTGCCCGATCCTGGCCGGAAGATCGTTCCGACCCGTTCGACCTGAAGCCATGGCGTCGTCTCCGGTGCCATGTGACGGCCGGCATCGGTAATCCAAAGCCCGGTCGTGCCACCGATCGGCCTGGCAGGCAGATCCAGCAAGCGCCAGCGCGGGTCGGTGCCGACCACGCTCACCTGGGACGGTAGCCACCACGCCAGCTCGCTGGCAACGCTGTAGTTGTCCGCGGCGATATAGTCGGCGCGCGCGGCGACGCGAGCGGCTTCGGCCTCGGTCGCCAGGCCATCCCAGCCGGCAAGACGCAGCGCGATCGGATCCAGCCGGGACGGCAGCGGCACCGGATGCACAAGCGCCTGCAGATAGACGATGACGGTAATGGCGAACCCAAGCGCCGATGCGCTGATCCACCAGCGCGCACGCAAGGCCATGCCCCCGGCCGCCACCACCAGCGCCGGATAGATGATCGCCGGCCAGTTCCCTTGCACCCGGTCGCCGACCGCATGTTGCACAAACACTACGATCGGCGGCAGCGACAGGGCGACCAGCAGTGACCATCCGGCATCGCGCCGTCGCCACGCCCGAATGACCGCAACCCCGAGCCCGATCATGCACAAAGCCCAGACCAGAGGCGTTGCGAGGCCGATCTGGCCACCGACCAACTCGGCAAGAAAGCCGATGGCGCGGGCGGGATGCCAGTCGTTGACGCGGCCGCCCTGGCGGGCGAAGCCGGACCAGCCATGGGCAGCGTTCCAGGCCAGGGTTGGCGTGAACAGCACGAGGCCGATGACGCAGGCGGCCCACGGCTGCCACCGCCGCAGCCACGGCCGGACCGCGGGCACCGCCAGCAGCCACAGGCCGACCCCGACCCACAGGAACAGCGCCGTATATTTGCTGTCGAGCGCCAATCCACCCGCGACCCCCGCGACCAGCCACCATTGGCCGGACCCGCCTACCGCGATGCGTGCGATTGCCCAAAGCGTCGCCGTCCAGAAAAACAACAGCGGCGAGTCCGGGGTCATGATGACCGTTCCGACCCCAAGCAGCAGCGAAGCATTCAACAGCAGCACGGCGACAAGGCCGGCCCTGGAATTCGGAATTAACGTTCGCGCGGTGTCAAACAGCATCCACGACGCGACGGCAGCGGCCAGCGGACCAAGCAGGCGAAGTCCCAGCGCGGTCTGTCCGGCGAGTGCGGTTCCCGCCCTGATCCACAGCGCGACCATTGGTGGATGATCAAGATATCCGCCTGCCAGCGCATGCGACCAGATCCAGTAATAGGTCTCGTCCGGGGCAAGCGGGATGGTCGCTGCAACCATCAACCGGATCAGCGTGACCCCTGCGAGCGCAGCGGCAAGCAACTTCACCGCGCGCGCCAGACCAGCGTTGCCGACACGGCATAATTCCACACAACGCCGATCATGGCGCCGATGCCGCCGGCTACGGTCCAGGTTGTATTCTGCTCATAGAGCACCTGCGCGATACCGATATTGGTAATCGCCCCGAAGCCGCAGACCACCATGAACAGCAGCAGGCCACGCCACAGGCGCGGGCCGCGAAGGCGCTGGTCGCGGTAGGTGATCGCGTTGTTGAGCTGGAAATTGAAAACCATTGCGATCACGGTCGCGATAGCCTGTTCCGTCTCAAACCCCAGCGTGGTCGTCTGCCGCAGCAGGGCCAGGATCGCCAGGTGCACCACGACGCCGAGCGAGCCGACCAGACCGAAGGAGAAGAAGCGTAGCGGCAACAGGCCACCGAACACCTTGTCCAGCAACAGCCCGGCGAACTGGATCATCACCAGCGCGTCCATCTTGCTTTCACCGGCGGCCCGCTCGCGAAACCTGGCCGGGATTTCCAGGACGCGGAGCGGGGATGGGCTGCTGAGGACAAGGTCCAGCAGGATCTTGAAGCCCTGGCCATTGAGGCCGCGGGCAAGCTCCTCGAACAACGGACGCGGCAACATGAAGAACCCGCTCATCGGGTCGGTCAGACGCACCGGCAGGAAAGCCTGGGCGAGCCAGATGCCGCCATCCGACAGCACATGCCGAAAGCGGCTGCTGAGCCCCGCGTCGTCGCCGCCTTTGACGTGCCGGCTGGCCACCGCGATGTCGTAGCCATCGGCCTGCAGGGCCGCAAGCATCACCGGCAGACGGGTTTCATCGTGCTGCAGGTCGCCGTCGATGACGGCAACATAGTCGGCCGAGGATGACAATGCCCCTTCGATCACGGCTGAAGCCAGGCCGCGGCGACCGATGCGGCGGATGCAGCGCACCCGTGGGTCATGCCGCGCGATCCGGCGCACCTCCTGCGAGGTGGCGTCGGGACTGTTGTCATCGACGTAGATCACCTCCCACGCAATCCCGCGCAGGGCAGCGTCAAGTTTGGCGATCATCGGCGCCACGTTCGGACGCTCGTTGTAGGACGGAACGACGATGCTCAGCACGGGCGTGCCCTCGATCCCGCCTGCCCCGCCTTGTGTCGCCTGCGTTGTCACATCTGGCATCTGAATCGGTATCGGGTCCGGCAGGAGAAGGCGCGGACATACAAGATGCGGCTTTCAGGTCAAGGGAAATGCATCGACTGCAACCCAGGGATGATTACGGAGAGAGGATAAATACGTGTTCACTATATATTGACGCGTACATTTGCAGCCTTACGACGCTATAATGATCCTGGTTGATAAGAGATAGACGATGCACCGCTCACGTTTTCACGTTTTTGGTCTTGTTCTCGTCACATGGCTCGCACCTGGTGCCGCACGCGCAGGCGTTCTGTCCGCCAACGATATCTTCGCCCAGTTCAACGCGGTCATCTTTGGTGACTTCACCACCAGTTCCGAAGTCGGCGGCCGGGTTGCCGTGGGCGGGACGGTGAACGGGGGTGGAAACTATGACTTTGCACCGAACGACGCCGCTCCGTCATCCTTCGCCGCGCTGTCGGTCTATGGCAGCATCACCTCCGGCGGGACTTACAATGTCAACGGATCCGGCGGCATTGCCATTGCCGGCAGCAACAACGCCACGTTCAACCTGAACACCGCGGGCCCGGTCTATGTCGGCGGCAACAATTCGGGCGCGATCACAGGCGCGACGGGCAATGTGACCATTGTGGGCGCCAACCTGAACAACCTGACGACCAACGGCGGCGCGGTTTATTCCGGCGGCAATGCCGGCAGGATCACGGTGAATGGAAGCCCCGCGACAATCGCGATGAATGGTGACAACGCCGGAACGCTGCAAGTCAACGCCAACGGGTCGACGCTGGCGCTGAATGGCAGCAACACCGGGACAATTGGCCTCAACAACGGCACGATCCTCTACACGGGCGGCCTTGGCAGCGGGAACCTCAACAACGACACGCTGAACCACGTGGCCGGTTTGACCCTCAGTCCCCCCGCGAGCCCGCTGGGATCGTTCGCCAGCACGTTCCAGCAGCCGCTGACCCAGCTATCGACGCAACTGGCCGGCCTGGCGGCGAACAGTTCGACCACATTGGTCAACGGCAACCTGATCTTCACCGGTCATCCGGACAGCGCCGGCGTGGCGACCTTCACGATCAACTCGTCACAATTCATCGGGGCGAGCAGCATCACGTTGAACATTAACGGGGCGACCTCGGCGATCATCAACGTCAACGTCGACAGCTGTGTGTCCGGAGTCTGCGCCTTCAACCCGACAGTCAATTTCAACGACACCGGCTATGCCCCGGTGCTGCTGTGGAACTTCGTCAACGCCACGAACCTCAATTTCACCACGGAGTTCGGTGGTTCGATCCTGGCACCCCATGCCGCGATCACCGGCTCCTCGCCGATCGATGGCACCGTGGTGGCCGCCAGCCTGTCCACGACCAGTGAACTCCACAGCTACGCCTATACCGGAACGTTGCCGGACCCTGTCCCGGTGCCGGAACCTGTTGGCCTGGCGGTATTCGCGACGGGGCTCGCCGGTGCCGTATTCGCCCGCCGGAAGCGCTAGGCTCGGAACTCAATTTAGCTATTGCAGCGGCTCGATGGGCTCTGATTCAAACTCCGTAATTACCGGAGTGAAGCAGATGGCCAACGAATTCTGGCTGACAGACGCGCAGTGGGCGGCGATCGAGCCTCTGATCCCGATGCATCGACGTGGCGTGAAGCCTGGCAACAACCGGGAAATCATCAGCGGCATCCTGCATGTCCTGAAGTTCGGTTGCCGGTGGCGCGACTGCCCTGCGATCTTTGGTCCGCACACGACGGTCTACAACCGGTTCAATCGCTGGTCGAAAGATCGCATCTGGCAAGACATGCTGGACCAACTGGTCAAGTTGGATGAGAGCAGCCTGCTCTGCATCGACAGCACCACCAGCAAAGCACATCGCTGCAGTGCCGGCGGAAAAGGGGGGCCTCGGCGCAGGCCATCGGACGCAGTCGAGGCGGACGAACCAGCAAAATCCATGCGATCTGCGACGCCACAGGCCGTATAGTCGCGGTCCAACTCAGCCCCGGCCAGATGGGCGACGTTCGAGCAGCGGTCCCTCTGCTCAAGCCGTTGCCGCCCGCCAAGCAGGTATTGGGCGATGCCGCCTATGACAGCGATGCGCTCCGTCTGTTCTTGACCGAGCGCGGCAGCACACCCGTCATCCAACCGAATGCCAGCCGCAAGACTATCCCGCCGTTCGACACCGTGGCTTACAAACGACGCAACCTCATCGAGCGCGCGTTCTCACACCTGAAGGACTGGCGCCGGGTGGCAACACGATACGACAAGCTGGCAAGGAACTTCAGCGCAACCGTCCTCCTCGCCATGCTCGTCATCTGGTGGACGTAATTGAGTCCTGAGCCTAAAACGGCACACCGGACAGGTTGCGGCTTGTCCGGATCGTCTGCAGGGTCTGCACACGGCCGACGGTCGGCAGGCCGGTCAGTTTCTGGGTCAACTGGTTCTCGTGCGCGGTGTCGCGGGCGACCAGCTTCAACAGAAAATCGCCGCCGCCCCGGATCATGTGGCATTCGCGCAACTCGGGCCAGGCACCCACAAGTTGCTCGAACGCCGACAGCACCGCCTCTTTCTGGCTTTCCAGGCCGACGATGGCGAAGAAGGTGATCTCCCACCCCAGCATCTGCGGGTCGGTGTCAGCGTGGTAGCCGCGAATGACCCCAGCCTCCTCCAGCGCCCTGACCCGGCGCAGACAAGGCGGTGCGGAGATCCCTGCGCGCTTGGACAGGTCCACATTGGTTATGCGCCCGTCTTCCTGCAAAGCTGCCAGGATGCGGCGGTCGATGGCGTCGAGCAAAATTGGCGCGTCGGGATTTGGCGGCTTCATGATTGATTTGTTAAACAGGCGTTTCCAGGCCGCGAGAAGGGAGAACACTCTTATTGCGTACCGGGCGCCCCGCAAGGCCAAATCTTTCATCAATCGTCAAATCCACCTCCTCACCGCCGGCGCCAGCAACCCTGCTTCACCAACTCGTCTCTTCCCACGGCTTCCCCGCCCGGTCACGGTAAGCGTCATGAGCCCCCTGATCCGAGGCATTGTCCGCGCGCTTGCCGTACTCGGCGTGATCATCCTGCTGCTGGCGGTGCTGGCAGGCGGCGCAATCTGGATGACCATCCCGGGAACCCGCCAGACTGCCGCGATCGCGGCGCTGTCGGGCCCGGTCGACATTACATACGACACCGACTGGGTGCCGCGGATCAAGGCGGGGTCCGAGACGGATGCCGCCGCGGCGCTTGGCTTCCTGCACGCCCGTGACCGGATGTTCCAGATGGAACTGATGCGCAGGGCGGCCTCGGGCAGGCTGTCCGAGTTCCTCGGGGCGGTGACCCTTCCTGTCGACCGGCAGATGCGCACGCTGGGGCTCCGCCAGCGCGCGGTGGCCGACGTCGCCACCCTGCCGGGTGATACCCGGGCCATGCTGGAGGCCTACGCGCACGGGGTGAATGCCTGGATCGACCTCAAGGGCCGCTTCGCCGCACCGGAATTCCTGGTTCTGGGCAAGCCGGAACACTGGACCGCGACCGACTCCCTGCTATGGGCCAAGACGATGGGGCTGTGGTTGTCGATGAACTGGCACCAGGAGCTTTCGCGCCAGGCGTTGGCCAGCCAGGTGTCGCCGGCGTTGCTGGACCAGCTTTGGCCGGCCCATGCGACGGTGGCCAGCCCGGACGCAATGAACCCATTGCCGGTTCGCTTTGCGGCGGCGGCCGCGCGGCTGGTCTCGGTGCTGCCGGCTTTTCCCGATCCCTTCACCATGCCGTCGACAGCATCCAACGAATGGGCGGTGGATGGCCGGCACACCGCCACCGGCGCGCCGATGCTTGCCGGTGACCCGCATCTGGCCTTTGGGTTCCCCGGCATCTGGTATCTGGCGCGGATCGACCTGCCCGGCCAGGTCATGGCCGGTGCGACCGCGCCCGGCGTGCCGTTCCTCGTGCTCGGGCGTAACGGCAAGATCGCCTGGACATTCACCACCACCGGCGCCGACGTCCAGGACATCTTCATTGAGGCGCAGGCTGGCCCTGGAACCTATCAGACGCCCGACGGGCCAAAGCCATTCACGGTGCGGGAGGAGCGGATCAAGGTCCGCGGCCAGGAGGACGTCTTGCTGACGGTGCGGGAGACCCGGCACGGCCCCGTCATCAGCGACCTGGACCGCCCCGGGGGTCCCATCATGGCGGTGGCGATGGGCAACCTGCAACCGAACGATACCGCTGCCTCAGGCTTGCTGGCGCTCAACCGGGCAACGTCGGTGGAGGAGGCCGGCCGGGCGGCGGCGGTCATCAGTTCGCCGGTGCAGAACCTGCTGGTGGCCGATGCCAGGACGATCGGCTTGTTCGTGACCGGACGCATCCCGATCCGCAAGACCGGAGAGGGGTCAGCGCCCGTTCCGGGTGACGGATCGCACGACTGGGTCGGATGGGCCTCGGGCGAGCAGTTGCCGCACAGCGTCTCCCCGACCAGCGGGCGGATCGTGAACGCCAATGAACCGGTGTGGCCGCCGGATTTTCCGGTGTTCATGGGCCGCGACACGTTCGGCGCTTGGCGCGCGGACCGGATCCGTTCAATGCTCCAGCAATCAGACCGCCACACGCCGGCTGATTTCGCCGCCATGCAGACGGATGTGGTCGACCCCTTTGCCGTCCAGATGCTGCCGCGGCTGCTGAGCGTTCCGGGGTCCACCGACACGGCGCAGCAAGCTCTCGGGCTGCTACGGGGTTGGAACGGGTCGGCGGTCATCGGCTCACCAGCCCCGCTGATCTTCAACGCCTGGATGGAGGCGTTCTACGACGCCGTGCTGCACCACGCGGGGCTGACCAAGGGGCTGGGTGCGCCCGTGTCTGATTTTGTCGCATCCGTGTTGAGTTCCACCGGATCGCAGTGGTGCCCGGACAAGTGCGACGTAATGCTGCGGACTTCACTGGATGATGCCGTCAAGGCGTTGTCCGCCCGTTTCGGTGACGATCCGACGGCATGGCGGTGGGGCACCGCCCATCAAGCCGTGTTCGCCCATCCGATCCTGCGCAACGTGCCGGTTCTGGGGTCTCTTACGACCATCACGGTGCCCAGTCCGGGGGATGACAATACGGTCGACCGCGGCGGCACGAACCTGGCGTTCCAATCGATCCACGGCGCCTCCTTCCGTGGTGTCTACGACCTGGCTGACCTGGATCGCAGCCTGTTCATGATCACGCCGGGGCAATCGGGAAATCCATTCAGCGGCCATGCGCGAGATTTAGTTCTTCGTTGGCGCGACGGTGCTACAATAACACTCGGGCCGGCAGCGGACAGCGTTACCGGAACGGTCCGGCTGACACCATGAGACTAAGATCATGAGACTGAGATCATGAGACTGGCGTTATGAGACTGGCGTTATGAGATTGGCGTTATGAGCTTCGGTAACCCTTACCTGGCCGACGAATTCCTCACCGCCGGCGTGATATCGCGGCGTTGCGTGGCCTGGGTGGTCGACATCGTCCTGATCGCGCTGCTGCTATGGGTGCTGTGGTGGGTTCTGGCACTGCTCGGGCTGCTGACCTTCGGCCTCAGCTGGGGCGCCATTGGATTGCTGCCGTTGGTGCCGTTCTGCTACCATTTCTTCTCCCTGATGGGGGCTGCGAGCGCGACGCCGGGCCAGCGCATGCTTGGCCTGACAGTGCGCCGCAACGGTGATTTCGGACCGCCAACCCCATTGCAGGCATTGATCACGGTGCTGGGCTTCTATCTGACCCTGGCGACCTCGGGTGTGCTGCTGGTCGTGGCATTGTTCACCATCCGCCACCGCACGCTACACGACCTCGTGAGCGGACTGGTTGTGGTGCGGGTTCAGGCGTTGACCCCGCCCGGCGGAGGCTGGAACATGTTTGGCGGAGCGTCTGCGCCATGACCATGTACAAGCCGCCTCGGCGGCCGCAGTTTTTCTACACGACGGCCCCCCTGCCCTGCCCCTATCTGGCCGGACGGACGGAGCGCAAGGTGGTGACCGAGATCGTCGGTCCGGATGCCGAGGCGCTGCATGACAGGTTGTCGCGCGCCGGCTTCCGCCGCAGCCACAACATTGCCTACGCACCGGTTTGTCCGTCGTGCCAGGCGTGCGTGCCGATCCGTATCCCGGTAAACACGTTCCAACCGGATCGGACGCTGCGCAAGATCGCGCGCGCGAACGCGGGGCTGGAGGGTTACCGCGTGCCGGCACGGGCCACGGCGGAGCAGTTCCAGTTGTTTCAGCGCTATCAGCTTGTCCGCCACGGCGACGGCGACATGGCGAGCATGAGCTTCTATGACTATCGCGCGATGGTCGAAGATACGCCTGTCGAAACCTTCATCATCGAATTCCGCGACGACCAGGACCGGCTGGTCTGCGCCTGCCTGGCCGACAAGCTGGGCGACGGGTTGTCGGCGGTCTACAGCTACTTTGCCCCGGGCATGGAAAAACGATCGCTGGGGACCTTCGCCGTGCTGTGGCTGATCGAACGCGCGCGGGCGCTGGGGCTGCCTTACGTCTATCTTGGTTACTGGGTGCCGGAGAGCCGCAAAATGGCCTACAAGGCTCGTTTCAAGCCCAGCGAAGTGCTCATGAGCGGGAATTGGCGGGTGCTCATGGATGCGGAGATTGCCGGGGGCGAGGCGGCTGAAGTGGCGTTGGTGACGGAATCGGCCGGTTGACCCGCGGTTTGCATGGCCGACCCTGATTGGCTGGTCTGGGCTCGGGAGATGCAGGCGCTGGCACAGACCGGCCTGGAATTCAGCAAAGACCCCTACGACCTTGAGCGTTATGCGGCGCTGCGCCGACTGTCCGCCCGGGTGATGGCGGAGCATACGGGGGCAGAGCCGCGACGGATCGAAGCCCTGTTCGAGACCGAGACCGGCTACGCGACGCCGAAGGTTGGTGTCCGGGGCGCGGTTTTCGATTCCAGCGGTCGTGTTCTGATGGTGCGCGAGGTTGTCGATCAGAACCGCTGGACCCTGCCCGGCGGCTGGGCCGACGTAAATCAAACACCGGCGCAGTCGGTGGTCCGTGAAGTGTTCGAGGAGTCGGGTTTTCGGGTTCGGGCGATGAAGCTGGCTGCGGTATGGGATCGGGCGCGGCAAGCTCAACCCGCCATGGCATTCTCGGTGGTCAGGATGTTCTTCATCTGTACGCTGGAGGGTGGAACGGCGGCAACCAGCCTGGAGACCAGTGAGGTCGGCTGGTTCGCCGAGAATGAGGTGCCGAAGGATCTGTCGCTGCGCCGGACGTTGCCGCAGCACATCAGCCGGATGTTCGCCCACTGGCGGGACCCGGCACTGGCGACTGAATTCGATTGACGCACAGTGCCGGTTTGCTTGGCCGGTCTGCCTGGTTCAACGGTCAGGCGTTGGATCAACAGGATGCACGGAGGCATTCCTCGGGCGGCGCCGCATGCAGGCCGCGGCGATGTCTACCGCCGCCCCCGGAAATGCGCCCGCTACCGCCCTACGCTACGCGGCTGCACCCGGGCGCCGTCGCCCACCTCGTCGGGAAGATTGATCGCCACACGCTGACCCACCGTCGCCCCGTCCCGCAGCGATGCATGGATTCCGTCGGTGTCTGCCACAACGACCGGTTTCAGGTGCACGATCTCATCGCTGCCGAGGTCAGCGATCATCGTGCGGGTGCCGCGGGTGATCAGGCCGGCAACCGGGATTTCCGGATAGCTTTGCATCGGAATATGCAGCGTCACATACGCAAAACTGCCGGAGACCAGGAAGTGGTCGGTGTTGTCGACATCGAGTTCAACGAACAGGGTTCGCGTCCGCGGGTCGAGTTGGTTCGACGTCCGCGCAATCCGGGCGGTGACTTTACGATCGGAGTTCGCCCCGTCAGTGACATCGGCCATATCGCCCACATGCACGAATGGGACGTCCCGCTGGTCGACGAACACGTCGACCCTGAGGCGATGGTCGTCGGCGATGGTGACCACCGGCTGGTTGCTGGTCTTGTTGGTGGTCGAATTCTGCACCAGTGCGCCGACGTCGATGAACCTTGCCGTCACCACGCCGTCGAACGGGGCGCGGATCTGCTCGTAGGACTTCATCGTCGCGATCTGAGCGAGGTTGGCGGTTGCCATGGTGTAGTCGGTTTGTGCCTGGTCAGCGGCCTGGTGTGAGGTCCAGCCATGGCCGACCAGGTCCTGCGCACGCCCCCAGTTGCGCTTCTTGTTCTCCATGTCGTGCAGCGCCGCCTCGAACTGCTGGTCGGTCTCGACAGACGCCACGGTCGCCAGCAGATCACCCGCCTTCACATGGTCGCCGCGATCGACGTTGATCGCCGTCACGTAGCCGCTGACTTTGCTGTAGAGGGTGGCGGACTGGTTTGACCTGGCATCGCCCAGCAACTGGATGGTGCGCTCCTTTGGGCCCTGCGTCACCTGCGCGACCTGCACGACGGGCCCGCGGGAGACACCCTCCGCCAAGGCCTGCCGGGATGCGGACAGGGTCGCATCCTTGTCGTACCACATGCGCCAGGCGCCCAACCCGGCGCTGACGACAACGATGATACCCAACAGATATAAAATGGCTGAGCTGAACCGACCGCGTCTAGCCATGTGAGGTTTCTCCGGATTGTTGGTCAGCGCCGGCGGCCTCGGCGGCGAAACGGACGTCGAGGGTGTGAAGCGTCGGTGGGGCGCGTCTCAGCAGCGTGTAGAAAATAGGTACGACGAACAGCGTGGCGACTGTCGCCATGATCAGCCCGCCGATCACCGCGCGCCCGAGCGGCGCGTTCTGTTCGCCGGCATCGCCAAGGCCCAGCGCCATGGGCAACATGCCGATGATCATGGCCAGCGCGGTCATCAGGACGGGTCGCAGCCGGATTGTGCAGGCGCCGATCGCGGCCTCGAAAACGGTCATCGTGCCGCGGGCACGCAGATCGTTGGCAAAGCTGACCACCAGGATCGAGTTCGATACCGATATGCCGATGGTCATGATCGAGCCCATCAGCGACTCGACGTTGATCGTCGTGCCGCTGAGCGCCAGCATCCAGATGATCCCCAGCAGCCCGCCCGGCACCGCCATCATGATGATGAACGGATCGACCCAGGACTGGAACAGGATGACCAGCAGCGCATAGACCAGGATCACCGCCAGGATCATGCCCAGCCCGAGGCTGCGGAACGAGGCCTGCATGACCTCGTTCTGGCCGCGGATGTCGATGTGGGTGGTGATTGGCAGGCCCTTGCTGATCTCGTTGATCGCCTTCTGGATGTCGGCCGCTGTCGCCCCAAGGTCGCGTCCATCCACATTCGCGGCGACGTCAAGCTCACGCTGCACGGTATAGTGGTTCACCGATTCCAGGCTGGAGCGCGGGTAGACCGTGGCGATGTCGGCCAGGCGTTTGACCGGCGCCCCCGGCAACTGCGCCGGATCGTCCGGGGTTGTGCCTGATCCGGGCGAACCGATCGGCGTGGCCAGCAGGTCCTTGACCGTGTTGATCTTGTCGATCGGCGTCTGCACCGCAACGGAGTAGTTCACGTTGTTCTGCGGATTGAGGAAGAAGTTGGGCGACACCAGCACGGATGACGACAGCGATGTCAGCATGTTGTTGGCGACGTCGCGCTGTGAGACCTGCAGCTTGGACGCGCGCAGCCGATCGACGTCGATCTGCAGTGATGGGTAGTTCAAAACCTGCACAACGTGCGCGTCGGCCACGCCGGGGATCGCCTTCATCCGCTGCACGAGATCCTGCGCCAGACCGTAGGATCGCTCGAAATTCACGTCCTGGATCTGAACATCGATCGGCGCGGGCAGGCCGAAATTCAGCACCTGGCTGACGATGTCCGCCGTCTGGAAGTAGAACGTGCTGCCGGGGAACTGGTTGGGCACGGTCGAGCGGATGGCGCGGATATAGTCGATGGTTGGGTGGTGCCCGCTTTTCAGCGAAATCAGGATCTCGGCATCCATCTCCCCGACATTGTCACTGGGCACGAATGCGAGGTTGAAGGATGACGGCACCCCAACGGTGTCGTTGATGGTATCGAGCTCCTGCTCCGGAATGATCCGGCGGATCGCATCCTCCACCTGCAGCACCAGCCGTTCGGTTTGCTCGATCCGGGTGCCGGGCGACGCCCGGTAGTGCAGCTTGATCAGGCCGACATCGGCGCTGGGGAAGAAATCCAGGCCGATCGTTGTCGCCACCGCGCCGGTGATGCAGAGCGAGATGACGAATATCGCCAGCACGAAGCCGCGGTGGCGCAGCGCGCCCTCCAGCATCCAGCCATAGCCGCGGCGGAACCGTTCGAACCCGCGGTCAAACATCCCGAAGAAGCCCTTCGGACCGGCATCATGATCGCCGTGCGAGGTCAGCAGCAGCCGGGCGAAACTCGGCACCACGGTAAAACCCAGCGCGTAGGAGGCCAGCATGCAGAATACGACGGTGGCGGCGAGGGGGATGAACAGGAAGCGTGCCACGCCGAACAGCATCACGACGGGAAAGAACACGATGCAGATCGCCAGCGTGGCCACGGTCAGCGGCTGAATGACCTCGCTGGAGCCATCCAGGATCGCCACCGTTAGCTTCTTGCCCAGCGTCAGGTTGCGATGGATGTTTTCGATGACGACCGTTGCATTGTCGACCAACAGGCCGATCGCCAGGGCCAGCCCGCCCAACGTCATCAGGTTGATACTGTTACCTGTCAGAAACAGCCCAATGATGCCGGCGAACACTGCCAGCGGAATTGTGGCCGAAACGATGACCGTATTGCGCCAGCTTCCCAGGAACACCAGGATCAGCAGCGACACCAGGATCGAGGAGATGATCGCTTCGCGAATAACGTTCTCGACAGCCGCGCGCACGAAGACGGATTGATCGAAGTCCAGTTTAAGTTCCAACCCTTGCGGCGCGGCGGCCTGGATTTCCGGCAGGGCGGCGCGGGTGGCATCGACCACCGCCAGGGTCGAGGCGTCGGAGTGCTTCAGGATGGCGAGGTAGACGGCGCGCTTGCCGTTGACGTGCACGATATTGGTCTGGGTGGCAAAACTGTCGGTGACCCGCCCAACGTCGCCGATGGTGACCGGCACGCCGTTGTAGACGCCAATGGGCAGCGCGTTGAAGCGCTCCACCGCTGAGGGGCTGGAATTGAGCTGCACGTTGTAGGTGCGTTCACCGATCCGCGCCGTCCCCGCGGGAACGATAACATTCGACGCCTGAAGAGCGGCCACCACGTCGTTCAGCGAGAACCCCTTCGCCGCCAGAAGCGACGGATCGACATCGACGTTCATCTGGCGGGACTTGCCGCCGAATGGACCCGGTGTTGAAAGGCCGGGAATGGTGAACAGCTTGATGCGGATGAAATTCAGGCTGTAGTCGAAAATCTGCTGCTCACTCAGCGTCTTCGATGACATCGTCAATTGCACGACAGGAACGTTCGAAGCGTTGAACTGAATCACGCCGGGCGGCTGCATGCCTGGTGGCGCACTGCGCAGGATCGAGTTGTTGACCGAGGAGATCTGGGCAATGGCGCCACCGATGTCGGTGCCCGGCTGGAAGTAGACCTTAAGAATTCCGATGCCCGGAATCGACTGGGATTCGATGCGCGAAATACCATTGACGGTCGTCGAGTAGGCGCGCTCGCTGATAAAGACGACGCGGCGCTCCATATCTTCAGTGGTCAGGCCCGGGTAATTCCAGACGACGAGAACAACGGGGATGTCGATAACCGGAAAGATGTCGACGATCATCCGGGTAATCGCCAACCCGCCCAGCAGGACGACAAGGATGGCCGTGATCGCGGACGTGTAAGGCCGGCGCAAAGACATGCGCACCAGACCAATCATTGCTTACCCCCACTGGAATGCCGATGCGGCCTCACCGGCGGGCAGTATTACCGGCGGACATCCGTTTGCCAAGCCACGGGTCTGCCGTCGATACGGTTGAACGGACGATTGCCTCCCAGATCAGGTGGATTAGATCTGGTGCGCCACTTAGATCAGGTGGGTCAGGTCAGACCAGGTGGGCGAAGCCCAGCCAGTCCTCGCTTTGCATCTCGTCCAGACGGGAGGCGGTGCGCTCAAACATCTTGGCGTTCTTGCCGTGCTGATACAATTGGTCTGGCGTTGCGGCGGCCGAGGCGATCAGTTTCACGCGCTGATCGTAAAGCGTATCCACCAGGACGATGAAGCGCCTGGCCTGGTCGTAGTTCTCCGGCGACAGACGGGGAATGTCGTCCAGCACCAGCGTATGGAAATGCGTGGCGACCGCCAGGTAGTCACCCGCCCCCAACGCCGTGTTGCACAGGTTGTCGAAGTCGAAGCGGGCGACGCCGTCGGCAGCCTGCTCGACGACCAGTTCGCGACCCATCACCGTCAGGCTCACCGGCCGAACCGCTGAACCGCCGGTCAGCCGCTGGAACGCCTTGTCCAGCTCGCGCCGCGCCATGGCGTCGGCCGGCACCTGCCAGGTTCGCAAGCCCCGCATCCGCTCGCGCCGGTAGTCGCGGGCACCGTTCATGACCAACAGCTCCAGCCGCTGTTTGATCAACGCGATGAACGGCAGGAAGGCGTCACGGCCAGGCTGGCCCTTGAACAGGTCATCGGGGGTGGTGTTCGATGTCGTCACCACGACAACGCCGCGGTCGAACAACGCCTGGAACAGCCGCCCCAGGATCATTGCGTCGGCAATGTCGTTGACCTGAAATTCGTCGAAACACAGCAGTGCCGATTCGCCGGCGATCTGGTCGGCCAGCGGCGGGATCGGATCGTCCACCTCCGGATGCGCCCGCTTGTAAGCGTGAAACCGGCTGTGGATATTCTGCATGAAGCGATGGAAGTGGATGCGCTTCTTGCGCCTGACCAGCGCCGCGTCGAAGAACAGGTCCATTAGCATCGACTTGCCGCGACCGACCTCGCCAACCAGGTAAAGGCCGGTTGGCACATACTCCTCGGCATGTCGCGCGGCGATGAAGCGCGGGCGCAACAGCCGCGACAGCAGGCCGCCGGCCTGGGTCGGCTGCGGCTTGGGATCGTAATCGCGTAGCCGGTCCCATAAATCCTGCAGGCGATCGACTGCCGCCGCCTGCGCCGGATCGGCGGCAAGCGAACCGGTGGCGATCAGGTCCTGGTAGGCCGGAAGCGGGCCGGTCTTCAGAGGCGGGCGCGGAAGAGTGTCCATGGCGGTATTGTGGAGATAGCGTGTCCTCGCGCGAACGCCTAGACTCTGCAACCCCATGACAACAGCAACCCTGCCCCCCATTCTTCCGGCCGTTATCAACCTTGTGAGCCAGGCAGGCACCTGGCTTGCCGATGAGTTCAGCCGCCCGGGCGGACCGCGCTTCAGCCATACCGATTCGGCGCCGATCGACACCGAGATCGAGCTGTTCCTGCGCGATGGCCTGACCACGCTGCTGCCGGCCCGCTTCGTCGGGGAGGAGGAAGGCGTGCTGGCCGCCGAAGCCAATGGCTACTGCTGGGTGGTCGATCCGCATGATGGCACGCGAGCATTTCTCGAAGGGCGCCGGGGCAGTGCGGTATCGGTCGGGCTGCTGCGCCAGGGCGTGCCGGTGCTGGGTGTTGTCTACGCGCCAACCAGCCCTGATCGTGGGCCGGACATGATCGCCTGGGCCGAAGGCTGCCCGATCACACGCAACGGTGCGCCGGTGACCATCGATCTCCGCCAGCGTGACCTGGCGCCGGCCGATGTCGTGTTTCTCAACCACGGGGCCGGCCAGCGACCGGTGTGGAACAGCGCGGCCTGTGCGCCGGCCCGCTTCATGCCGCTGCCGTCGATCGCGTACCGCCTGGCGCGCGTGGCGGTCGGGGACGGGATTGCCACGGTCACGCTGCGGCCGGTGAACGCGCACGACATCGCCGCGGGTCATGCCCTGCTGACCGCCGCCGGCGGTGTGCTGGTGGCCGAGGATGGTATCGAGGTCACCTACGGCGAGCACGGTGACAGCCGCCCATTCGCCTGCTTCGGCGGCGCGCCGGCGGCGGTGGCGGCGCTGCGGGATCGTAGATGGCGTGGCAGCACCGAACCGAGGCGGGAGCCGAAGGTCACGCTGAACTGGCCACGCGTGGCAGAGGCACAATATCTGGATCGGGCTGTCGGCTGCATGCTGGGGATGGTGATTGGCGACAGCCTTGGCTCCCAGGTGGAGTTCCAGACCGCAGCACTCATCCGTGCCGCATATCCAAACGGCGTGCGCGACCTCGCGGCCAGCAAGGTATGGCAAACGCTGGCGGGACAACCGACCGATGATTCCGAACTGGCCCTGACACTGGCACGCAGCCTGGTGCGCATGGGCGGTTATGATGCGCAGGACGCTGCCGCCTCGTATGGGGGCTGGTACACCAGCAAGCCGTTCGACTGCGGCCATTCCACCAGGCTGGCATTCAGCGCGGCTGCGGCAGCCACGCACGACAAGGCGGGTGCAGCGCGCAGCCATGCCGACCGCGACAGCCAGAGCAATGGCTCATTGATGCGTATCGCCCCGATCGGCGTCTGGGCCGGCGAGCCGGATGAAGCCGCGCGGATCGCCAGCGAGGACTCCGCGCTATCCCACCCGCATCCGGTCTGCCGCGCTGCATGTGCCAGCTTTGCCGCGGCCATTGCGGCCGCGCTCGCCGGTGCCGACCGGCGGGCCATGCTGGACACGGCATTGCGGATCGCCGAGGCGGCCGGCGATGACGCAGCGCCTGTTGCCGACGCCCTGCGCCAGGCCGGGACCGGCATTGCCCCGACCGATTTCCAGCACCACATGGGCTGGGTGCTGATCTCACTACAGAACGCCTTTCTTCATCTGGCTGACGGCGCGACGGTCGAGGCGGGGCTGATGGCAACCGTCGCCCAGGGCGGCGACACCGACACCAATGCGGCGATCGCCGGCGCGCTGTTGGGCGCAGCGGACGGGCGGGCCGGGTTGCCGGTGCGATGGGTGATGCCGGTGGTGACCTGCCGTCCCGACCCCGCCCTGCATCCCGCGCGCGCCAGGCCGGACGCATACTGGCCCGACGACATCCTCGACCTGACCGAAGCTTTGCTGCTAAGCCGCGCGCCGTCATGATCGAACTTGATTACGCCAGACTGGCCGCCGGGCCGGTTGCCACCGATCCGTTCCCGCACACAGTCGTGCCAGGCTTTGTCCCCCCGGCGGTGCTGGATGCCGTGCTCGCCGACCTGCCGCCGCTGGGCCGGCGCGGATCGTTCCCGGTCGATGCGGTCAGGCTCGGTCCCTACGCCGCCGCGTTGATGGAGGCGATGGAGGGTCCTTTGCTGCGGGCCGCGATCGAGCGGCTGTTCAGCCTGGACCTGAGCGGATCACCCACGATGGTAACGCTGCGAGGCTGGACCAGCGAGCGGGACGGACGAATCCACTGCGACTCCCTGGCAAAGCGGGTGACGGTGCTGCTCTACCTGAACCGGCAGACCGATGCCTGGGGCCGGCAGGAAGGCTGCCTGCGCCTGCTGCGCGGGCCAAACGACCTGGAAGATTTCTCCGTCGAGGTGCCGCCGGTGAACGGCACCCTGCTGGTGTTCCCGAACGGGCCAACGACCTGGCACGGGCATCGGCAGTTCGTCGGGCAACGCTACAGCGTGCAGCTCAATTACATGACCACGGACGATAAGGCGCGCAGCGAGATGCGCCGGCACCGGATCTCCGCTTTCGTAAAGCGGCTGACGCGGGCGGCGTAATGCGCCTGCACCCGATAGGGTCGGCCAGACCGGCGGCGGTGACCGTCACACGATAATCCCTATCCAGTCGATGCCCCTGCCGCGCCGATGCTGTCGGGCCAGTCGTTAGCGACGCAAGCAAACGGTCAGGGACCCCTGGCTCGCCCGCGCTTCGGCTTGCGGCGCGCAGCCGCCGCAGCTGCTTCGACGGCTCCGCGCGCCCATTCCTGCAATGCCTCCGGCTCATCCAGCAGGTCGGGCGGGCACCGCCAGTACGAGGTGATCGTGTGCGGTCCGTCGCGGGTGGCATAACTGAAAGGCGATTCGCCCGCCGCCTCAAACGCCGCCCGATTGGAGTCTCCTACTTTGAAATACAATTCATCGCGGGCGATCAGGCCAAACATGGTCCCATTCAGGAACAGCCCGACGCCGCCGAACATGCGCCGCGCCGAGACCGGGCCAAGTGCGACAAGCAGTTCGATCAGGTGGGCGGTGAGTTTATCGGGTGCGCGCACCCTGCGCACACTACATCAGTTCGACGGTGGCGGGAGGGGCAAAGACGATGGGTGAATTCGACCACGACCTGATCCACCGGCTGGGCCGGCGAACCGCGCTGCTGACGCCGGCCGAGATGGGCCGGGCAGACCGTGCGGCGGTTCGCCATGGCCATCCCGGCCCTGTGTTGATGGAGGCCGCCGGCAGCGCGGTGGCCCGCGCGGTGCAACGCCGGATCAAGCGCTGCCGGGTGCTGGTTCTGGCCGGTCCGGGCAACAATGGTGGAGACGGCTACATTGCCGCGCGCCTGCTGGCGCAACAGGGGTGGCCGGTTCGCCTGGCCGCCCTGGCCCCGCCACGGCCCGACTCCGATGCCGCCGGCGCAGCGCGGATGTGGCACGGTCCGAACGTTGCCTTCACGCCTGCGGAAGTGCGGCGTTCGGATGTCGTTGTCGATGCCGTCTTCGGCGCCGGCCTGACCCGGCCGGTGGATGGGCTCGTCGCAGACACATTGCGGGCTGCGGACAGGATCGTTGCCGTCGACGTACCGTCCGGTCTGGATGGCGCCACCGGCCTTGCGCCGGGTTATGCTCCGACCGCGGAGCTGACGGTGACGTTCTTCCGGCTGAAACCGGGACATCTGCTGCTGCCGGGCCGCGACCTGTGCGGGCGGATCGAGCTGGCTGATATCGGAATCCCGGATATTGTGCTGGAGGAGATTGCCCCGCGCACCTTCGCGAACCTGCCGGCGCTGTGGCGGCTCCCGTCCTTGAACGCCAACGCCCACAAATATACCCGGGGCCATGTCACGGTGGTTGGCGGCGCTACCATGACCGGGGCCGCACGCCTTGCTGCCGAAGCGGCCCGACGTGCGGGTGCCGGAATGGTGACGATTGCCGCCCGCGGTGCAGCGGACACCTACCGCTCCGGCGAACCTGGACTGCTGGTCAGTGAGGCTGGCATTGCAGAGTTGCTACGCGACGAGCGGCGCGAGGTGTGGGTGTGCGGTCCCGGCCTGGGACCGGACGAGGCGCGGCGGGTTTTTCCCGCCCTGATCGCGGCGCAACGGGCGGTGGTGGGCGACGCCGACGTGTTCTCGGCCTTCACCGGGTCGCCGGATGGGCTGCGTGGCGCTGCTGTTCTGACCCCGCATGCGGGAGAGTTCGCGCGCGTGTTCGGGGCACCCGCGTCCGACCGCCTGGCCGCCGCCCGCGCCGCCGCGGAACGAACCGGCGCGGTGGTGCTGCTGAAGGGCGCCGATACCATCGTCGCCGCGCCGGACGGTCGGGCCGCCATCAACCTGTCGGCGCCGCCGTGGCTGGCGACCGCGGGTGCCGGGGATGTGTTGTCTGGCATTATCGGCGGGCTTCTCGCGCAGGGCCTGCCGGCCTGGGAAGCCGCCGCAGCCGGTGCCTTCCTGCACGGCAAAACGGCCCAACTGGCAGGGCCCGGACTGGTGGTGGAAGATCTGCTGCCAGCACTGATTCGTGCAATTGCCACGGCAAACTGACATGATACTTTTGCGCCACAGCCGTTATGTTCCTGCCGTCGGCAATCGAATGAGGCTTGTATGAGTGAAGCGGTATCCACTGGCCTGCTGGATCGTGCGATCCGGCGGATCACCGAGGTCTGGCGCGATATGGCGTCCAGCGTCTCAGGCGAGCCGGACGAAACGCTGGAGGCGCAGATGCAGGCCTGCCTGGCCGGGCGCGGCGGCGAAGTCAGCGCGCGCAACCGAGCGGCCAAGCTGGCTCAGACGTATCTGACCCAGGACGAGGCCGGACGGAAACATTTCCTCCGGACCCTGGCCGGATTTGATTCAAATCCGGACGCCGTGGCCGATGCGTATTCCAAGGTCCAGGCGGCGGCCGACGTTGCCGAACGGGCCACCGCGAAGGCGGCGCTGCGGCGGGCGCTGGAGCCGCCGCGGCTGAAGCTGCTGACCCAGTTCACCTCAATCCCGGATGGGCGCAAATTTCTCGTTGATCTGCGCGGGTCACTGCTGAAGATGCGCGGGACCGACAAGCTGCTGACCGCGCTGGACGCCGACCTGCGGGGGCTGCTCGCCGCCTGGTTCGACATCGGGTTCCTCGAGCTGCAGCGCATCGACTGGAACAGCTCCGCCGCGTTGCTCGAAAAGCTGGTCGATTATGAGGCGGTGCATGCGATCCGCTCGTGGCGCGACCTGAAGAACCGGCTGGATTCCGATCGCCGCTGCTACGCCTTCTTCCATCCTCGTATGCCCGGCGAACCGTTGATCTTCGTGGAGGTCGCGCTGGTGAAAGGCCTTGCCGGCAGCGTACAGGATCTGCTGGACGAGAAAGCCCCGGTGCTGGATCCGGCACACGCCGACACCGCGATCTTCTACTCGATCAGCAATTGCCAGGCCGGACTGGCCGGCATCAGCTTTGGCAATTTCCTGATCAAGCGCGTGGTCGAGGAGCTGTCCGGCGAGTTCCGCAACCTGAAGACCTTCGCCACCCTCTCGCCGATCCCCGGGTTCCGGCGTTGGCTGGACCCGCTGCTGGCGGCGAACGAACCTGACCTGCTCAGCGACGACGAGGCCAGCAATCTCGCCTCCGCCTTCCCGGCGGAGACCGGTTCCGCGGCCCTCGCCGGTATCATCGCCAAGCGGCACTGGTGGCGTGATGCAGCGGTGCGCAAATCGGTCGAACCGGTGCTGGTGCGGCTGGGCGCGCGCTACCTGATCAGCGAGGGGACCAGCAAGCGTGCCAAGGATCCGGTCGCCCATTTCCACCTGTCCAACGGCGCCCGGGTCGAGCGGCTGAACATGGCCGGAGACACCTCTGACAAGGGGGCCAAGGAAAGTGCGACGCTGATGGTCAACTACCTTTATGATCCCGGCAAGATCGAGGATTGGCACGAGGATTACGCCGGTGAAGGCAAGCGCAACGCCTCTACGGCTGTGCGCAAGCTGGCGCGGGGCTGGAACTAGGGGTCTCCGTCAGCGCGTCGCTGTTTGAACGAGCAACATCACCCTGGTTGTTCCGGTCAGGGTGATGTTGCTCCAGGTTACTGCAGGGCGCTCTGCGGGATCCACGCCTGCGCGGCGGCGAACTGCCCTATGCGCGATGCTATTTCCTTCGCCAGGCTGCCGGCCTCCGCCGTGTCGCTGTTGCGGCGGCTCTCAGACCCCGCATGGGCTGCGCCGGTCAGCGCCGTCGACGTGCCGATCCGCTGCGCCGCGGCGCCCGCACCCATCGTCTCTGCCGCCCCCGGCATCCGGCCGCTGTCGGCCGTCCCCTCGAACGCCATCATGAAGCGCGGCGGCGCGGCGCTGGTCAGATGATAGAGTTGTGCATCGGCGGTCACGGTGCTCTTCCCCGCGCCCAAACCGATCAGGATCCTTCGGGTGCGGTTTCCCTGATCGATACCGACGATCTGGCCCTGTACGAGTACATCGTTGGGCCCACCCTGCGGGTTAACCGCGATCTCGGCCGGCAGCCCGTATTTCCGCAAACGCTGAACGATCCCCTCGGCCAGGGCCGCCTGGGTGTCCCGTGCCGCCTTCAACTCCTGTTCGCCTAAGGGTTGATCGGTTGCGGCGCGCCTGATCCGGGCGCCGACACCGGAATCAAGTCGGACCTCATCGGGGCTGATCGAAAAGTAGGAGACATAGACGTGATTGGGGCGGGAAACCGGGGGACCGAGGTAGGTCTCCGTCGTCTGAACACGGGCCTGGTTGCATGACGCCAACCCTGCCAGCAACACCATGCGCAGCAGCCATCCTGCGTTCTTCATTGCGTTCACTCCCGTTTCAGCGAGAACTGCGGGATTCGGCCATCACGTCCCGGCAAGACGGCGATAGTCTTGCCTGATTTTCGGCCAGGCAGCGCATGGCCTCACCGCCGCCGAGTGGCACCCCGCGGCAATAAGCGCGGAAATCGCCGCCACAGGCTCGGCGCATCATCGCCATTTTCTCACGCGGAGCCATGGGCGGTGGGGCGTTGTTCGGCGGCGCGACCTGACCGGGGGAGGCCGGTCCGCGGGAACTGCTGCCGCCGGACACACTGCCGACCGCGGACTGACACGGTGGTGACAACGCGCTCATGTGGCCTTGCAGACATTGCAGCGATGCCATGCCGCCTGGCGGAACGCTGGAACAGTACGATTGGTAATCCGACCGGCAGGACTGGCGGATCGCATTGGCCTGCGCCTGGTTGGGCTGCTGTGCCATCGCACTTCCGGCCGACTGGAGGATCAGGAGTCCGAGCAGAAATGGTATCGCCAGTAACTTGATATGTTTCTTCATCAACTTCCCCCGCTTGTTCGCCGGCATTGGCCGGCGGCCCCAACCCGCCCATGGTCAGATCACGTGCTGCATCGCTGCGGCGCGCCCGCCCGCGCATACAGCGCTAGCGCCGAAACCGGCCACCCCCGCCGCCGCCGCCGCCGCCGCTACCACCAAATCGTCCACCTTCAAACCCGCCGCCACCGCCGCCGAACCGCCCGCTTCCCGTCGTCCGCGCCTGCCGGTCCTGCTCCAGCTGCTGGTAGGAGGAGCTTTCCATGGTCGAGCGCGAGGAGCGCTGTGTTTGAGCGGTCGTGGACCTCTGGCTGCTCTGCGACGGGCTGCCGGCCTGGTATCCGCTTTGGGATCCGCTCTGGTATCCGCTCTGGGATCCACGCCCGCCATTCGTGCTGGATGGCGGGTTCACCGGCTGCCACCCGCCATTGTTCCATTTGGACCAGCCGCTCGACGTGTGCTGGTAGGCATTGCCATCGTGTCCGGCATAGACGTCCCCATTCTGGGTCTTTACCGCGCCGCCCCGATTGCCGTTGACACCACTATAGCCAGCGCCGGCCGCGCCCGTTGACGACTGGAAGCCCCCGGCTGATCCCCTGCTGTTGCTGCCACTGGCCGTATTGACCGTCTGGTTGGGGCCGCTGAATGTGCTGGAGCCCCAACGCTGATAAGGGTTGGCATTCTGGTTTGTGGTGCCGGTCACGCCGGTGCGGGGGTTGTAGTAGCTGCCATTGGCCGAACCGCTGCCGTTCGCACCGGACGCGCTGCCATGGGCATAGCCGCCGGTTGATGGGTTGTAGTAGGAAAACGCTCCGGCGCCCCCATTCGGCCCATAGATCGCGCCGCCCGCGCCATACGCTCCGTTACTGGGATTGTAATAGGTTCCCCCCCTGGCGGCCCCGCCGTTTGGGCCGTAGACCGCGCCGCCATGCACCCAAGCACCGTTGCTGGTGTTATAAGCCACGTTGCCGACATAGGAGTACGGGTAAGGGTAGTAGATCGGCATCGGCCCCGGAATGACCACCGGCGGATAGTAATAACCGGTGCCATACACCACCACGCCCGCCGTCACGAACCCCATCGTATAGCCGGAGGTATAGCCGTAAGTAACCGCGGCGGGCGTCGCTGCATAGACCTTTACATAGGTGACATTGTACATCGGGCTGCTGGGTGGGATCGTGTAGATCACCTGGGGCACGTTGGCTGCCAGAACCCACGGCCCATTCGGCGTCGGCCCCTCAAACCATGCCCCCTGGTAGCAGACGTAGAACCGGCCACCGGTGCCGATCACCTGGAACGACGTGTTTACCGCATAGGTCATCGGCGTGCCGGGGATCGGCTTGAACTGCGGCTGTCCGGAATAGACCACCGTCAGCTTCGCCGCATCCTTCTTCAGCGTTGCCTGCCGGGGCACCTGGGCCTGTAGCAGCGCCAGTTGCGCCTGGCTGGTTCCCGGCACCGAGGCCAATACCCTCGCCTGTGGATCCTCCGGCGGGATCAGCGCGAAATCGGGCGGAAGATCGTTACTGGCGAACGTCCATGGACCGTCGAGGCCACGTGAAGCGAACCAGCGCCCGGAAATCAATACGAAGAACCGGCCGCTTGACGGTTCGAAGAACAGCACGCTGTTGGTGTTCTTGACGGACTGCAGCCCGGTTCCTGTGACTGCGGCGAACTGCGGCGGTCCGTCGGTGACGATGATATCGGCCGGCTTGGTACTGACATAGACCGCCGGCACCGGACCTGGCTTGCCTGGCTTCGGCGGAATCGCCTTGCGCACTTCATTGAAGTTTGCGTCCGCGGGGAGCGAAGCGAATGCCGGCGGCAACCGGGAAACTGGCTGATAGGGGCCGGCATAGGCGGGCGCCATCATCCATGATCCGTTGTTCAGCAGATACCAGCCCTTGCCGTCACTGAACACGTCCCAGTTTGTATTGACCGCGGACGATAAATCCGTTCTGCCGATCGGCGCCAGAACCGGCTCCCCATCGAAAACCACCAGCGAGGCAGGCTTCGCACTGTAGTATATGGCAGGCGGATCATTGTTGATCGCAACATTCTCCGCCTGCACGTTTTCCTTTAGGCTGAGTAATACCGACTGCAACGGCACCGGGCGCGCATGGATGTCGGGAAGTGCGGCCTTGATCTTCTGTTCGATCTGTTCGGCCTGCTGCGTATTCAGCGCCGGAAAATGCGAGCCCTTGAGCTCCGGGTCGGTCAAGATGACGTTGCCGGTCAGTGCATCCGTCAGGGTGGCAAACGAAATCTCCGTCGTGCCCAGTATGGGGTTCTTTTCGCCTGGCCGTGTAATGGCGATGGCTTCGCGCGTAGCAAGGATCTTGTGGTCGGGCCAGTTGATCGCCTGGGGCTGATAGACAACGACGTTGGTGCCCTCAACCACCAATGTGCGCGGCCATGCGGCGTCAGGCGTCGCCGGCTGGCCGCTGGCCCCGCCAATGAAGACCAAGACCCATAACGCACAAACATATGGAACGAGAAACTTTTGCCGACCCCGCACAGTATCCTCCCGATTGCCGCAGTCGCGGGTTGGCTTGTCCTGTCACCGGATGTCTACTGGCAATGCCCCGCCGGGGCAAGCTGCCGCCGCGTCTTTCATTTGCCGGATTGATATCGTTGCGATTCTATATGCATGGTGACCAGACGGGCGAGCAGTATCGCCAGGTACAATTGGCCAAGGACGGACTCCAGATTGGCCATGCTGCGGGCGAATGGATTGACCGGAAGGATTTCGCCGAAGCCGGTCGACGTCAACGTCGTGAAGCTGAAATAAAGCATCGAGCTGGCAGAAGCTGCCTCCGACTGATGGACCGGCATGTTGCTGAAGGCGGTTGGATCGAGCTCCTGTATCAATCGAAATGTTGCTGTAAACGCCACGGCAATATTCAAATACAGAATGACGGCGCCTTCGATCCTGTGGTGGGTGATGCGGCCGGAGGCAAACACCGCCTGTACGATCACCACCGAGATGGCGAGCACAGCCACGATGACAGCGGTGTGACCCAGCCACACGGTCAGGATGGACGGGTGATCGATGCGCAGGAGCGCACCACAGATCGCCAGCATCGCAGCGACTGCGACAAGGAGCCTCGCCCCAGTGCTGCGGGAGATAATCACGATCGCGAGAAGCAGCGGGGCACACAGAAGACCGCCGGCCAGCAACGGTTGTTGGACCCCCATCGAGGACAGTGGCGCCGCAACGAAAAGGATCAGCACCTCAAGCCCAAGAAAAGCCGTCAGCGCATTGTTTCGCATATTGTCGTTGCTTGATGTATTCACCGGCCTCCACCTACGGGTACGAACGCAGGCTTCAGGAGAGGACGTCAACCGGCTTTTCAAGGTCGGACAGCCGTGGCGGCAGGGGCTCGATCAGGCCCTGGGACATGATCGAGCCCAAACCCATCACCGGATTGGCGGGGCGTATTGCAGGCCGCCTTTCGACCAGATGTTGTTGATCCCGCGCGGCACACCCATCGGCGTGATGTTGCGATCCCACATCTCTCCGAAATTGCCGACCGACTTGATAACGTTGTAGGCCCACTTGTTATCGAGCCCCAGCGCCTTGCCCATATCGCCTTCCAGGCCGAGCAGACGGCGGATGTCGGGGTCGGTGCTCGTCATGAAGCTGTCAATGTTGGCGCTGGTGATACCTTTTTCTTCGGCCGTAATCATGGCGATAAAGGTCCAGCGCGCGATGTCGAACCACTTGTCATCGCCTTTGCGCACCATCACCCCCAACGGCTCCTTGCTGATGATGTCGGGCAGCAATATCAGATCATCGGCCTTTGGCCCCTGGCTGAACCGGAACGTCGCTAGGGCGGACGCGTCGGTCGAGTAGGCGTCGCATCGTCCGGACAGGAACGCGCTTTGGATCTCCGAAAGATCCTGGATCAGGATCGGAGTGAATTTCATATTGTGCAGTCGATAGAAGTCGTTGATCGCAAGCTCGGTGCTTGTGCCGGGCTGCACGCAGATCGTGGCACCGTCCATTTCCTTGGCCGACTTCACGCCGGAGGACTTTTTTACCAGGAAACCCGTTCCGTCATAATAATTCACCCAGGCGAACTCCAAACCCAGGTTGCCCTCGCGCCCAAGCGTCCAGGTCGTGCTGCGGGACAGCAGGTCAACTTCACCCGATTGCAATGCGGTGAACCGGTTCTGCGTCGTGGTGACGACGAACTTCACCTTGCTGACGTCGCCCAGCGCGGCCGCGGCCACCGCCCGACAGGTGTCGGCATCCAGACCGCGCATCACGCCCTGGCTGTCCGGCAAGGAAAATCCCGGCACCTGGCCGGCCACGCCGCATAGCACCTGGCCACGGGCCTTGGCCGCATCCAGCGTTGCCGACCCCGACCCCTGGGCCGCCGCCTGCTGTGTGCCAGCCAACGACATCATCAATCCGATCAGCAGCCCCAGTGTGCCAAGCTGTCCCCGTCGTGCCATTCAGGATCTCCCGGTTGGTGCGGTTCACTCCGCACCGAAAGGCGGACTGTGCGGTGCCTCAGGGATAAGATCAATGACTGAATGGCGGGTCGAAATCCCAACTGCGTGCTCCAGCAAGGGGTCACGGTCTTCGCGCAGTCCGGCCCGACGCAGGCCTTCGGCGAAACGCGCGATGTCCTCCGGGCGGGCGAACGGCGAGCGCCGCATCGCCTCGCGGACCGAAAAGCCAGGTTCGATCACCAGCAGTCGGGCCAGCACCATGGCCGCCTCATCAACCCGTTCATGCCACCCCAGCGCCGAGAGATGGGCCTTGTAGGCAGAAGAAAACAGCGGGTTGATCTCGACCGCCCGCCGCCCCGCTTCGATCGCGCTGGCGTAGTCGCCGCGCATCAGATGGGCGAGGGCCAGGGTGGTGTCGAAGAAGAACCCATGCGGGTCGGATGGCGACAGGCGCTGGGCGACGCCAACCCGCCGCAACGCTTCCTCATGCCGCCCCAGGTAGATGTGCGCCAGACCGGAGAAGCACCACGCCAGGGCCAGGTTGGGATTGAGCTTGATCGCGCGGTCATGCAGCGCATTCGCCTCCTGCGGACGCCGCGCGAGGAATCCCCTGACGTGCCCGGCCAGCGTCAACGCGCGCGCATCACCCGGATCGAGCATCACCGCACGCTCCGCAAGGCTGGCGGCCTCGGCGGTCGATGCCTCGGGATCGCTGGCCCATCCCTGGCCGACGTACAACAGGTCCCAATAAGCCAGCCAGCCATGGGTTACGGAGCTGGTCGGGTCAGCCTGCAGCGACATCTCCAGCAAATGGCGGGCATTGAGGAAGCGCTCACGCTCCATCCGGTAGATTGCCGGCAACGCCTGCAGCAGCAGGTCCTGGGCAGTCAGTTCGTGCGACCCGATCGTCGAGACACGCCGTCCCTCGTGCTGCATCAGTTCCGGGTCGACCTGGGCCACGATCGCGGCACCCAGTTCGTCCTGCAGCGCCAGCACATCGGTCAGCTCGCGGTCGAAGCGGCCTGCCCAGACAATCGCGCCGCCGCTGCGCATATCGACCAGGCGAACGATGATCCGGATCCGTCCGGGGCCGCGCTGGATCGTGCCGTCGAGGATCAGGTCCGCTTCCAGCCCTGCCCACTCGCCCTCCCGAGGCTCGGAGAGATGGAAGCCCTGGGCAACGCTACCCCGCGCGCCGGATGCCCAGAGCGTGGCTGGAAGGCACGAGATCCAGCGGAACCGCGACAGGCCGGCGGAGATCTCCTCGGCCAGACCGATGGCAAGCCCGTCGTCGCGATCCTCGCCGATCGAGCGCATGGGCAGCACGCACAGCCGCAGGGTCGCCCGGTCGCGGCGCCAATCCGGCCGCATGCCGGGCGCCCCGGTCTCCCGCACCGCCAGCGCCGAGGCAGATCGGATCAAAGCGGTTCCATTTGCCGCGGAACCACTCGGGCCCGACTGGGCTTGCGCCCGGATCCGGCCGACCAGATCCTCGGTCTCCGGCGACGGTCGTTGCGCTGGCGTCTCCGCCATGGCGGTGCGACAGCGCTCGTAGGCACCAAGTGCGGCCGCGGTGTCGCCCCGTTCGGCATGGCAGCGGATCAAGATCCGCCACGCCCCTTCATGGCCGCGATCGACCGCGAGCATCTGCTCCGCGGCCTCAATGGCGGTAAGCGGATCGTCACACTGCGCCAGAATGCCTTCACCGATGGTTCGGCGCACGCGCAGAAGGCGCGCACGCTCATCTTCCAGCCAATGGTCAAACGCCGGATCGAGCCCGTCCAGGTCTTCGAGAAGAACGTCTGCGAAATAGTCGCTAAGGTTCATCGAAGCGCGCGTGGGGTGTATCAGCGACAGCGCGTCCACTTCCAGTTCCGATCCGCGCAGCGACAAATGGTGCCGATCGGTGACGAATAAGTGGCCCCAGGCTACACCCAGCGTGTCCTGGAGTTCATGCACGCTCTGGCGTAGCGATGCCCTGGCCTGCTCGGTTTGCCGGCGGCTCCAGAGCAAGGCGGCAAGCTGAACGCGCAGACTCGGCTTTGGGCTGCCCAAGGCGAGCACCGCGAGCAGAGCACGCGTCTTTCGCGTGCGCGGCAGCAGGACCCGGCCCTTGTCATCATCCACCGCCATATGCCCAAGAAGACGCACGCGCAGCCGCGGACCGCGATCTGCGGTCGCCGCGGCTGCGCCAGGATGTGCGGCTTGCCTTAGAATGGCACTTCTCTTTCAGGCGGCAGATGTTTCACCGACTCTACGACTTCAGCGAGTGCGACACCTTTACCTGTATCGATATTGCCGCAGTCCGGCAATATTTCTGAATATGCAACTTCCCGATGTTGATCCGGAGGCTGCCGCAGCCTGACGAGAAATTTTCCCTGCGTGGCCGTGCGCGAAAAATTCTTTTATGATCGGCGGGGCTGGTGACAGACAATCACCGGGTCGACAATATCGCGACCAAATGTCGAAGGAGGATAGTGTGGCAGTCGAGGGCCTAACATTGCCATTACAGTCGCGGCTGACGACCCATCCCTGGTTCCGCCGCGGCCTGGGCCTGGCATTGTGCATCGGCATCGCCGTGCTGGCCGAGATCTGCGGCGCATTTGCGCCGCTGGTGGGCGCACCCTTGTTCGCCATCGCAATCGGCGTGCTGCTCGCCAACGCCTTTCCGGCCTTGGTGCAGCAGAAATCGTTGCGCATCTCCGAAACCAGCAAGTTATGCCTCAAAACCGGAATTGTGCTGCTGGGCGCCAGCCTGGATTTGGGCGATATCATTCACACCGGCCTGGGATCCCTGCCCTTGCTGGCAATCACGATGACATCCGGCCTGGTCTGCGCATTGCTGCTTGGTAAATCGATGGGCATCGACTGGCGCATGCGCTGCCTGATCGGGATCGGGACAACGATCTGCGGCGCGTCGGCGATTGCCGCACTCGCGCCGGTCATCCGTGCCAAAGCGGAAGACATCGCCTATTCCGTGACCGTGGTGTTTTTCTTCAACATGGTCGCAGTATTCACCTTCCCCGCGCTTGGCCACCTGCTTGGCCTGAGTGACAACGGTTTTGGCATTTGGGCCGGGACCGCGGTCAACGACACCTCGGCCGTCGTGGCCGCCGGATTCGCGTTCAGCCAGGCGGCCGGCACGACGGCCACGATCGTCAAGCTGACGCGAACGACGCTTATCATTCCCCTGGTGGTGGGTTTCGGGCTGGCGTTGCCGTTCCTGGTTAAACAGGAAGCCACTGATGACCGCACGCTGGCACAGCGCGTCTACGCCGCGGTGCCGACATTCATCATCCTGTTCGTGCTCGCCGCCGCGGCCAACACCGCCGGGCTGATCGGCACGCACGCTTCCGAAGTACAGATGCTCGGCCGCCTGGTCATGGTGGTTGCGTTGGCCGCGGTTGGCCTGCAAGGGCATTGGCGGGCATTCGTCGGCGCCGGCAGCCGCCCCCTGGTGCTGGGCCTGGTCACATGGTTCGTGGTCGCGACTTCAAGCCTGGCCGTGCAGACGTGGATGCACGCGCTGTAGATCGGCAGCGCCGTCGCAGTCTTACATATTCGTCATGGAAATAGGAAATTCATCTTGACAAAGGTTTATAATCCGCATAGAAATTGAGCTGTCAACGGGACATCTGCGTCTGGTGTTCCCTGAGCCTGAGAGACTGGGGTCGACATCCTCCATCGGCGCCCAACCGGCCGGTGGAGCAACCCGGTTCGGTCTTACGACAATCAGCCAGACGATTTGAAAGGGCAGTCCGCACATGTGGGCTGCCCTTCTTCTGTTGGCACACTCACAACACGATAGGAGCTTCAAATGATGTTCTGCACGAAGACCGATACCGCTGCCGTCAAGAAGACGACCGACACAGGGAAGATCCGGCTGGGCGGCGCCTGTCGCCTGCCGGTGAAGACCGTCGACAGCGATAGGATCCGCCTGGGCGGGGCCTGCCGTTTGCCGGTTGCCAAGGCCTGATACGGGTCGACCTGCCTTGAACCTGTCGGTTTCGCGGTAAAGCTGACGCTGCAGTCCGCGGCACGACCACCAGGCCATACCGGCGCGACATCGCCGGCTGATTGGTCTGGTGGCTTTTTTGTTTCCGCGAAGGATTGCCAGAATGACCAGCGCAAGTGACCCGATCATCCGGTTCCATCAGATCACGCGGCGCGGCCGGGCGCCGATACGGGCCGATCGCTCCGCAATGGGCACGCTTCCAATGCGGGCCGTGCGTTATTGTGAGGCGCTGACCAGTGCGACGGCTTTCGGCTGGTGGCTGTTTCCACCAATCGGCATCGAAATGCTTTGGGACGGGACAGAGATTTTCTGGCGCTGCGATGACGCGCCTGACTGGATGCCACTGCTGCCGGCAGCCCAGCTGCCGGATTACGCCGACGAATTCGACGCCGTCGCCCCCGCCGAACTGAAGGGATGCTCCCCCCCATTCCTGACCGCGCTCCCCGAACCCGGCACCGTGCAACTATGGACCGGACTGATCGCGCAGACCGCACCCGACTGGCATCTGCTGGTGCGATCCCCGGCGAATTTGCCGCAGGCCGGCGGGATCACCCTGTTTGAGGGGATTGTCGAGACCGATCACTGGTTCGGGCCGCTGTTCACCAATATGCGGTTCACGCGCAGCCATATGCCGGTCCGGCTACGCGACGATTATCCGCTGGTGCAGGTGCAACCGGTGCCGCGACAAAGCTACAGCAACCAGACGCTGGACCGGATGGCGGTCCACCCGGACCCGTCGGACCTGACCGCGGAGGACTGGGAGGCCTATCGGATATCGATCTGCGAGCCAAACAGCCGACCGAACCGCCCGTTCGGCGCCTATGCAACCCGCGCCCGCAAGCAGCGACATCAGTGCGGACGCAGCCAGGGGTCGGCGACCGAATGACGTCGCCCAGATCATCAGGCCCCCGACGCGCCGGCCAGGGTCAGACCGGGATCAGCCGCATGCAGCCGGCGCGGCGGCCGGCGCTGAACAGAAACTGCACAAGCTGGCCTGCCATCGGAAACCCGCTGGTGCTGCTGACCGCGGTCAGGCCCCAGACGCTCTGCACCGCGTCGGCTGCCCCCATCAGCACCGAATCACCGGCGGTGAGCAGCAGGACCGGCAGGTCCCGGCTGTAGCGCGCGACCATCTTCATCGTATGGAACCCATCCTGCTCGTCGCCTTCGACGGCACTCACCACAGCCATCGGCCGCTGTTCCAGCAGGACCTGTTCCAGGTCTACGCTGGTTGACACGATCTCGGTCTTCAGGTCGAGAAACTCACAAACCGGCGCAAGTTGCTCGATCGTCTGCGGATCGTCACACACGATGAGGACCACACCTTGCTTCGCCGCCGTCACGGTGCCCGGGAAAGCGCGGGCGGGAGAAATGAGCCGGCTGGCCGTCATGTTCATCGCGATATGCCTTCTGGAGCAGACCTGGATGTGCCAGGCACAGATCACATATTGGTGAAGGCAGGCGAATACGGATAGACGCGTTGTGGATAACTCTGCGTCATGATCCGCTATTTATGCGTGAATAAGCGTTAAATTGCCTCAGGCTCAGCCCGCGATACGCTCTGACATCCTGTGGATATTGCTGAGGCGCCCCCGACTGAGACCACCGGAGCGTTCAAGAACCACGGCGGGGCGATCTTAAGGATTAAGCGTCTCGCCGGGAAGCAGTCCCCAGAACGCTCCGCGCCTCAAATAGCCGCGGAAAGGCCCGGTCTGAACGTCGCACCAGTCCGAGGACGCGGGACAGGATCGGATGCGCCCGATGACGCCGGGCTTCAGGACGGCCACCGCCGAAGCCGTGTCGTTGGCGCCCGACCGCAACGTGGCTTCCGTCTTCTGCACGATGAAGCTGCGCCGCCCCATCAGGGTCGCCTGATGAACCCAGCCCTGTATCCCATCGGCATCCCGCACCCAGCGCCAGACATCGAACTCGCGCTCGATCTCGACCGGCAGGTCGCGCCGCTTATAAACCCAGTCGATGCGATAGCGGGTGCCCGGGCCGGCCCGCATGTTGACGTCATCGGATCGCAGCGAAGCGAACCGCGGCAGCCTGGAAGGCACGCCCTCAGGCTTTTCCGGATCAGCTATTTTTCCCGCAACAGACGCCGGCTTGGTTTCCTCGGCGGTGGGTTCGGGCGGCGGGATCGGCGGTATTGGCATGGTTAACGCGCCGGAAACAGTTTCCGCCGCGGGCTTTTGCGGATGGACCGGACCGTGCGGCGGAACCACCGGCGTGGCGCCGGAACCGGGGCGCTGCACAGGCGTCCTCGGTGCCGCCGCCGGAGGCTTCGCCGGCTGGTCGGTATGCGGTGCTGCGGCCGGCTGCAACGTGTGGGAGGAAGGCGCCTGCGCCCAGGCCTGGCTGCCATCGGCCACCAGAGGCCCGGCCACGAGAACCCCGGCCGCCAATAGCCTGGCCACCAGCAGCCCGGCCGCCGGTAGCCAGGTTGAACTCCACGGGTCCCGCATAGGAAGACGCATGGACTATCCCTGCCAAGCCGGGCCGAATCGGGTCAAGTTCATGTGTGTCACAGGCTCAAATCGTGATGATCTGTCCACCCCCGACGGCCTCCAGAAACGTTGCGATCCCGGCAACTTCGACCCCTTCCAGCAGTGAGGACGGCTCAATGGCTTCCGCTCGCAGGCCCGCTTCGCAGGCGATCATGCGAACCTGCATGTCGATGCAGGCGTCACGCAGGGTATCGAGGCCGGCGACGCCACGCGCCTGGATGCGCTGATCCCGATCGGCATCGTCCAGGCTGGACCAGTCGCGACCAAGCCCCAGGCAACCCCGGTTCGTCGCGAAGATCACAACCGTCCGGCCCAGCGCCGCCGCGCCCGACGCGACGACAAAGGCGTAATGAGCCCGGTCATGCGTGCCCGACAGCAGCAGAATCCCGATAGCTTCAGACGGCACAGGCCGGTCCCTCCGGACCACCATGCGCGCTCAGGTCCTTGATCGTCGCCATTGGTCCGCACAGCGTGCAGGACGGATCCGGCCGCAGCTTGATGCTACGGAAGCGCGTCGCCAGCGCATCCCAAACCAGCAGCCGCCCCGACATCGTGTCGCCGATCCCAAGGATCTCCTTCAACACCTCGGTCGCCTGCAGCGTCCCCATGACGCCGGTGACCGCGCCCAACACGCCGGCCTCGCTGCAGGTCGGCACCGTTCCAGGTGCCGGCGGCTCCGGATACAGGCAGCGATAACAGGGGCCGCCCTCGTGCGGTTTGAACACCGAAAGCTGTCCCTCGAACCGCAGCACAGCCGCGGAAACCAGGGTGCGCCTCGCCAGCACGCAGGCATCGGCCACCAGGAAGCGGGTAGCAAAGTTGTCGGTCCCGTCACAGACGATGTCGTAGCGGCCAATCAGGTCGAGGGCATTTTCAGGGCTGATCCGGACCGCATGCGCCTCCACCCGCAATCGCGGATTGATCGCGGTTGCCGCGGCGGCGGCCGAGGCAACCTTCGATACGCCGATCCGATCCGTCGTATGCGCCACTTGGCGCTGCAGGTTCGAAAGCTCGACCAGATCGTCGTCGACAATCCCCAATGTCCCGACCCCGGCCGCTGCCAGGTACAGGGCCAGCGGCGAACCAAGCCCCCCAGCCCCGACAACAAGCACGCGGGCCGCCTTCAGTTTGGCCTGGCCGGTGCCGCCCACCTCCTGCAACAGGATATGGCGCGAATAGCGCTGGATCTCGTCTTCGGTGAAATCTAGGTCCATGCTTCAGATGATAGGATCACGCGTGACGCATGCACAGGGGAGCGATGACGCAACACAGCCCGAACGATGACGCCGCCCTGGTGCTGTTTTCCGGCGGACAGGATTCGGCGACCTGCCTGGCCTGGGCCCTGGCACGCTATCGGCGCGTGGAAACCATCGGCTTCCGCTACGGGCAGCGCCATGCCATCGAGCTTGAATGCCGCCAACCGGTTCGCCAGGCGCTGGCATCCCCTGCACTTGGGGCCGACCATGTCGTTGATCTGACGGCGACCATTGGCGGCCTCGGTCAGACCGCGATGACGGCCGACATCGAAATCGCGATGAACCAGGACGGGCTGCCGAACACCTTCGTGCCGGGCCGGAACCTGCTGTTCCTGACCTGCGCCGCCGCACTGGCCTATCGCCGTGGCCTGCGCCGCATCGTGACCGGCGTGTGTGAGACCGACTACTCGGGCTACCCGGATTGCCGGGACGACACGATCAAGGCGATGCAACTGGCGCTGAACCTCGGGATGCAGCGGCGCTTCGTGCTGGAGACTCCGCTGATGTGGCGCGACAAGGCGGCGACCTGGGCGCTGGCAGCCGGGCTTGGCGGGCCGGATTTGGTAGAGGTCATTCGCGAACGCACCCATACCTGCTATCTGGGTAATCGCACCGATCGTCATGTCTGGGGCTACGGCTGCGGGACCTGCCCCGCATGCCTGTTGCGTCGCCAGGGATGGGACCGGTGGGTGGCCGCCGGCAGCTCGCCGTGCGGTCCTGAACTCGATTGACCCTGATGGGAGAGCCGTTGATGAAGAAATTCCATGCCTTCGTGGTCATCGCGTCCTGCTTGATCACAACCGCCGCCTGGGCGGCACAGCCGATCTCGCTGCGCGTACGGACCGCGGGCGATCTTGCCGAATTATGCGGGGCCAATCCCAAAGCGCCCGCGGCGGACTCCAAGATCAACTTCTGCCATGGGTTTGCCCAGGGCGTGGTGGACCTGCAGCTGCAGCACAGCGCCGACAAGAAGCCATTCTGCTTCCCCTCACCTGCCCCGTCGCGGTCCGCCACGATGGGCGAGTTCGTCAACTGGGTCCGCTCGGTGCCCGAACATCAGAGCCTTCCCGCCACCGATGGGTTGTTCAAGTTCCTGGCGGAGCGGTTCCCCTGCAAGTAGCCACACTCGCGGTGGTGTTCGCCGTCCGCCCGGCGGAACGCGCGATCATCGCTGAAGCCGTTGGGCCCGCCGCGAAGCTCGTCTATCTGACCGACCTGGACGACGCGGGCCGGGTCGGCGCCCTGCGCGAGGCAACCGCGATCCTGGCACGCAACACGGATACGGATCTGCATCCGGGTGAGGCGCAGCACATCGGATCCGTTCGGCTGATCCAGTTCCTCACCGCCGGAATCGATTTCGTCAATCTGGGCGCGCTACCGGATGGCGTCGCGGTTGCCAGCAACGGCGGTGCCTACGCGGAACCGATGGCGGAGCATGCGCTGGCCATGGTTCTTGCCGCTGCGAAGCGCCTTCTCATTGAGCACAGGGCGCTCGCCCGGGGTGAGTTCAACCAGTTCACCCGCAACCGAACGCTCACTGGGAAGGTCTGCGGCATCCTGGGCTTCGGTGGCATCGGCGTCGCCTCGGCGCGGCTGATGCGGGCGATGGGGATGCGGATCCACGCCATCAACCGGCGCGGCCGGTCAGACGAACCAACCGATTGGATCGGCCCCGTCTCCGCGCTGGACACCATGCTGGCTGCGTCCGACGTGCTGATCATCTGCACACCGCTGACGCCGGCGACGCTGAATCTGATTGGCCCCCGTGAACTGGCCTTGATGAAGCCGGACGCGATCCTGGTGAACCTCGGCCGTGGCGAGATTATCCAGGAGACTGCGCTGTTCACCCATCTGCAGGCCCATCCCGACTTCTACGCCTGTATCGATGCGTGGTGGGTGGAACCAGTCCGTCATGGCGCGTTCCGCACCGACCATCCATTCCTGTCACTGCCCAACGTCGTGGGTTCGCCGCACAACTCGGCCTCGGTGCCTGGCGTCACCGGTGCGGCGATCCGTCGAGCCATCGTCAATATCCGCCGTGCCCTGGCCGGCGAGACGCCGCACTACGTCCTCGAACCGAACGATCGTATGCGTTAGCCCAAGCTTCTACGTCGTTGATCAGCGTCTGCTTATCGGAGATGGAGCCTGGCGAGGCACCGGCGTGACAGCACGCTGATCTCGGGTTCCGCCGTTTATCAGTCCGACGCGATGATCATCCGGGCGGAGTCCACGATCGCATGGCGGCATGTATTTTGGATTGCAGTCATCGCTGATTTGAATTTCTCATCCACTCCATCATTATATCGCAAATAAATATGCACGTCGCGCCCGCCCCTTTCGCTGCCGGCCTAAAATCCACCCATAATTGCTACTGTGAATCTTACCGCCTTCCTTATAGATCACTTGAGCGTTGCAAATTGTATTGGCCTTCTACCAAGATACCCCGTCGCATAGCCGCTCGGCGGTTGAAGAAGGGGATGGCCATGTCCTGGACAAACTTGCGAACCGGGGACTTTCTGCGCGTAGCCGAGAGCATGGTGCCGAGGATCCTTGCGGCACGCGGCGTGATCGAGCGGGAACGCAAGCTTCCGCCTGACCTCGCCGGCGCCATGGGAAAAGCCGGCTTCTTCTCGTTATGGCTGCCAAAGTCGATGGGCGGACCCGAACTGTCGCCGGCCGACCTTGCACGCGTTGTCGAGGTCCTTGCGGAGGCAGACGGTTCAGTCGGATGGCTGGTTGGTATCGGCTCGTCCAACAGCCGCCTGGCCGGATATCTGTCCGAATCAGTCGCCCGCGAGATTTGGGGCGATGGAGAGCCTGTCCTTGCGGGAACGCTAAATCCCGCCGGCACCGCTGTTGCCGTCCCGAACGGATACCGGGTAAGCGGCCAATGGTCGTACGCAAGCGGGATCGATCACAGCAACTGGCTGGTGGGGGCGTGCCGGGTATTGGATGGCTGCGAACAACGGCTGCGGCCGGACGGTTGGCCGGAAACGCGGATCATGCTGTTCCCAAAGGAAAAAGCCGAGATACTCGATACATGGGATGTCACTGGGATGCGTGGCAGCGGGAGCCACGATTTCCGCGTAAGCGATCTTCATGTGCCCGCGCAACACTCGATCGATGCAGTGACTCCCGCGCCTGTGCAGGCAGGATTGCTCTACCGGCTACCTCTTGTGACCATCTTCAATACATCGGTCTTTGGCGTGCCGTTGGGCATTGCGAGAGCCGCCATCACCGAATTGACGGAAATGGCGCAGACCAAGCGGCCCGTCGGTGCGACACTGCCTCTGCGTGAGCACGTTACCACCCAGATGGAGGTGGGGCGCGCCGAGGCGATTTTGCGTTCGGCGCGGGCCTTCGTGTTCGAGGCGATCGAGGCGCTGTGGAATGCCGGAGAGGCCGGTGACGTGACCACGCGTGATCGGATCCTTGCCCGCATGGCAGGATCACACGCGGCCGCCGCTGCGGTTCAGGTGGTCGACATGATGTTCGCCGCGGGCGGAGCGGGTGGGATCTATGAGCGGGGTCGCCTCGGGCGGTGCTGGCGTGATGCACATGCGATGTCACATCACGCCGGCCAATCCGCCTTCCAATTCCAGACCGGTGGCCGCGTTATGTTGGGACTGGATCCCGGCACACAGCGGTTCTGACCTGCCTGACGGCATAAGCGGCGGAAGCCCGGCCAATTTCTGGCGGGTCCGACAAACCTCGAAGCGACGCCGCAAGATCAATGACGCGACGCCGCAGTGCTTCGTCGCTGCAGCACGCGCGCTTCGGCGATGGCACTGGTGGACGCAATCCGAATCCGGTCCGCCGGATTTCGCCCACCAGCCTTCAACCGCTACCGCCTTGTCACGCGGCCCGTACAAGGTTGATCACAGCGCCCTTGCCCCGCACTTCCGCTTCCTCAAACTCGGCCGCGGCAATCGCCCGGTCAAGCGCGGCACGCAGTTCCTTCGCGCTCTCCAGCGTCAGTTCCACACCCGCGCGGGCGCCGGCGTCGAGTGCGGTGTTGTAGAAGTCGAGCGTAATGACATCGCCCAGATTGGCATGACGCGCATGGTCATAAGCGACCACCGAATGCGACAGCGGGAACCATTGGTCCCCGCGCTTCGCCATGCCCTCTGCCTGCACGATCTCGATGATGGACGTGCACATGTCCAAAGCCCCCTTACTTCGCCATATGTTTGCCAAAGAACGCCCAGATCTTGTTCCAGCCGTCCATTGCCTGTTCTGGGCGATACAACGGCCGGTGCCAGTAGAAGAAGCCATGACCGGCCCCGTCGTAGCGGTGGAACTCGTAATTCTTGCCTGATTTCTTGAGTTCGGCTTCGTGCTGATTCACCTGCTCAGGGCTTGGTGCACGGTCGTCGTTGCCGAACAGGCCAAGCAACGGGCAGCTCAGGTCCTTTGTCATGTCGATCGGCGCAACGGGCTTCTTGGCGTTGAGCTCCTCGGGGGCCATCACCACGCCGCCGCCCCATTGCTCGACGACGGCATCGACGTCCTTCTTCTGGCATGCATAGATGAAGGCGTGCCGGCCACCGGAGCAGGAGCCGATGAGGCCAACCTTGCCGTTGCATTCGGGCTGCGCACGCATCCACTTCACTGCGGCTTCGGTATCGCCGACCATTTGGGCGTCGGAAATGCCGCCTTCGGCACGCACCTTCGCGGCAACATCGTCGGGGTTGCCATCGCTGCCGCCACCCTCACGCTGATAAAGGTTGGCGCAGATGGCCAGGTAGCCATGGTGTGCGAACCGCCGGGTCGTTTCGATGTAGAGTTCACTCCACCCTGGCAGATGGTGGATCAGCACGACGCCCGGGAATGGGCCGGGACCTTCCGGCTTGGCCACATAGGCGGTGATCGGGGTTCCTCCGTGGCCGTTGATGGTCACGTTTTGACAGGTCATGCCGCGATAAAATGACATCGATGGTCCTCCTTGTGGGTCTCGGGCCCTGGTTGGGCCGTCCGAGCGCGTCACGCCAAAGTGGACAAGCGGGCCGGAGCCGCGTTGCCGCCGGAGGGCGTCGCATCGGCAGTATTCGCCGATCGGGTATCAGGCGCAACACGAGGGGGGATGCGACGCGTGGTGATCGCGTTTGAAGGCCACGGCGATGATGCGTGCGCGCCCTGGCTGTGCTTCAGGGGGCACCAGCACTTCCTCAGCGGTTCGTCGCGGCCCTCCTGCTCCCATCTTGTTAAGGATCAAGAAAGCACGAACGGACTAACTGGTGCCCTCGATCCGCACACATGGACAACATTTCCATCGCGGATTGGAATCCGGTTGCCCTTGGGATATGACAAGGAGCCGCGCGGAGCTAACCGCCCGCCTGCACCAGGCGCACAAACCCCAGCAATTGCGAGACCTCGACATCGGATACGGCCACGTAGGTCAGCCCGTCCATCCGCCAGCGAACAACATTGAACCCGTCCTTCGTTTCCTGACGCGGCGGCAAGTCGGACCGCTCGCCACCAACGAAGGCGAACAAGTTGATCACGTGCTTGTCACGCCGGTACACGATCGCCGCCGCCCGCCGGCCCTGGACATAATCCAGACGTCCACCCACCAGCGGATAACCCTCAGTGACGAAGTCTTTGACCACGGGCGACAGATCCAGCCGCGCCGACAGCCACGGCTTGACCGTGTGCTGGTCGCTGGTCGGCACATCCATCAGATGATCGCCCATCAACGACCGCACGTGGTCCGCAACGACGTCCGCGACCAACGGGTCAGGCGCCGGTGTCAGGTGCGTCACCACCAGCGTCAGCGCCACACCGGCCAGGGCACCCGCAAACGTCGTTCCGGCGAAACCGAACGCCATCGGGCGCCGGCTTGTGACGGGCGGCGGCGCTTCCCGCGGCAATGCGGATCCGATGCGGGATGCCAGCCCCGGCGGCGCCCGATGCACCGTCAGGTTGGTGCGCACCGCGGTGCGTAGTGCCTGCATCGCCTCCAGCTGGCTCAGGCAGGCCGGGCAACGGGCGATATGCCGCCCCACCAGGTAACGCCGCAGCGGACCGAGTTGGCGATCGACATAGGCCGGTAGCAGGCGCTGGATGCGGTCGTGTTTCATGGCTTCTTCTCGTTGGCGACCCACGCCTTGCGCAGTGCCAATCTGGCCCTGGACAGCCGTGACATCACGGTGCCAGGCGGGGTGGCAGTCACCGCGGCGATGTCCTTGTAGGAGAGGTCCTCGATCTCACGCAGGATCAGCACTTCGCGGTACTCGGCCGGTAACTGCGCCATCAATGTTCCCAATGTTTCACTGTCAACCCGATCCAATAACATTGCCTCCGCGCTGGGAGCCGGATCGGCCCATTCCATGTTCTCCGGCACGGTCTGGAACAACTGCCGGCCTGAACGATTATCCTTGAGCCAATCGAGGAAACTGTGGCGCACGATGGTCAGCAGCCACACCCGGAAGTTCTCACCCCGGAACGCGTCGAGGTAGCGGAATGCGCGCAGATAAGCGTCCTGCACCACATCCTCGGCATCCGTGGTGTTGCCGGTCAGCCAGCGCGCCAGGTTGAACGCCGCATCCAGGTGCGGCATCGCCAGCAGCTCAAATCGTCTCGTCCGGCCATCGGTCGCCACGCGGTCGTTCCTTACCAGCTTCAGTCATACTGACCGATCGCACCTTTTATTCCCGGCTAAATTTCCTCTTGCGACAGGAATAACAGCTGGCTGCTCCCGGTATTGCGATCGGAGTAAGAACTTGGAGCACCATCATGAGTATCGACGACTATAACGCCGACCGGCGTGGTTTCCTGAAATGCATGACCTGGGCTGGCAGTGCAATGGTCTGGACTGTCGCCGGCGGCATCCCGCGGGCACACATCGTGAGCCAGGCCGAGGCCGCGATCACCGGCTTCAGCTTCGCCCAGGTCAGCGACAGCCATCTGGGTTTCAACAAGCCCGTCAACACCAACGTCACCGCCACGTTCCAGGATGCCCTGGGGCAGGTGACCGCGATGGCGGACAAGCCCGCCTTCCTGATTCATACAGGTGACATCACGCATCTTTCGACCCCGGAGCAGTTCGATACCGGCGCGCAATTGCTGGGGGCTACCAGGATGCAGGTCTACACCGTACCCGGCGAGCACGACATCCTGGAAGACGACCGCAAGAGCTATCTGAACCATTACGGCAAAGGCACCCGCGGCGACGGTTGGTATAGCTTCAATGCCCAAGGCGTACACTTCATCGGCCTGGTCAATGTCGTCAATCTGCAAGGCAACGGCCTGGGCGACCTGGGTGTTGAGCAGCTGGAGTGGCTGGAGAAGGACGTCAAAAATCTATCGGCCAGCACACCGATCGTGGTGTTCGCACATGTGCCGCTGTGGATCGTCTACCAGGATTGGGGCTGGGGTACGAAAGATGGTGGGCAGGCTTTGTCATACCTGAAGCGTTTCGGCTCCGTGACCGTTCTGAATGGCCACATCCATCAGGTGATGCAGAAAATCGAGGGCCAGGTCGCCTTCCACACCGCCCGCTCCACCGCCTTCCCACAGGGTGTTCCAGGCGTTGCCAAGGGACCCGGTCCTGCACCCGTTCCAGCCGGTGACCTGAAGAACTACCTCGGCACCGCTCGGATCAGCCTGGTGAACACGAAATCACCGCTCGCCATCGTCGACACCCCGCTGGCTGGTTGAAGGATCAGTGCCATGATTACACAATTGAAGCGCGCAGTCGTGCTTGGCGGCCTGGTCGCACCTGTCGCCGCGCATTCCGACGTGGATGCCAAGGTCAACATCGACAACTTCAAGTTTGGCCCAACAACCTTGACCGTTGCGAAAGGAACCGCGGTCACCTGGACCAACGAGGACGACATTCCTCACAACATAGTCTTGAATGGTCTTGGGGTACGGTCAAAGACGCTGGATACGGACAAGGACTTTACCTATCAGTTCGATAAAGCCGGCTCGTTCACCTATATCTGCGGGTTGCATCCGTTCATGCATGGCCAGGTGGTTGTCAAGTAAACGATCTGAAGTCTTGGCTCGGCTGCACCGGGCCAAGACAATCAGCCGTTGGAGGTTTTCACCCTGCCTGTTTGAGGCAGGGTGGCGTTGCCCTAGGTTGTATAATCCGAGAACGAAACACCAGAAAACCGTGCGCGATAATCGGTGCGGACGTTCACCAGCGCAACCATCCCCTCATCGACTTTCTTTTGCGCGCGTTCCAGTGCTGGGCGAATATCCTCCACCTTGGTGATGTATTCGCCATAGCCGCCCAGTGCTTCACAGATTTTATCGTAACGGGTGTAACCAAGATCGCGGCCCGGCTTTTCCCGCTTCGGATCGCCGGTCCAGCCGCCGTTCAGGCTGATCACCACCAGCAGCGGGATCTTGTGGCGGATCGCGGTATCCAGTTCCATCGCGTTCAGCCCCATCGAGCCGTCACCATGCACGACGATAACCTGCTTGTCGGGACAAGCGACTTTCGCGCCGACCCCGAACGGCATCCCGACGCCCATCGTGCCGAACGGGCCCGAGTTCAAACGATGACCCGGCGCGAACGTCGGCATCGTCAGGCGGCCGAAATTCAAGGTCTCCTGCCCGTCCACGCACAGGATTGCGTCGCGGTTCATGAAGTCGCGCACCGCCTCCAACATGCGCACGGGGTGGATGTCACCATCCTCCTGCAGCTTGTTGGCGCCGGCAGATGACCGCTTCGCCTGCTCGCCGTCCGCCAGTTGCTTGCGCCAGCCGGCAAACTGATCCGGGTTGATGCGGCCCTTGATCCCCTGCAGCAATTGCCCCAGCACGGCCTTGCAATCGCCGACAATGGGGATGTCCACATACCGGGCCGCCATCGCGATCTCGGACGGATCGACATCGATGCGCGCGATCTTGGCGGAAGGCCCGAACCGCGGCGGCGAGGCATGTCCGATGATGTAGTTCATGCGGGTGCCGAGCACGATGATCAGATCCGCGTCACGGAACGCACCGGAGCGCATCGCCAGGAATGAATATGGATGATCGTCCGGCACCACTCCGCGGCCTTGCGGCGTGGTGTAGAACGGCACGCCGGCCGCTTCGACAAACGCCTGCATTTCGGCCCACGCACGCGACCAGATCACGCCGGAGCCTGATACGATCAGCGGATTCTTCGCTTCGGCCAATGCACCGATCAACGCATCGACCTGGCGCGGGTCGCCCATCGGGCGGCTGTCGAGCATCGGGCGGCCGGCGAACGACCAGTCCACCAGGTTCTCGTCGATCTTCTGGTACAGCATGTCGCCGGGGCAATCGAGGTAGACCGGACCTGGCTTGCCGCTCATTGCCTTCTGCAGCGCGAAGTTGATCTGTTGCGGGATGCGCTTCAGGTTGATCAGCCGGTCGACATATTTGCAGCAGCCGCGCATCAGCTCGACCTGGTCGATCTCCTGGAACACCTGGCGGCCGAACTGCGACAACGGGCTGGATCCGCCCAAGGCCACCACCGGGCAGCAGTCAACCAGGGCGTTGGCCATGCCGGTGATCAGGTTGGTCACACCGGGACCCGACGCGGCCATGCACACCGACGGCACTTGCTTCAGCCGGGAATAGGCCTGGCACGCGAACGCGGCCGCCTGCTCGTGGCGGACGTCGATCATCCGGATGCCTTCCTTGACGCAGGTGGCTTCCGCCAGCAGCATCGGGCCGCCCATGATGTAGAATAGGTCGGCAACCCCTTCCTTCTGCAGGCATCGGGCGATGATCTCCGAGCCGGTGAGTTCTGCCATAGTTGTTTCTCCCTCGTTCTGGTGGGCCGATGCCCCGGCGCCCGGTATCGGGTCCGGTGATCGGACCACGCGGTTAGCCGATGATGTTGTCCGCGCGCAATCCGCCGACCTGATCCGAACCGAGGCCTAGCCAGCCCGTCAGCACGTCGTCGTTGTTTGCCCCCAACAATGGCGCCGGCTTCACCGGCGGCGGGCTGCCGGAGAAACGAACCGGCCAGGCAATCATCTTGAACGGCCCGACCACCGGATGCGCGATCGTCTGCATGATGCCGCGCTGCTCGAAGGTGGGATCGTTGTGCAATTCCATCGTATCCAGCACGGCGCCGGACGGGATCCCGGCCGCGCCAATGATCTCCATCGCCTCATGCTTGGTATGCTGGCGGGTCCAGGCCGCCACCATCTCGTTCACCTCGGTGGCACGCTCGGCGCGGGCGCTGGGCGATTCATACCGCGGATCGCCAAGCAGATCCTCGCGCCCGATCACCGCCAGCAGCCGGCGCCAGTGTTCGGGATTGGCGCGGGAGGTATAGACGTAGACATAATCGTTCGGCCCGCCGCCCTTGCTGGGGAAGATGCCCATCGGCGGGTTGCCGCCGGTCACCGAACTGTCGGCAGCGCGGGGCGCCGGCTTGCCCGTGCGCGCCTGTTGCGAGAAGGCGATCCGCATGTAGTGCAGCATCGCGTCCTGCATCGCCACTTGCAGATGGTCGCCCTGCCCTGTCGCCTTGCGCCGGTACAGCGCGCCCAGGATCGAGATCGACAGCAGCATCCCGGTGCCGGTGTCACCCAGCGACGGGCCCGGCTTCAGCGGCCGGCCATCCAGCTCGCCGGTGGTGCTCATAATGCCGCTGCACGCTTGGGCAATCATATCAAAAGCCAGATTCTTCTCGTACGGGCTGCCCTCGCCGAAGCCCTTCACCTGGCAGTAGATGATCGACGGGTTCAGTGCCCGGATCACGTCCGAACCGAGGCCCAGACGCTCGATCGCGCCGGGGGCGAAATTCTCCACCAGCACATCGGCCTTCAGCGCGAGGTCCTTCACCAGTTGCACCCCGCGCGGATCCTTCAGGTTGACGGTGATCGACTTCTTGTTGGCGTTGAAGTTCAGGAAATACGGGTCGTCGACGCCTGGTTTGCCACCGAGCGATCGCCCGGGATCGCCGCCCTTGGGGTTCTCGATCTTCACCACCTCGGCACCCAGCCACGCCAGCGTTTCGGTGCAGGACGGCCCGGCCTCGAACTGCGTCATATCCAGCACGCGAACGCCAGCCAGGCAGTCGCCTCCAAACCCGTTCGTCGTCATGAGCGATTTCCCCATCTGGTCATCTTGCAGCGACGCTAGGACGAAAAATCCGCGATGGGTAGCCCCGCGACTTCCCACCGCTGGCATCGGCGGCTCCGCGAGCGCATATGAGCGCCCGTGGCGGCAGATGGAGACAGCATGACGCGGCTTCTGGCAGCGATCCTGATGATGCTCACTATGGCGATCCCAGCCTATGCGCTGGAGAGCGCGCCGGTCAGCAGCACCCGGGCCGTGGCGACGTTGGTAAGCGAGAGCGATTCGATGCAGCCGGGTAAGCCGTTGCGCGTGGCGCTTCGCCTGCGCATGGCGGACGGCTGGCACACCTACTGGAAAAACCCCGGGGACGCTGGGGTTCCGCCGGACCTGACCATCGCCGGCGCCACCCAGTCGGCCATTGACTGGCCGACGCCGCGCCGGGTCGCCGAGGGGCCGGTGATGACCTACGCCTATACCGGGGAGGTGTTGCTGCCGGTCACCGTGACAGCGGCCTCCGGCACGATCAAGGCGCACGCCCAATGGCTGGTCTGCAAGGACATCTGTGTGCCCGAAGAAGGCGATTTCGTGCTGAACCTGCCGGTCGGGCCGATCAAGCCGTCTGCCCAGGCCCCGTTATTCGCTGCCCACGACCGTATGGTGCCGCGCCCCTCGCCCTGGACCGCCCGGATCTCACCCGATGGCACGCTGTTTGTGCAGGGCGCAGAGCTGTCAGCCGCCACGGTGACCGATGCCTGGTTCATTCCCGATGAGCCCGGCCGCATCCAGGACGACGCCGCTCAGCCCCTTTCGGTGCGGGCCGATGGCTTCACGGTCTCGCTTAAGCCGGCCAAGGGATTTGACGCGAACAAGAACCTGACAGGGGTGCTTACGGTTCGCGACCGGACCGGCATGCAGACCGACGTTCTGGTCGATGCGACGCCTGGACCGTCAGCCGCCGCGGTGATGCCGCCGCTTAGTCAGATCCTGATGTTCGCGTTCCTCGGCGGGCTGATCCTCAACCTGATGCCGTGCGTGTTCCCCATCCTGGCAATGAAGGCCGTCGCACTGGCCCGCCACGCCGGCCGCGGCAGCGCCCACGCTGTTTCCTACACCGCCGGGGTACTGGTCACCTTCGTCGCCCTGGCCGGCGCGCTGCTGGCGGCAAGGGCGGCGGGAACCGCGGCTGGCTGGGGCTTTCAGTTCTCGTCGCCGGTGTTCGTCGCGGCGATGACGTGGCTGCTGTTCGGGGTCGGGCTGAACCTGTCCGGCGTATTCCAGGTCGGCGGCAGCTTGGCCGGCACCGGCAGTGAGTTTGCCGGCCGGCATGGCATTCTCGGAAGCTTCTTCACCGGGCTGCTGGCGGTTCTTGTGGCAACGCCTTGTACTGCCCCCTTCATGGGCGTGGCGATCGCCGCCGGCCTGGCGGCGCCGCCTGCCGTGACAGTATTGGTGTTTGCGGTGATGGGGCTTGGATTGGCGGCGCCCTACGTCGCCCTGGCTTCAATGCCCGGCTTGGGGCGGTTGATGCCACGACCCGGTCGCTGGATGGAATTCCTGAAGCAGGCTCTTGCCTTTCCGATGTACGCCGGGGCTGCGTGGCTGGTCTGGGTGATCAGCCAGGAGGCTGGGCCCGGCGGCGTCCTGGCGACTGTCGCCGGCGTTGTATTGGTGGGTTTCGCCGGATGGGTATATGGCGCAACCCAGACCGCCTCGGCGCAGCCCCGCCGGTTTGGCCAGGCGCTGGCCGCGGTGGCCATCCTGGCCGCGCTGGCCGTGCTGTCCGGTATCACCGCTGCCCCCGTCAGCGCCGCGGCCGACGCTACCGCCGAGGCCTACAGCGCAGAACGCCTGGCCGCCCTGCGCTCTGCCGGCAAGCCGGTGTTTGTCAACATGACGGCGGCCTGGTGCGTGACCTGTCTGGTAAACGAGCGGGTGGCGATCTCGACCGAGGCGGTTCGCAGCGCCTTTGCCGCCGACGGGGTCGCGTATCTGAAAGGCGATTGGACGCGGCAGGACCCGACGATCACCGCATTCCTGCGCCAGAACGACCGCGACGGCGTGCCCTTGTATGTGTTCTTTCCGCCCAAAGGCGGCCAGCCGAAGGTCCTGCCGCAGATTCTGACCGAAACCGAGGTCCTGAACGTGTTGCACGCGTCCTGACGGTGGCACGTTAACCAGTTGTTTATCTCTTGGTGGGAAACTCGCCGACTTAACCAAGTCCGCGAGGTCTCATGGCTGCGTCCCTTTCGTCTGCCGATGTCTCCCGGCTTATGGCGGAGCCTTCGGCCGATCTGCGCGCCGAATTGGCAGTCAAGATCGCCGCCGACCTCTCAGGCCACACGCTGACGCCGGCCGAGGTCAAGCTGGGACAGGACATCGTCCGCATACTGGCCAGGGACATGGAGGAAAATGTCCGCGCCTCGCTGGCTCAGGGGGTGCGCCATTCAACCAACCTGCCGCATGACGTTGCCCGCAAGCTGGCCGAGGATGTGGAGTTTGTCGCTCAGCCCATGCTGGCGGATTCACTCGTTCTAACCGATAAGGACCTGATCGAGATCATCAGCTACAGCGGGTCCTCGTCGAAGCAGGAAGCGATCGCCAGCCGGCCGAACCTGACGGAACAGGTGACCGGAGCGCTGATCGATCATGCCAGCGAACCGGCGGTCGCACGGCTGATGGCCAATAACACCGCGACCATTGCCGAGGACAAGTTCAACCACGCGGTGACCCGCTTCGCCGACAGCAGCCACGTCAAGGAGGCGATGGTACTGCGGGAGAAACTGCCGGCCAGCGTGGCTGAACGGCTGGTGACGATCGTATCGGAAGCGCTGCAGAACCATCTGGTCAAGCAGCATGCGCTGGCGCCCGCGACCGCCGCCGACATCGTGCTGCGGTCGCGGGAGCATGCGATCATCCACCTCAGCCTCGGGGCATCGGACACCGATCTGCGTCAAATGGTGGTCCAGATGCACCGCAACGGCAGGCTTACGCCGTCGCTGATACTGCGCGCGCTTTGCACGGGCGATATCGCCTTCTTTGAGGCGGCGTTGGCGGTCAGGAGCGACATCCCGCTCGAAAACGCCCAAATTCTGATCCACGAGGCCAGCCGGAAGGGACTGGAAGCACTGTATCGCAAGGCCGCGATGCCCGACTCACTCTACGGTACGGTTCGCGCCGCGGTGGATGTCGTCGATGAAGTCGGTTTTGACGGCGAGGCCCGCGACCTGGAACGGTTCCGCTCACGCGTGATCACCCGTGTTCTGACCCTGGTCGACACGGTCGATCCGGCTGACGCGGACTATCTGGTGGCTAAATTGGGCGACGTCCTGGTGCATGCCGCAGGCAGCGACGGCCAGACTTCGGGCGATCACACCCCGGCAGCTGCATAAGGCGTCCTATCCCTCGGTCGGCTCGACATCGCGAAAATACGGCTCCACCAGCCCGGTTGCCTTCATGGTCAACGGATTGCCGTGGCGATCAAGGGTCTTGCCGACGGCGACCCGGATCCACCCCTCGCTCACGCAGTACTCCTCGACGTTCGTCCGTTCGGCGCCCTTGAACCGAATTCCGACACCGCGGCGCAACAGCGCCTCGTCATAAAACGGGCTCTTGGGATTGTTGGACAGGCGGTCGGGAGGGACGTCGGACATTCAGGCACCTCAGGCTGTTCAGGCGCAGGCGGATACCGGCTCTGGGGCCGCCTGTCCATTCTGACCGCCGTGCCGGTGGATGAACCCGCGCTATCGATCCACCCGCCCGCGGACGCCTTGCATGATGCGATCGGCCGTGGCTTTGGAAAGACCGGCAGCGGTGAGCAGCCCGACGTCGAACGCGCTGTCTTCGCGGACGCATGTCGCCAGAATGGCCAGGGCCCGCTCCAGCCGATCGGGGTCCACCGCTACTGTCGGCGCGGTGTCCTCCGGGGGCGCGGGGACGAACGGTTTCAGGCGCAACTTTGCACGATGGTCCGGGACCGCCGGCTTATCGTCCATGTCGAGACCGCGGTAGTAGCGCTTCTGCCATTGGTCGGCGTTGGCGGTGGGCGGTTTTTCCGCGACCTGGGCCTGGAAGCTGTTGCGGGAGGCACTCCAGGCGGCGAACTGGCGGGCGGCGTCGGGATTGTCGTTCAGCGCGACGAATTTCGGGTTCATCCGTTCAAGCGCGTCGCGCTGGGTTGGCTGGATGAAGCAGATCGGTTCGTTCGCCTCGAAACGAACCCAGTGGTTCCGCCGGGTGAAGCGCCAGTTCATGGTGAACGTATAGGGCGACCAGTCGGTTTCGATGACGCCGGATAGCGGCGCGATGCCGTCCTTGGCGCTGTTGGGGGAGCCGCCTGCGAACAGATTCCAGCCAGGGGGTGTACGGAACAGCGCCTGGATGTGGATGGTGAAGGTCCCCTGGCCGAACAGTGACACCGGGGCGGACGCCGCGGGCATCCCGGGGTCGGCGCGGATGATGACGTCGGCGGTGGTTGCGCCGCCGCGCCAGTAAGCCTCGAAACCGGCAGGGGTGAGAATTTCCCAGCCATGGGCGTTGGCGATGTTGAGCGGCAGGCACCGATAGGCAAACGCCTCGGGCGTGGCATCCATCCAGGGGCGGGTCGGTTCGGCTGGGCGGATCAAAGGCGCCCAGCCTTCATGCAGGTAGCAAAGGAAATCCATCACCGCGGTCCTTCGATTTCACCGAAACTGGTAGCGCAATCGATACGAGCGATGCGACCGTTTCGTTGCGTCGGTGTCGTTTACCATCTCAATCCCTTGCACTGACCTGACCGATCGGTCATAGTGAGTTGCATGAAGCAAGAGACAACGCGCGACCACCTGCTGGCCACCGGCCTGAAGATCTTCCATGCCGGCGGTTTCCACGCCACCGGGGTGCAGGACATCACCGGCGCGGCGGAGGTTCCGAAAGGAACGTTCTATACGCATTTCGACAGCAAGGAGCGGTTCGGGGCAGAGGTCCTGGGGCGCTACTGGGAGCGGCGGGCCGATCGAGGCCTGGCGCTCCTGAGCGACGAAGCGCGGTCGCCGCTGGAGCGGTTGCAGGCCTACCTCGAATCCCGGACGCAGCGCACCGGGCCGTCCGACAAGGGTTGCCTGATCGGCAACTTCTCGGCCGAACTGGCCGGCGGATCGCGTTTGATACGCGATCGGCTGGCGGTCATATTCGCGGCTTGGACACAGATGCTGGCTGGCTGTATCCGCGAGGCCCAGGCAGCCGGCGAACTGCGCACGACACTGGATCCCGACAGCCTCGCCGCCTTCCTGATCGATGCCTACGAAGGTGCTGTGTTGCGCACCAAGGTGGACCGCGATCCGACCGCGTTGCGGCGCTTCCACAGCATTATCTTCTCAACCATCCTGATCTGAGGGCATGCGCATGAGTGCCAGTATCATGACTGACCGGTCGGTCGGAACGCCGTCCCCCGTGCTCGACCGGCGGACACGCACCCTGCTGGAGGCACCGCTGCTGGGGCTGCTGCTCAGGCTGGCGGCGCCGAACATCCTGCTGATGGTGGCGCAGTCCGCGACCGGGCTGATCGAGACGTTCTGGGTCGGCAAGCTGGGCACCGACGCGCTGGCCGGCATGTCGATCGTGTTTCCCGGGGTCATGTTGATGCAGATGATCTCGGGCGGCGCCATGGGTGGCGGCATATCATCGTCGATCGCCCGGGCATTGGGCAGCGGGCGGCGTCAGGATGCGGCGGACCTTGTTTGGCATGCGATCATCATCAACGGCGTGCTGGGGCTCATCTGCTCGGCCGGCGTGCTGATCTTTGGCCGGTCTTTATATATCGCCTTGGGCGGCGAGTCCGGTTCGTTGCAGGCGGCGCTGGCGTATTCCAACATCATCTTTGCCGGCGCGGCGCTGCTGTGGGTGATGAATGCGTTGGCCAGCGCCATACGCGGCACCGGGAACATGATGCTGCCGGCAGCGGTGATCTGCGGCGGCGCCTTGCTGCTAATCCCGATCTCGCCCTGCCTTATCTTCGGCTGGGGGCCCTTCCCCCGCATGGGCGTCGCCGGCGGAGCGACAGCGCTGGTTGGCTACTATGTGTTGGGGATCGTGCTGCAGGCGATCTACCTGTTCGGCGGCTGGAGCGTGTTGCGGCCGCGGGTGTCCGGAATGCGACTGCAAAGCGCGCTGTTCGCGGCAATCCTGAAGGTGGGTGGCGTCGCGTCGCTAAGTTCGATCCAGACCAACCTGGCGATCACGCTGACGACGGGTATGGTCGGCACATTCGGGCCGGCGGCGCTGGCGGGATTTGGCACCGGTTCGCGGCTTGAGTTCCTGATGGTGCCGATCGCATTCGGGATCGGCGGCCCGTTGGTTGCCATCGTCGGCACCAACATGGGTGCCGGACATCGACAACGCGCGCTGCGGGCTGCATGGATCGGCGCCGCGGTTGGCTTCGGCATTACCGAGGCTATCGGTGTGGCAGCCGCACTTCATCCCGTGGGGTGGCTGTCGCTGTTCGGCGATGATCCCGCGATGCTGGCAACGGGATCGTTGTATCTGCGTGTGGTCGGGCCGTTCTACGGGTTCTTCGGGTTGGGGCTCGTATTGTATTTCGCTTCACAGGGTGCGGGGCGGATGGTCTGGCCAGTAACGGCGCAGTTCCTGCGGTTGGTGGTGGCGGCATGCGGCAGCGCCTCGGCGCTGTGGTTTGGCGGCGGACTGGTCATCGTGTTCTTGATGATCGGGCTGGCGCTTGCGGTGTTCGGCCTGGGCGTGGCGGCATCGATTGCCGGCGGCGGTTGGTCACCGCGCCGGTGACCGGATGGCCTATTCCGCGGTTGCGTGGATGCCCAAGGCGGGCCCCAGGCTTTGATTCCATGCACTGACGCATTCGCTGCCGCAGCGCTCGATCCACTTCGGCAGAATGCTTTTTATCAGCAGGTGCTTACGTAACGCCTCATCATCCGCGGTGATCGGCACCAGGGTCATGTGGTAACTCTTGCTGCTGGTGCAGCCAGCGGCACCGATGTCGCATGCCAGGCCGCTTGCCGTCTCGCGGTCCGCGGCGTCCCAGATCGATTGCTCCAGGTTGTGGATGCCGGTCTGCAGTGCGACGCGGATATCGGGCGGCATCTGGTCCCAGGTCAGTTTGTTCGCGCCGAAGAACGACAGTCCCCAGCTTATCGACAGCGGGGAGATATAGGATGTCACATTCGGCAGGCCGATTTCGCCACCGCTCATGGTGCCGGTGATGGCGCAGTCCACGACTTCGGTTTTGACCGCATTCACGATTTCGGAAAATGGAATGACGATCGGAATTGCGCCTAGCGCGGTCATCATCTCGGATTGACCGACGGATGACGTGCGGACCTTGCGTCCGGCGAGGTCTTTCAGGCTTTTGAAGCTTTGTGCGCAGTACAGTACCTGCGCTGGGTAGGCGTAGATCCCCAGCAGCTCGATGCCATATTTTTGTTGCAACGTATTATGAATCTGGTTGCGATAAAGTCCAACCGTCTTTTTCAACGTTGCCATATCAGGATTGAGTGTCGGCAGGTCTACGGCGTTGAGTTCCGGCTCGTCACCGGATACGGCGGCAAGCAGGGCCGTTCCAAATGGAACGACACCAAGCCGCATGAGCTGCAGCATTTCCTGTCCTGGAAGGCCGCTGCGATCGAATGGATGGATCTCCGCCTGTACGCGGCCCTGGGTGATTTCCGAGACCTGCTGGGTCCAGAATGGCTCTTCAAGTTTGGTGTATTGACTGACGCCGGCGAGACCGCCGACGACTTTCAGTTGAATTGGCCCATCCGCAGCAGATGCTGTGGATCCGGCAACGGCCAGCATCGCGGCGCCGGCGAGTGCCATCCTGGCGACAGTCGGAAGTAGATTGACGCGTGCCTTGCCCTTGAAACGCATGACGTTTGCCAACCCCACCTGGTGCCGCTGCCTGCTAAGCATGCGCTCTCGTTACATTCCGGCCTAATAGCGAAATGCACGCAGGGAATCAATTATCATATCGAAGAGCTGCAAGACCCAGCGGCCTGAAACGGTTATGCGCAGGCCGTGAGACCAGGGAAGCCATGTAGGCATTGTTGCGAAAAGGATAGAAATATGTCAGGGTCGACCCGCATTTGCAGGAGACGTCATGCAGACCGTGCCGTTGCACAAAGCCGGCGTTATGATGATCGACCAGTCTGTTAGCCCGGACAGAAGGGTTCGGATGGTCGGTCTGGCGTGTGTGGTGCTGACGGCATTCGGCTGGGGGCTCAACTGGCCGGCGACAAAGTTTCTCTTGGCAACCTGCCCTCCTTTGTCGGCGCGGGGCGTATCGGGGCTGACCGCGAGCGGGATCCTGTTCCTGGTGGCGGCTGCAATGGGCGAATCCCTGGCGGTGCCACGGGCGCTTTGGGGGCGGCTGGCGGTGGCGGCAGTCTTGAATGTCAGTGCCTGGATGGGACTGACCACGGTTTCGCTGGAATGGCTTCCCGCCGGCCAGGCAGCGACACTTGCCTACACCATGCCGGTCTGGACGACGCTGCTGGCCTGGCCGATGCTGGGCGAACGACCCGCGCCCCGGCAGATCGGCGCTGTCGTGCTGGGCATCTGCGGGGTGGTCATCCTTGCGGGCAGCACGATCTTCCATTTCGATACGGCACGGCTTCTTGGCGTCGCCATCGCGCTGTCAGCCGCGGTGCTGTTCGCGTTCGGCACGGTGCTGTCCAAGCGGATGCCAATTCCGCTGCCCCGGGTCGCCTTGACCGCATGGCAGGTGTTTCTCGGCTGCATTCCATTGCTGATCGCCGGGCTCGTGTTCGAGCAGGCCGATTTTGCTGCGATGCCGGCTGTCGGATGGGTGGCGCTGGGCTATACCGCCTTCGTGTCGATGGGGGCCTGCTACCTGCTGTGGTTCGCTGCGGTGCGCCGGCTGACCGCTTCCACCGCTGCCATCGGCACGTTGCTGACCCCGGTTGTCGGTGTTGCCGCGTCCACGATTGCATTGGGTGATGAACTGGTGCTCAGCCAGCTCGTCTCACTGGCCCTGGTCGTCGTGGGCATCGCGCTGGCGAGCAGAAGATGACGGATGCGCCATATCGGTCATCGGGGGCTGGGGCGCAAGAACCCCGCCCGGGGCTGGCAATCGTGGTTATTCCTCCATGTCCTCCCGCGCCAGGCGGTAATAGGTCCGCCCGAGCACCCGCGCGCCGCAGGATTCATACATTTGCCGCGCGGCGGCGTTGCCGGTCTCGGTAGTCCAGTCAAGCGCGGAAAACCCCTGGGAGTAGGTCAACCTGGCGGCTGCCTTGACAAGTGTCTGGCCGACGCCGTAGCGGCGCATTGCACGCGCGACGTAAAGGTCGCGTATGTACAATGCGCGACTGAGTTCGAAAGCCGGGAAAGTTACATTCAATACGATCGAACCGGCGATGGTGTCATCGACAAAAGCCAGCAGCACGCGCGGATCGAACGTGTAGCGGACCGGCTGGCACGCCAGCGTTGCGGCCTCGATCGCCTGCTCGTCGGTTACCGGACGACGATAGTGGCGCTGCATTTCCGCAAACAGCGAAGCCAAGGCGGGCACATCCTGGGCGGTCGACGCTCTGACGGTGACATTCAAAGCCTCGGGCAGGTTCGGGAATGGCAAATTCCGCGCGGCCATTTCAGTCATTTCGAGAGGCCGTTTCTTGAATTGCGGTTTCGGTTCGATTTCGAGTACCGTCGCAAATTCGCGACAACACGTTGTATTCAGCATCATTCATTTGACGTCTCAACGTTGCGGCACGGTCGGGCTTACGCACTATATACATCAATACGCCGGCGTCGAACCAAAAAGAATATATCGCCTGCCATTTCTGGCGTGAATAATCGTATCGTCACCAGTGCAATCAGTTCCAGGACCCGCTAAAATTGATTATTGAGAGCTAAACGCTGCAGCTTATCGGAGCACCATATTCGCAATGATCTGGACATGTTGCCAGGCTGATTACGGATTCAGCCACCTGAGGACTGTCTATGACATGGATGATAGTTCAGATTCGGGATGTTTGGTTGTCCGCGCAATCCTGATTCGGCTAAAGTGTTGTTCGGCTGTTGGATTGCCAAGGACGTATGACAATGACTGACGTTTGGTTATTCATGAGGCGTATCGACCCATTGCGTTGGCACGCCAGGTGAGCAAGCGCCATCCCCTCGCTGCGGCAGCTGCATTCTGCATCGGTCTCGCTGCGGCCACACTGCTCGGAGGCGCCTGGTTCCTGCTCGAGCGCACACGACAGACGGCACTGCATGCGGCCGAAACAACGCTGCAAAATGCGGCGCTAATCGTTGAAAGCGTTGTCAATCGTCAACTTTTGCAGGTCGACGGCGCCTTGGTCAGCCTGCCGACATTATTTTCGACCGTCGCACATGAGGGGCAGCAATTGGATGGTGTCACCGCGAGCCGGTTGCTGCGCGGCTTCAACTTCCAAACCTTCGCCTTCCGCGACATCATCATGGTGCGCTCCGACGGCCGGATCTGGGCTTCAGCTCGGCCAAACCCGTGGAATGGCGCCTTCCCGGTCGACCAATTGCATCTCGCAGGTACTGTGCCGGGTGGAACCGCAGTGGTTGGCGGACCGCTGCGCAACCCGGTGACCGGGGACTGGGTGCTGCTGATCGTGCGGCCGGTATCGGTGCCCGGCGTTGGCGTGCTGGATGCGGTGGCGGAGGTGCCGCTGCCGCTGGTGTCGGTGCTTTTCTCGGCGGTGGGCGAGATCCCGGGTTTGCGGATCGCGCTGGAACGTCGCAACGGCGACTTGCTGGTCAGCCAGCCCTACAACGAAATGAGCATTGGCAAGCCCCAGCGGATGGCAATCAGCTCAATCCACGCGGACGGCGTCGCCTTCATGGTGCCGACCAGCGTGATCAAGCATCCGACAATCGGCGTGGCCCGCGCCAGCCTGTATCCCGACGTCATGATCGCCCTGACACTCGATCTCAAAACCGCAACCGAAGGTTGGGTCCGGGATCGGAACAGAATGATTGTCGTTGTAACTATCGCTCTCATGCTACTCGGCGCACTGGCGCTGACGCTGGCGGCCGCCCGGCGGCAGCGGGAGCGTTCGGACGCCGAACGCAGTCGGGCGCGCGCGGTTCTGGACAGCGCCATCGAGTCGATGTCGGACGGCTTTGTCATGTGGGACGAAGACGACCGGCTGGTCCTGTGCAACGAGCAGTTCCGCCAGATGTACAAGATCAGCTCGGAATTCATCGAGCCTGGCGCTCGGTTTGAAGACATCATTCGCGGCGGCGCGCGGATGGGACAATATCCGGAGGCCGGAGACGACGTCGAAGCATTCGTGCAGGCGACGGTCGCGTGGCATCGGCAAAATCACGGCCCGCTGGAACGTGAACTGCCGAATTCGCGCTGGGCGCTGATCACCGAACGGAAGATCTCAGGCGGCGGCACGGTCGGCATCCGCACCGACATCACCGACCTGAAGCGCGCGCTGTCCAATCTCGCAGCGGCGAACGAACGGGCCCGCCATGCGATGGAGGAGGTGCAGCTGCAAAACGTGGCGCTGCGTGAACGTGACCGGGCACTCCATATTCAGAACGTGCTGTTTGACGCGGCGCTGAACAACATGTCGCAAGGGTTGCTGATGACCGATCGCAATCAAAGATTGATCGTATTCAATAAGCGCTTTCTCGACCTCTTCCAGGTCAACCCGTCGACCTTCGGTCCGGGCCTGCCGATGAACGAGATTTTCGACAAGATGACGACCTCGGCCATCATGCCGAACTCGATGATTGAGACAATCTACCTGAAGCAGCGGGCGTTCGCCGATGCTCGCCAGTCCGGCACGTTCGTTGCAAGTGATGAAGGGGGGCAATCGATTGCGGTGTCGCAGCGGCCGATCGCCGACGGCGGCTGGGTGGCGACCTATGAAGACGTGTCGGAACAGCGACGCGCCGAGGAACATATTCGCTTTGCCGCGCATCATGACGCACTGACCAAACTGCCCAATCGCGTTCTGTTCCGCATTCGGTTGGACGAGATGATCAGCAACCTCGCTCATCGCGACACCGGATTGGCGCTGCTCTACCTGGACCTCGACCGGTTCAAGCATGTGAACGACACGCTGGGCCATCCAATCGGCGACGCGCTTTTGGAAGCGGCGGGCCGGCGGCTGCTCAGCTGCCTGCGAGGAGCCGATATCGTCGCGCGGCTGGGGGGCGACGAATTCGCCATCGCGTTCGAGTCGACCGACTTGCCGGCAGCCGCACAACAACTGGGCGAACGGGTGATCGAAACGCTGGCGATGCCCTACACACTCGCGGGCCATACCGTGATCGTCGGCGCCAGCATCGGCATTGCCCTGGTCGGTGACGGCGAAATGAACGCCGACACATTGCTGAAGAACGCCGACATGGCACTCTACCAGGCGAAGGCTAAGGGACGTGGCGTCTGCAGCCTGTTCGAAGCCGACATGGAGCGGCAGCTGTTGTCGCGCCTCGCGATCGAAAAGGACCTGCGCGAGGCGCTGGACCGAAACGAATTCGAAATGCTCTACCAGCCGCTATGGGATCTGGAAAGCAACCGGATCGCCGGGTTCGAGGCGCTGATCCGTTGGAACCACCCGGTGCGCGGCACGGTTTCCCCCGGCCAGTTCATCCAGATCGCCGAGGAAACCGGACAGATCCGCTCGATCGGCGGCTGGGTGCTGAACCAGGCCTGCACGGACGCGATGAAACTGCCGGACAATGTGAAGATCGCAGTGAACCTGTCTGGCGCGCAATTCGACAGCGGTGACATCGTTGAGATCGTCGCCGCCGCGCTCGATGCATCGGGGCTGCCGGCAAACCGGCTGGAGCTGGAGATCACGGAAACGACTTTATTGAAGAACAACGAGACCACCCTGACGCTGTTGTTCCGGCTGCACGCGCTGGGGCTGCGGATCGCGCTGGATGATTTCGGCACCGGGTATTCATCGCTGAGCTATCTGCGGACCTTCCCGTTCGACAAGATCAAGATTGACCAGTCCTTTGTGCGTGAGATGGCAACGCGGGCAGATTGCGCCGCGATCGTCAGCTCAATCGTGACGCTGGCGAACAAGCTGAACATCACCACGACGGCGGAAGGAATCGAGACGATCGATCAGCTCGATCTGATACGGGCGACGGGATGCACCGAGGCACAGGGATATCTGTTCAGCGTGCCGCGGCCGCTGCGCGACGTGCTGGATGATTTCCGGGAATCGTCACAGGCGGAAGCCGCGGCTCAAAGTGCCGTCGTCTGATGTCAACGCCGGGGATCTCGGTCAAAGCCTGAACGGATCAACCTGAACCGATCATACCCCGGCATGATGCGTGCATACGCGAAGCGGCAGCAGATCGGGGTGGCAACCCAGCGCCGGCGCCGTGCAACCCGTCAGGCCGGTCCCCCCGCGATCCAGCTGCCGTCCTGGAACACCGGGCGAAACGGCTCGACAGACGAGCTGGCAAACAGATTGGCACCGACGAACGGATCCGCATCGGCAAAGGCATCGGCTGCCGCCTGGTCGGCGGCCTCTATGATCAACATGGAGCCGATCTGCTTGCCCTGACCGTCCAGCAGCGCGCCGCCGTACATGATCATATGAAGCACCGTTTGCAGGTATTCGAGATGTTTGGGCCGAGCCGACATCCGCAGCGCCAGGCTGTCTGGGTGGTCGTGGCGGATTACGGCGAACAGCATGAACGTTCTCCCCAAAGGTTGCCGAGCGTTGATGTCGGCTTGTATCCGCAACGGCCGCGCGGTTGCGAGCCCAAATCGCGGTGACTGCAATGCGATCCACTCCAGCCCGGATTTGTGCCATAAAACCGTTTGTCCAAAGGGCGAAGGTTTCTTGAGCATGCGAATTTCGGTATTCGGGATCGGTTATGTCGGGGTCGTCTCGTGCGGCTGTCTGGCGGAACTGGGACACGATGTGATCGGTGTGGACATTTCGCCCGACAAGATAGCGATACTGGCGTCCGGACGATCACCAATCGTCGAGGAAGCGATCGACACGCTGATCGCGGGCGCAGTGCAGCAAGGGCGGCTGACGGCGACCGATGACGTGGTGGCAGCGGTGCAAGGCAGCGACGTCTCGTTCATCTCCGTGGGAACCCCAAGCGCTGCGGATGGCAGCGTCGCGCTCGGTGCCGTGGACAGCGTGATCAAGGCAATCGGCGCGGCCATCCGCCGCAAAACCGGATCACACGCGGTGGTCATGCGCTCGACCGTACCGCCGGGAACGGCTGAAGACCGCGTGATCCCGCTGCTGGAAGCGGCAAGCGGCCGCCGGCTGGGCGACGGCCTGGCATACTACAGCAACCCGGAATTCCTGCGCGAAGGATCCTCGGTGCGTGACTTCCGTTCGCCGCCCTTCACGTTGATCGGCGCAATGACCGGCGATGACGCGGCGTTGTTGCGCGAGGTCTATGCCGGCGTCGACGCCCCGGTGCACATCGCGCCATTCCGCGTCGCGGAGAGCGTCAAGCACATCTCCAATGTTTTTCATGCCGTTAAGCTGACCTTCGCCAACGAGGCTGGCGCCATCCTCGCGGCCCACGGTGTCGATGCGCGGGAGGCGCTTCGGCTGCTGTGCGAGGATCGCGTACTGAACATCTCGCCGGCCTACCTGCGGCCGGGATTCGCGTTCGGCGGATCATGTCTGCCGAAGGACGTTCGCAGTTTCGTCGCCCTGGCCGACCAGAAAAACCTGCCCACACCCATGCTGTCGCACGTGATGGCCGCCAATACCGCAATCATCGAGCGCACCTTCGCGGCGGTGGCTCGGCACGGACGCCAAGCCGTGGCGTTGTTCGGCCTGGCGTTCAAACAAGGGACGGACGATCTGCGGGAGTCGCCGTTCGTCGTCCTGGCGGAGAAGCTGCTGGGCAAGGGCTATGACCTGCGCATCTACGACCGCTCGGTCCAGTTCGCGACCCTGATGGGATCGAACCGGGCTTACATCGATCGCGAGATCCCGCATCTGGAACGGCTGATGGTGGTCAGCCCGGAGGCAGCGCTGTCCGGGGCCAAAGTGGTCATTCTCGGGCATGTGGCGCCCGAGGACCGGCCGGCCTTGCTGGCGGGACTGGCCGGGCATGTGGTGATCGACCTCGCTGGTTGGGCCGACCTGCGCGCCCATGCGGGCATATCATATGAGGGTCTGTGCTGGTGAAACGACCCCGGCTGCTGTTTGTCAGCCCGCGGTTCCTGTTTCCAATGGATCAAGGCGGCAAAATCCGCACCGCCAACATCTTGCGCGGAATGAAGGGGGGCAAGTTCGAAATCACGCTGGTTTCCCCGGCGCCGCCCAATGCGGGCCACTACGTGGCGGAGACTGCCGCTGCCTGCGACCACTTCGTGTCGTGGCCCGAAACCCCTCGGTCGCGGCTGCGGCGGGCAATGGCCCTGGCGAGCCGCTTGCCGGTGGCAGCCGCGACAGACCGCTCACGCGCCGGCAGCGCCGTGGTGCAGGCCGCACTGGCGCAGCAGCCGGACGTGGTGGTGGTCGATTTCCCCCACGCCGACGTGCTGATGCCCACCGGCCGGATCGGGCCGGCATCCGTCATGTTCACCCACAACGTCGAAGCCGAGATCTTCAAGCGCCACGCCCAGCGGGAGCGCGGGCTTTGGAAGCTGGTATGGACCGATCAAAGCCGGAAGATGCACCGGCTGGAAGGCACCAGCCTGGCGCGATACGATACCGTGGTGGCGGTGTCGGAGCGGGACCGCGACGTGCTGGCACACCAGTACGGGCTCAACGCGGTCGAGGCGATCGATACCGGCGTCGATCTGGATTTCTTCGCCCCAACCATTGGGGAGTCCGATCCGGCAACGGATGGCGGAACGCTGGTCTTTGTCGCCACCATGAGCTGGGCGGCAAATGTCGAGGGAATCCACTTCCTGCTGGACGAGGTCTGGCCGTTGCTGCTGCGCGCAAGGCCGAACGTGCGCGCAGTGATCATCGGACGAAACCCGCCGGCGGCACTGACCGACAAGGTCCGGACACGCGGGCTGGCGGTAACGCTGACGGGCTTTGTCGATGATATCCGCCCGCATGTGGCCGCCGCCAATGTCTACGTGATCCCTCTGTTCGTCGGCAGCGGAACGCGGATCAAGGCGTTCGAGGCGATGGCGATGGGCCGCGCGGTAGTCTCCACCGGCTTGGGCGTCGAGGGCTTGGATGTCCGGGACGGGGCGGAGTTCCTGCAAGCCGATGACGCCGGCGCATTCGCCGCAGCCGTGCTGCATCTGCTGGCCGATGCCCAACGACGCACCGGCATGGCCGCCGCGGCCCGGCGGCTCATGGAACAGCGGTTCTCCTGGTCCCGAGTAGCCGCGCAGTTCGAAGCCATCTGTCTGCGGACAATGCAGCGGCGGCCATAGCACCCGGGCGTGGACGCCGAAGCGTCGCACGGGCAGGCTGGGGACAATCACAGGAGGGAACCCATGCCCATCGCCACGGTCGATACCGCACTGTATCGCATCCAGCTTCCGGTGCCACTGTCGGACTCGACCCACGGCACGATGACGCATTTTGAGCTGGTGACGGTCCGCGTGCGCGACACCGACGGCGCCGAGGGCGTGGGCTACACCTATACCACTGGCGCGGGCGGGGCCGCGGTGCATGCGCTGATCGACCAGGGGCGGATGATGTCAGGGCATTGTTAGGTGTTCTTACAGCCGATGGTGCTTCGAAGGGGTTTCTGACAACCACCTCCAACGTTGCGCCCCGCCCACCAGTCAGAAATCCCAAGGCGAAACCAGATCAAGACCTGTCGTGCGAAAATCCGGAAGGTTACGAGTGGCAAGGCGCCCGCCATGAACCCGGGCGATAGCAGCAATCATGCCGTCGGGCGCGGTCATGCCAAGCCCCCGCGCGGAGGCCGCGCCCATGATCTCGCCGTAGGCCAGGGCTGCCTCTTCCGTCAATCCGAAGATCCTGTCGGCAAAGCGGTGCCGCCAATCAGCGAGCCCCTTCTCTATCCGCACCGCTCGCTGATCGGGTCGGATCTTCGCGATACCAAACGCGATCTCGGCAATGGTAACAGTCGGCAAGGCCAGTTCGGCATCGTACCGGACAAGCCATGCGATTACCGCCGGGTCGGGCGACTTGCGCAGGGTCTCCGACACCACGTTGGTATCGAGGAAAATCACAGGTCCGGACCCGGATGGACACGCCGCGCCTGCCGAATGACAGCGTCAAGGTCCACATCCGTCCCGTAGTTTGCCGACAGCCGCGTATAGAATGAGGACGCCGGCTCCCGTCCTACTTCGCGGATTTCATAGGCTTCCAACGCGCGCTCAACGATATCGGCGATCGATCGCTTCTGACGCCGTGCGAGACGGTGGGCAAGTTCGCGGGCCTTGGCGCTGCGGACGGAAAGCTGAGGTTCGGCCATAAGAATCTCCTGCCTTTGGAAGAAGCTAGCTATTAGCCACTCAGCCATCAAGATGGCAGATGGCAATTCTGATGGCAGAAGATGGCGCGCCGGAAGGTCCCCTACGCGATCTGGAGATGAACCCGCGGAATGACCCATGTCAGGCGCCGCGATCGCACCGCTTGGACGCCCACGGCGCCGAGCGAACATACACTGCCGCGGTTCGCCGTTCGGGAGGGCGAGTGAGCACGCGAGTGGAGCATGACGACGGGTAACTGCATTGACCTGAAGCGGTCATGGCCGGGCGGGCTCTTCGGCCCGGGATCCACACGGCAACCGGATCCCATTTATGTCCATCCCCCAACCCGGACCTAAACAGTATCAACCACCCTTGACTTATTTCCTATCACAACCTACAACACCAGGAATGGAAACCTCCACCCCCTCACCCCCAACCACCAAACTCTCCACCGCACTGTATCACCAGCTCGTCTACACCCTCACCGATCTCCTCCCGCCGCCGCTCGATGACTCACCCAGCGCGCTGCGCGCCAGAAATCATGCCGCCATCGCCAAGGTCGCAGCACTGTTGCCGGTCAACGCGAATGAGCTTGATCTCGCCGCCCACTGCATCGCCGCCAGGGCACAGGCCGAGGACCTGCTGCGGCTGCTCCGCCAAAACGCCGGTGACATCCACTTGGTGATGCGGCTGAACGCGCAATACGCCTCGATGGTGCGCACGTCGCTGTCCGTGCACGCACGCCTGATGCGGGCGCAGGCAGGCCGTCAGAAGCGGGAGGCGACGGACGGCGCGGCGACCCAGGATGCCTGGACCCGGCATGTCGCCGAACAGTCGATGCTGAAGGTGGCCGATCCGGATATCGCACGCCTGACCGCGGCGGCGCCGAAAACACCCAAACCCGGACCGGTCACGCCGCCACCACCGGAAGAAAAACAAAGCACCGCGGAAGACGTCTCAGAAACGAACATGAATTCGCATGACATGGCTTTTGAGACGTGGTTGAACGAACAACCCTGGAATCAAGAACCTGACCCAACGGGGCTGCGCCAGCGCCTCCGCGAAGCGATGGCCGCGCCACATCTGGCCGGGCAGCGATATCCCGCAAGCGCTTGCGAACCTTCAGGGACGCCCGGCTAAGCTGATAGCTCGCCCAAATGTCCCAATAAGGCACGAGCCTCAAAGCCGGCCGCCCGCTTCAGCGGACGGTATCCCCGCTACCTGAACGTGTACACATCCAGCGCATTGTCGCGGAACAGCATGCGCTTCTCGTCCTCGGTCATCTGGAACTTGAAGGCCAGATGCGGGTCGTCGAAGTCCCAATGCGGGTAGTCGCTGGAATAGACCATGCGGTCCCAGCCGATCCATTCGAAGATCTGCCGCAAATCGTCGGGATGTTCCGGCTCTTCCACCGGCTGGGTGGCAAACCACAAATTGGTCTTCATGTATTCGCTGGGCTTGCGCTTGATCGGTGCCTCGTTGCGCATCTTCGCCCAGTGCGCATCCAGCCGCCAGGCCAGTTGCGGCGCCCAGGCGAAACCGCCCTCGATCAGCACGACCTTCAGGTTGGGAAACGCGTCGAACACGCCTTCCAGGATCATGCTGGCTGCCTGGTTCTGCATCGAATGCACCAGGACGTGGTGATCCTCGATATAGAATTGCGGCCAGCCGCCCGCCGACGGCGCGCTCGACTGGGTGCCGCCGATATGCAGCCCGATCGACAAATTGTTGGCCTGCGCGGCGGCGAAGATCGGCCAGTAGCGACGGCGCCCCAACGGTTCGGAGGTCTTGGACCCAAGCTGGATCTGGGCGAAACGCCAGTCGCCGGCGCGCTTGTCGATCTCCTTGATCGATGCATCGGGGTCGTCGGACGGAATCAGGATCGACGCCCGCAGGCGCGGTTCCGGATCGACGAATTCATGCGCCTGCCAGTCGTTCATGGCGGTGCACAGGGCGGCAGCCTCATCCAGGTTGCGCGAGGAATTGCCGCCAAGCAGCGGTTCCAGCACGCCGTATGCGATGTTGTAGGGATCCAGCAACTGGGCGCGGATGAAATCAACATCGGAACCGGGCGACCCGCCACCCGGCGGCCAGGCATCGCGGCGGCAGGTGTTTGGGGAAAACCGGGGATACGTGCCACGATCGGCATACGGCCCACAGTTGAACTTGCCATATTCCGCCAAATGCTTGCGCCACCGCTCGGACAGATAGGCGTTCAGCGCGCCGGCCTTCGGATACGGGTGGATGTCGCAGTCGACGATGCCCAGGCGGCTGTCGGCGGACTGGGTCCGCATGTCGACGGGTGCGTTCATTGGATCGTCTCCTTCTGATGCACGGAACCCTTCAGGCGCGGATAGGTTTCCAGCGGGTTGTCGACCCGCATCTTCTGCTGCAGGCCGGCGGACAGGCCGGGCGGCACGATGGCGTCGCCCTCGAACTGCCAGTGCGGATAGTCGGACGCGAACAGCAGCATGTGGTCGGCGTCGATCTGCTCGACGATACGCTCGACAGCATTGCGGTCGGGGGCGTCGAACGGCTGGATCGTCAGGCGGATATTGTCACGGATGATGTCGGCGGGGGACCGGTTGACCCAGGGCACCTCGGCCCGCACCCCCCGCCAGGTCTTCACCGCGCGCCAGATGAACCCCGGCAGCCAGGTAACGCCCGATTCCAGCAGCACAAACTTCAGGTTGGGGAATTTATTGAAGACGCCGTTGGTGATCAGACTGAGAAGCTGGTCCTCGAAAGTCTGCGAGTGCGCGACATAGTCGTGCAGATGATGCGACGTCCACCCGGTGGCTGTCGGGGCATGGCGGTGCATGCTGCCGGCGTGGATGCCGATCGGCAGGTTATGGCGCGCCGCAGCCTCCCAGATCGGCCAGTAGTAGGACCGCCCCAGCATCATCTCGCAGGCCACCGGCATCAATACCTGGACGAAGCGGTGGTCGCCGGCGCAACGGTCGATTTCCTCCGCGGCCAGCAGCGGCGCCTGGGCGGGCACAACGATGGAAGCCCGCAGGCGCGGCTCCTTGTCCAGCCAGTGCTCTTTGATCCAGTCATTGACGGCCGAACAGATGGCCGCGCCCATGGATTCACTAACCGCCACCTGGCCCCCGCTCAGCGGATTGCAGATCGCGGCATCGATACCGAAATGGTCGAGCGCCTGGCTGCGCATCCTGTCCAGCGTCGCAGCCGGCCGCTCGCCCTTGATGCGCCAATCAGGGCGGCAGGTGATCGGCGCATTCAGCGGATAGGACATCATGTCGAAGCCGTCGAGGCCCCGGGCAACGAAGGATTCCTGCCAGAAATCGCTCATGTAGGGCAGCAGCGTGTGGATGTCGGGGACGCCGGGATGGATGTCGCAGTCGATCGTCATTGGAATCTCCGGGTGCGACTATGAAAGGCCGCAATGCGCCAAGTCAAACTCATGTCGGCTTGACCCCGGCTCGGCGCATGGTGCGTTGCCAGTCGGCGGCGACGCTGTCCAACGCGGCCTGGGCGGTGCTCTGCCCCTGAAGAACCGCCGAAATGCCGCTGCGCAATTGCAGTTCCAGGGCGGGCCAGAACGGCTCGCGGGGTTCAAGCTGCGCCGTCTTCAGTGCCTGGGCCATAACGGGCGCCCAGCCGAAGCGGTCGAGCACCGAAGGATCGGTCAGGACGGACGTGCGGGGCGGCGCGTTACCACGTTCAAGCGAGCGGCGCATCCACGCCTTGCTGGTCGCCATCTGGATGAACTCAAACGCCCACTCGGTGTTCTTGCCGGCCGCCGGAACGCCGAACGTCCACCCACCGAGGGAAACCCGGCTGTCAGTGGCGGAGTGACGGCCGGGCGCGACGGCCCAGGCCCAGCGGCCACCCGTCTTCGACAGTTTCGGGTCGTTGATCAGGGTGCCGTAGGGGGCGAGCGTGATGGTCATGGCATAGCGATCGGTCTGGCCGCCGGCGACGATCTCGTCGAACTCCCAGGTGACGGCATCGGGAACCACGACCTTATACTTGGTCATCAGGTCGCCGTAGTATTGCAGGGCTTCGACCGCTTTCGGGTGACTGATCTCAATCTGCATTGTCGCCGGATCGAAGTAGCGACCGCCGTTGCCGTACAGGAACGGGGTGAAGCCGCCGGTCATCGCCGGCCCCTGGCGGCCCCAGATGCCCAGGCCATAGCGTCCGGGCGGCTTGGTGGTGGCCTTGGCGGCGGCCAGGAAGCTGTCCCAGTCGCCGGGCGGTGTGGCGAAGCCGGCATCCGTCAGCAGCTGCTTCTGGTAGTTCAGGATGCTGGTGGTCACACGATACGGGATGCCCAGCAGCTTGCCCTGGTAGCTGGCCATGTCGCGGACCGGGGGCAGGAAATCGTCCCAGTCGAAATCGGGATGCTTGCCGGCGTTATCGGCCAGCAGCTTGGTGTGGTCGGCCATATGGGGCGCCAGCCAGCCGGCGAACGGCGCAGTCCATTGCACGATGTCGATGTCGGGGGACCCGGAGTTCAGTTCCCCCTTCAGCCGCGCACTCAATGCGTCGATCGGCAGCAGGGTGAAGTCGACCTTGATCCCTGTGGCTTTTTCAAAGGCCGGGGCGACCTCCTCGGTCAGGCACCAGTGCCAGGGGCCGTTGTCGCCGACAAAGACCAGTTTCTCGGGTTTGCCGGCGGCGCGGGTGATGGCGGGCGCGGCCAGGGCCGCCGTGCTGGCGGCCAGAAAATTGCGGCGCTTCATCCTGCTTTGATCCCTGCCCGGCGCAGGCCGCGGTGCCAGTCGGTGGCGACGTCGTCCAGTGCCTGTTTCGGTGTCTTCTGGCCCAGAATGGCCTGCGAAAGCCCGGCGCGCAACGACAGGTCCAGCGCGCCAAAAGCCGGATTGGCGATGGTCGGGATCCCGGTTTCGATCGCGGCCGCAGCGACCGGGGGCCAGCCGATCCGCTCCATTATCTCAGGGTCGCGCAGCACGGAACCACGCGGCGGGGCGTTGCCACGGATCATGGACCGTTGCATCCAGTCCTTGCTGCAGGCCATCTTGATGAACTCAAGCGACCAGTCGCGGTTCTTGGCATATTTCGGAACCGCGAGGAAATGACCGTCGACCCAGGTGCGGCTCTGGCTTTTGTCGGTCTGGCCGGGGACGGTGTCCCAAACCCATTTGCCGCCGGTCTTCGACAGCTTCGGGTCGTTGATCAGCGTGCCGTAGGGCGCGAAGGTCTCGGCCATGGCGTAACGGTCGGACTGGCCGCCCGCGACGATTTCGTCATATTCCCAGGTCATCGCCTCGGGGGGCACGACCTTGTCCTTGGTCACCAGGCCAGCCCAGAATTCCAGCGCGGCAACGGATTTGTCGTTGTTGATGAAAATCTCACCGGTCTTGAAGTCGATCATGCCGCCACCGGCCGAGTAAAGCCACGGTGTGAAGGCGGTGATGATGGCCGAACCCTGGCGGCCGGACAGGCCGAAACCATAGCGGCCGGGGGGCGTGTTGGTGGCAATGGCGGCCCTGCGCAGGTCTTCGAAGGTCTGTGGCAATGTGGTGACGCCCGCCTGCTCAAGCAGCGCCTTCTGGTAATGCATGATGCCGGTGGTGATGCGGTATGGGATGCCGACCATCTTGCCGTCATAGGTGGCTGCCCGCTTGGCGCCGGACAGGAAGTCGGGCCAGTTCCAGGACGGGTCCTTGGCCATGATCTCGCCGGCCAGCGCCTCGTGGTCCAGCATGTGGGGGCTGATCCAGCCGGCCATGCCGACGGACCATTGGACAATGTCGATGTCGCCGGACCCGGCGCCGAGTTCCGCTTTCAGCCGCGCCGTCCACGGATCGACCGGCAGCAGGGTGAAATCGATCTTGATCCCGGTGGCTTTTTCGAACGCGGGGGCGACTTCCTCCACCATCACGAAGTGCCAGGGGCCGTTGTCACCCACATAGACCAGCTTTTCCGGCTTGCTCTGCCCCATCGCGGGCAGCGGCAGGGCGGCGGCAGCGGTGGCTGCGAGCAGGTGGCGTCGTTTGATCATTTTTATCACCCTTTGACCGCGCCGGAAGACAGGCCGGCGACCAGATGACGTTGGGCAGCGAACGCGAACAGGATCACCGGCAGGATCACCAGCACCCCCGACGCGGTCATCCCGCCCCAGTCGGTGCCGGTGTCACCGCCGGAAAACGCCGCCATCAGCACCGGCAGGGTTCGCGTCGCGTTGCTGGTCAACACGGCCGCGAACAGAAAATCGTTCCAGGCGAGCTGCAGGCACAGGATGCAGGCGGCCACCAGGCCCGGCTTGATCAGTGGCAGAACGACGTGCCAAAAGGCCTGGAAGCGGCTGGCGCCATCGACCCAGGCGGACTCCTCCAGCTCACGCGGCAGGTCTTCGAAGAACCCGCGCATGATCCACACCACCAGCGGCAAGCTAAAAGTGGTATAAGCGAGGACCACGGATGTGCGCGTTGTCGTCAGTCCAAATTTGCTGAACAGCACATACATCGGCACCAACACCGCGATTGGTGGCAGCATCCGCATCGACAGCAGGGCAAAGAACAGGACGTTGCGACCGATGAAGGTGAAGCGTGCGAGTGCATAGGCAGCAGGCACCCCGACGATCAGCGACAGGGACACCGCGCCGGCGGATACCAGCAGGCTGTTGACGAAGGCCTGGCCGAAATCGGCCCTGGAAAGGGTTGCGGCATAGTTCGCAAACGTCGGCCACCAGACGAACAGCGGCGGCGAGGCGAAAACCTGCAGCCGGGTCTTCAGCGACAGGCCCAGGATCCAAACCAGCGGAAACAGGAAGACCGCCGTCAGCACCGCCAGGGTGATATAGACCGCGATCGCCTCGGCACGACGTCGCTTCATGAGGCGTCTCGGCGGCGGACGACCAGGATGAAGCAGGCACACAGAATGAACGACATCAGCAGCATCATCCAGGAGGAGGCAGCCGCCAGACTGAGGTCGAAGCGCACAAACGAAGCCAGGTAGGTGTACATCGACAGCGTCATCGTGGCGTTGGCTGGCCCGCCGCTGGTCATGACATAGACGTTGTCGAAGGATCGGAACTCGAAGATCAGCCGCAGCAGCAGGGCAACCATGAGGTAGGGTTTCAGCAGCGGCACGGTGATGTGCCAGAAGATCTGCAACCGGCTGGCGCCGTCGATGTGGGCAGCCTCGATCGGTTCATGCGGCAGCGACCGCAGCCCCGCCAGCAGCAGGATCGCGACATAGGGGGCATTCTGCCAGACATTGACCACCGACACGGACAGCAGGGCGGTGTCGGGACGGCCAAGCCAGACGATGTGCTGGCCGATCAAGTAGTTGATGACGCCGTGGTCAGGGTCGAGCAGCAGCTTCCAGCAAAAGGCGGCAACCACGGGCGTGATCATCATCGGCACGATCAGCATGGTGCGGAACAGGCCGATCCACGGCAGGTCGATGTTCAGCAGCAGCGCGATGCCCAGGCCGGCGGCAAGCTCCGCGGCTACCACGGCGGCGGTATATTCCAGCGTCAGGATCAGGCTGGAGATGAACTGCGGGTCGGTCAGAAGATCCCGGTAGTTGTCAGTGCCAGCGAACTGGCCACCGAACAGGGTCTGGTCAGGCGACCACGCCTCCAGCGAAAGCCAGGCGGAGAACAACAGCGGCAGGCCGAACACCACCAGCATGAGCAGCGTCGTCGGCAGCACGGCGAATCGAGGGAAGCTGCGGTCGATAAAGCCCATGCGGCGGCGGCGCTGAAGCGGCGCGCGCTGCACGATGCGGGCCTGGCCCGCAATCTGCGTCGTAGTACCTCCCATAGTCCTGGCTGCTCCATAGGCTGACAGGTTGCAAGGGGAGGCTAGACCGGGTTTGGGGGAAACGCCAGTTGAGGCCGATCGGAGAAAACCGCATGCGTTCGAATTCCCGCGAACCAACGAAGGCGGCCAGCCGGATAACCGGCGGTTGTGCTGCCATTGGCCTCAGGCCGTGTCGCAAGCAGGGACCAAGTCCTTCTCCAGAAACACGAAGCACAGGTCGTCACGCAACGGGGTGCCAAAACGATCGTCTCCGTAAGGGAATGGCTCTGTTTCCCCGGTTGCATGATAGCCACGGCGCAGGTACCACGCGATCAAGGTTTCCCGCACATGATACTGTCCGGATCGTTGTGCAAAATCTAACCCGGCCGAAGCGGCCATGGCATGCTGGTGATGTTCGATTCACCAACCCTGTGAGGAGGGCGCACACCATGACCAAGCGGCAGGTTAAAGGCGAAGCCGGCGAGATTAAAGCGATCCTGTCGGGGGACGCGACCTCCGCTTGGCGGTCAAAGCTGCGATCCAGGTTGGAGGCGGAGATGACGGAGGCATTGTCGGCGGAGCGGAGCGAACGGGTGGACGGGCGTCTCGGTTACCGCAGTGGCTCGTATGCTCGCTCGCTGATCACCCGCGTCGGCAGCATTGAACTGCGTGTGCCGCGCGACCGCGCGGGCTTGTTCTCGACGGAGCTGTTCGAACGCTACCAGCGCTCGGAGCGGGCGTTGGTCAGTGCGCTGGCCGAGATGTATGTCCAGGGTGTCTCGACCCGCAAAGTCAAGACGGTCACGGAGACGCTGTGCGGGCACAGCTTCTCGGCCTCGTCGGTCAGCGAGATGAATAAGACACTGGACGCGGCGCTGACAGCGTTTGCGACGCGGCGGCTGGAGGAGCCGTATCCCTACCTGATCCTGGACGCCCGCTATGAACGTGCGCGCGAAGGCGGGGTGATCGCGAGCCAGGCGGCGCTGATTGCGATCGCGGTCGCTGCCGACGGTCACCGCCAGGTGCTGGCGGTGGACTTGGCCAATCGGGAGAGCGCGTCGAGCTGGCGGGAGTTCCTGCTCGGACTGAAGCAGCGCGGATTGCATGGCGTGGAATTCGTGGTCTCGGACGATCACCCTGGTCTGAAGCAGGCGATCCGCGAGGTGCTGGCCGAGGCGGCCTGGCAGCGCTGCTACGTGCACTTTCTGCGCAATGCCCTGGATCATTTGCCGCGGCGTGCCAACGACGACTGCCTGCAAGAGCTGCGCTGGATTTATGACCGGCGCGAGATCACCGAAGTGCGGCGCGACCTCGCTGCCTGGCTAAACAAGTGGAGCGGCAAATACGCCCGCCTGTGCACCTGGGTCGAAGAGAACATCGAGGAGACGCTGACCTATTACCGGCTGCCGTTGCCGCATCATAAGCACATGAAATCGACCAATATGCTGGAACGGCTGAACCAGGAGATCAAACGCCGCACGCATGTAGTGCGGATCTTCCCAAGCCCGGCGAGTTGCCTGCGGCTGGTCCGCGCGCTGGCGGTCGAAACGCACGAAGAATGGCTGGAAAGTCCGCGTTACCTGAACATGGAGGATCTGCGCGAGCACAAGAAACAGCAGATGCGAGCAGCGGCATGAGCCAGCGCCCCGCCTGCTCAAGGATGGCGGTGGGGGGAGCCGCCCTCAAGGACGCTGCGCGCCGCCAGCGCGGCAGCCTGACGGCCGTCCTTGACCGCGGCTCCCCCCACCGCCGTCAGACTATTGGGCCGGGACGAAGAAACGGCCCCGTACAGCCGAACAAAGAAACATCATCAGTTATCCTGCCACAACTTTTGCACAGCTTGACAGACACAACCCCGCACATTCACCACCGTCATGCGGATGCGCTTTCCGCCCCGTTCGCGCACCCATTGTTCTGCCCAGGAAAGCAGGGCCTGGCCCAGGCCGCCGTTCTGCCGCTGCGGATCAACCGTCAGCGACCCCAAGTACCAGACATCGCCGGCGCGTGGTTCAAGCCACACGCAGCCCTTCACCGTGCCGTCGAGGCCCCGCCACAGCAGCAGCGAAGCGCCAGGTTGTGCGGCGAGATCAGTGCGGAGAAGAGGCTCCGTCGTTCGATCGCCGGCCATATAGCCGATCTCCGTCGTCCAGCCTGACGAGCCTGCACCGCGATAGGCGCGGTTCATCAGCGCGACGATGTCCGGCACATCATCGTCAGTGGCACATACAAGCGCATCTGCGGCCAATGAAGCCGCCCGCGCCGCCAAGTCCTTGTCCATCAGCGCCCGCTCGATGGCCGCAATCTAGTTCAGCAGCGGGCCCGACAAGCCGTCCACAACCTGCCTGACCGCCGCGCTCACCTGTGGCCAAACGACTTCCTGTGACCGGATCATCGCGCGTTCTCCGGCGGCAGTCAGCGCCACGATCCTGTTGCGCCCGTCGGTGTCGGAGCGATCAATACGAACGAGTTGCAGATCAACCAAGCGTCCTACGTTGCGTGTGACCGCCGGCTGGCTCAGTCCCATGGCCTGCGCCAGGGCACCGATGGTCTGTGGCCCGCGTTCGAACAGGAGCGTCAGGAGCGGATACTGGCCCGGCTGGATTGGCAATCCGACGCGCTGCGAAACGCGGATCACATCCGATTGCATCTGATCGGCAAGGCGCTTCAAGCGACTGCCCAGAAACAGATATGGGTGCTCGCTGAGCAGATCGACCGACATGACGCATTTCCATAACCGGTTATGGATTGAATCATGCTGCTATCCTGCCCTGGACTCAACTCTTATCGAGAGCAGGTAAGGCGGCGTGGCGAACAGGCACCATGTCCTTGTCGGAAGGCTGATCCGAGACTGCTACCGCGCTGGCCTGTGGATCGACACGGCAGCCGTTACAGGTGCAATAAAGCCTGGGACCGGCGAAAAGCCTACGACGCCTTGTCCTTGACCGGCTTGGTGTCGTTGGCGGCAACCGGCTTGATCACGCTGGTGATGGTGTCCCGCAACACGGTGACACGCAGGTTGGGCGCGATCTCGACCTCGATCTCGCTGGAGGCCACCTGCTTGCCGTCCTTGTCCTGCACCATCGGCACACGCTGAACGGTGCCGAGTATCCCGCCACCCGTGACAACCCTGTCGCCGCGCTTCAGGGCCGTGATCATGGTGCGCATCTCCTTTTGTTTCTGCTGCTGGGGGCGGATCAGCAGGAAGTAGAAGACGGCGAAGATCAGCACCAGGGGAGCGAACTGGGTGGCACTGCCGAGCATCCCGGAGACGTCCTGCGCGTGGGCCGGGGAAATCAATGTGAACGGGTTCATGTCGGCGCGGGTCCTTGCGATACGGCGGGGCGGACCATAGTTTCCGCCCTTCTTTCGTCAAGCTGTGTTGGGATTTTCGCCGGAATGGACCAGTTCGCCCTGTTGACCCGTATCGCCGATGCGTTGGATCGTCTGGCCCCTCCGCCGCCTGCGGCGCTGGATTTGAGCGTGGCGGACGCGTTCGTCTGGCACCCGGTGCCGGGGATGCTGGCGCCGGTGTGGCGTGTTTCGCGGGTTGAAATCGAGCTGCTGAAGGGGATCGACCGGCAGAAGTCGATCCTGGCGGAGAATACCCTGCGCTTTGCCAGGGGGCTGCCGGCCAACAACGCCATGTTGTGGGGTGCGCGCGGCAATGGCAAGTCGTCGCTGGTGAAGGCGACCCACGCGGTGGCGAATGCCGAAAAGCCAGGGTCGCTGGTGCTGATCGAGATCCACCGCGAAGATATCCGCTCGTTGCCGGCATTGCTGAACCTGTTGCGCGAACAGGACCGGCGCTGCCTGATCCTGTGCGACGACCTGTCCTTCGAGAAGGAGGACGCCGACTACAAGGCGCTGAAGTCAGTGCTGGACGGCGGCATCGAGGGACGGCCGGACAACGTGCTTTTCTACGCGACGTCGAACCGCCGCCACCTGATGCCGCGCGACATGATCGAGAACGAGCGGTCCACGGCGATCAATCCGAACGAGGCGATTGAGGAGAAGGTGTCGCTGTCCGACCGGTTCGGCCTGTGGCTGGGCTTCCACAACTGCGACCAGCCGACGTTCCTGGCGATGATCGACGGCTATGCGGCTTCGATGAGCTTGCCGATCACCTCCGAAGACCTGCATGCCGAGGCGGTGGAGTGGTCGGTGACGCGCGGTTCCCGTTCCGGCCGGGTCGCGTGGCAGTTCATCCAGGAAATGGCCGGGCGGCTGGGGGTGGCAGCGAAGGTCGGGTGACGCCCCCAATCCTGGCGCCCTGCAATCCTGGCGCCCTGCAATCCTGGCGGCCGATCGGGCGATCCAGCCGGAACTTGAGAAGGTCAACCGGCGGCGCGGCGGGCCGTCAGATCGCCGGGGTGAGTGTCTTCTGGTCGAGCCGCCCTTCGGCCAGGTCGCGGGCAGTGGCGTCGGGGTCACGCTTGTTCGGTGGCCCGTAGCCGCCGGACCCGCCGGTGACCACTTCGATCAGGTCGCCGCGGCGGAGCATGCCGGAACCGTGGTTCAGCGGCGAAGTCGACGTGATCGATGCTTTTCCGCCCAAGCCTCCGCCGTTCAGACCCCATGGCGCGGACAGGATGCGGGCGCCGTCGACCCGGACATGACAGTCATGGTCGGCCCTGTAGACACGCCGGATCGCCATGCCACCGCGATACTGCCCGACGCCGCCGGAGCCATTCACCAGTTCATAGCGCATCAGCGTCAGCGGATATTCCAGTTCCAATGCCTCGACCGGCAGGTTCGAGGTATTGGTCATGTGGACATGGACGCCGTCGAGACCATCCTTGTTGGAACGCGCCCCCGAACCGCCGCCGATGGTTTCAAGATAGACCCATAATGCGTTGTCGGCGGGTTGATGCCCGGCAAAGGTGATGGAGAAGCACGCACCATTGGACGCCGCGGTCACCCGATCCGGCACTGCCGGGGCAAGTGCACCGAAGATCAGGTCCACGACCCGCTGGCACAGCGAAAGCCGTCCATTCACCGCGGCTGGATGGCTGCAGTTGACGATGCTGCCCGGCGGGGCGGTTACGGTCAGCGGCCGAGCGAGGCCGGCGTTGGGCAGGATGGTAGGATCGACGATGGATTTGACCGCGTAATATACGGTCGAAAGCAGCGCCGTCATCGTCATGTTCAGCCCGGCGCGGACCTGCGGCGGGGCGTCGAAGTGCAGGTGCATCGCGTTGCCCCGCACGGTGATTTCGCAGGACAGGTCGAGCTCACCGTCGACCTCGGGACAATCGTAACGGTCGTCGAAGCGATAGGTGCCGTCCGGTATCGCCGCGATTCCAGCGCGCATCTTGCGTTCGGCATAGTCCTGCAGCGCGGCGCCGGCCTGCAGCACGGTGTCGCGGCCATACTTGGCGCACAGGCCCTGCAGGCGCTGGATGCCCAGGCGGTTTGCTGCCATCTGGGCACGGAAATCGGAGATTCGTTCCCGTGGCACCTGGCAATTCAGCAGGATCAGTGCCTGCACGTCTTCCTGCAGGACACCGGCGCGATACAGACGTATAGGCGGGATGCGCAGGCCTTCCTGGTAGATGTGCGCGTGGCCGCGATCGGCAAAATCCGCATGGTGGGCGAGGTTGACCGCCCATGCGATCATCTTGCCATCAACGAACACCGGTTCGGCCAGCACGATGTCCGGCAGGTGGGTGCCGCCGCCCTCATAGGCGTCATTGCCGCAGAACACGTCGCCCGGTTGCATTTCAGACTGCGGATGGCGCCGCATGATATGGGGGATCAGGTCCAGGAAGCTGCCCAGGTGCATCGGGATGTGCTCAGCCTGACACAGCGTTTTCCCATCGAGGTCGAACAGCGCGGTGGAGCAATCGCGGCGTTCCTTGATGTTGGTGGAGTAGGACGCGCGGACCAATGCCTCGCCCATCTCCTCGACGATGGACGACAGGGCGCTGCCGATCACCTCGATCGTAATGGGGTCGATCATGCAGCCTCCGGGCTCAGGTTGAGACAAGGGTCCGATACTGGCGCATGGGATTGGGGTGAGCCAGTGGGTATGACGGCGCCAATGATCTTTGATAGAGATCGCGCGGACACTGACCAAGGGCCGCACATGTCTCCCCCTGTCGATCCCGTCGCCCCTGACCCCACCCTGCCGGTGCGGGTCGACGTCGTCGTCATAGGCGGCGGCATCATCGGTGTCTGCACCGCGCTGTTCCTGGCGGAGAAGGGCGTCTCGGTCGCCTTGTGTGAGAAGGGCGTCATCGGCGGGGAGCAATCGTCGCGCAACTGGGGCTGGTGCCGGACGATGGGCCGGGATTCGTCGGAAATTCCGCTGGCGATGGAAAGCCTGCGCCTCTGGCGCGACATGAACCGGCGCACCAACCGGGAGACCGGGTTCCGTCAGTCGGGCATCATGTATCTGTGCCAGACCCCGGCGGAGATCGCGGCGCAGGAAGCGTGGCTTGGCCAGGCCAGCCAGTATCAGGTCGATGCCCATTTGCTGAAGGGCGCCGCATTGGAGGCCGTGATGCCCGGTGCGACCAGCAGCTTCATCGCCGGGATGCACACGCCGTCCGACGGGAAGGCCGAACCGGCCCTTGCGGCGCCGGCCATCGCCGAAGCGGCGCGGGATCATCACGCCCAGATCTTCACCAACACGGCGGTGCGGGGGATCGAGCGGACTGCAGGACGGGTGTGTGGCGTGGTCACGGAACGCGGGCGCGTCGCCTGCCAGTCGGTGGTGCTGGCTGGGGGCGCATGGTCGCGGCTATTCGCCGGCAATGCGGGCCTGGATCTTCCGCAACTGAAAGTGCTGGGATCGGTGTTCCGTACCAAGCCGCTAAAAGGGCCGGAGATCAGCGCCGCCGGTTCGGTGTTCGCGTTCCGCAAGCGCATGGACGGTGGCTATTCGATCGCGCGTCGCAATGCCAACACGGCGGAACTGACGCCGGACCATTTTCGCCTGCTGTCCGACTTCCTGCCGCGACTGATCAACAACCGGCACGAAATCCGGCTGCGCATGGGGATGCGGTCGTGGGAGGAACTGCGGACGGCGCGGCGATGGTCGCTGGATGAGGCGACGCCGTTCGAGGCGGTGCGTGTGCTGGATCCGGAGCCGAAGGCGGCGGTCCTGAAGGAGGCGAAAACGGTGCTGGCGAAAGCCTTTCCGACGTTTGCCGGCCTGCAGGTCGCGGAGAGCTGGGCCGGACTTATGGACGTAACGCCAGACGCGGTGCCGGTCATTGACCAGGTCGGGCATATTCCGGGCTTTTTTGTCGCGACCGGATTTTCGGGTCATGGATTTGGCATTGGACCAGGGGCGGGCCGACTGATGGCGGACCTGGTGGCCGGCGACAGACCGGTGACCGATCCCGCCCCGTTCCGGCTAGGCCGGTTTGCCCGGACGCAAGTCGCGGCGCGGTGATGCCGGCTTCAGCCGCCGGGCCGGCGCGAGGGCTTGTCACAGGATGAACCCCACGCCTGTTGGCAAGCGTTTCGTTGTCGTCGCAACGCATACGGGCCATTCCAGTTCGGCGCGTCAGGCCGGCTGAGCGCTGGGCTAGAGTTTGGCCTGGCAGGAGCACGTCCTCGGTATCTCATGAACGGTTCAGTGGCCCGATCGCAGCGGGCGATGTTCGTCTTTATTTGCTTCGTCTGGGGCACAACCTGGCTGGCGATGAAAATCGGTATCGCGACAGTGTCGCCAGGCATCTTCGCCGGACTGCGCTGGAGCATCGCCGGCGCATTGATCCTTGGCTATCGCAGGTTCCACGGCCAGCGCATCATGCCGCCGCCGCGGCTGATCCCGCGCCTGGTGTTCGTGTCGGTGCTGCTGATCACGCTGAACCAGGTCATCCAGCTCTATGCCCTGAAATGCATTACCGCCGGCCTGGGCGCCGTCATCAGTTCGGCGCTGACGCCGATCGCGTTGCTGGTGTTCTCGGTGGCCGCGGGCCAGGAGAGCTTCACGGCCCGCCAGGTGGGCGCCATCGGGGTCGGCGTTGCCGGGGTGTTCATGCTGTTCGGGCCAAGCGCGATGGCCGGAACGCTGGATACATGGGAACTGGTCGGCGCGGCGGGGGTGACCATCGGCTGCCTGTGCTACACGGCCGGGTCGGTGATGACACGGCCGATCATGCGCACGCTGGAACCGGTGCAACTCGCGGGTCTTACCGACCTGATCGGCGGCGTTGTGCTGCTGGTGGCAGCGCTCGCGGTCGAACCGGGCGCCTGGGAGTCCATGGAATTGAACTGGGGTTGGCCGGCCTTTCTGGCCTGGCTGTACCTGCTGGTGCCGGGCGCGTTGATGTCGACGACGATGTATTTTCTACTGGTGCGCGACTGGGGTGCGAGCCGGCCGGGAACCTATGCCTTCATCTCGCCGGTGATTGCCGTGGCGGTCGGCTGCACGTTCTTCGGCGAGAAGCTGGAATGGGGCGATGCGGCGGGGATGACCCTGATGCTTGGGGCGGCGGGTCTGGCCCTGCGGCCGGGGTCGCCGAGGGTGACCCCCGCGGGTGCGAAGCCGGCTATCGGCTAAAACGCCTTCAGGCCGATTGCGAGCACCCGGCGCGCTTGGTCCGGGGGTTCGCGCGGGCAACTTCACGACCCCGCCTGCTCCAGCCGGGGTGTTGCTGCCGGTCCCGCGCCCGCGCAAGCGTTTGCGCCGGAAAAGGTGCATCGATGGAAACTTGCGAAAATCCCGGAGGCCGCCTATCGCGCCTGAATTGTCAGGAGGCAGGCGGATGATCGAGGTTCTGAAACAAGGTGCTACCGAAGCCGAGAAGACCGAGGCCGACCGCAAGGTACGCCATACGGTCGAATCCATCCTGGAGGATATTGCCGCGCGTGGGGACGCCGCGGTGCGGGAGCTGTCCGCGAAATTCGACAGATGGGAACCGCCGGCATTCCGGCTGCGCGCGGACGAGATCCAGTCGCTGATGAACAGCCTGCCCGCGCAGGTGATCGAGGACATCAAATTCGCCCAGGCGCAGATCAGGCGCTTTGCCCAGGCGCAGAAGGACGCCCTGCGTGACCTTGAAGTGGAAACCCTGCCGGGCATCCGCCTCGGGCACAAGAACATCCCGGTCGGCAGCGTCGGGTGCTATGTGCCCGGCGGGCGCTATCCGATGGTGGCTTCGGCGCATATGTCGGTGCTGACGGCGAAGGTGGCAGGAGTCCGGCGTGTCGCGGCCTGCACGCCGCCGCTGAACGGCGTGCCACCGGCCGCCACTGTCGCTGCCATGGCGCTGGGCGGGGCGGATGAGATCTACCTGCTGGGCGGCATCCAGGCAGTCGCCGCGATGGGATTAGGAACCGAGACCATCGCACCGGTGGATATGCTGGTTGGTCCCGGCAATGCGTTCGTGGCGGAGGCCAAGCGGCAATTGTTCGGCCGCGTCGGTATCGACCTGCTCGCCGGTCCCACGGAGACCCTGATCATCGCCGACGACACCGCCGATGTGGAGATGTGCGCCACCGATCTGCTAGGGCAGGCAGAACATGGACCGACGTCGCCGGCAATTTTGCTGACGACGTCGCGCAAGATCGCCGAAGGCATTCACGCGGAGATCGAGCGTCAACTGGCGGTGCTGCCGACCGCGGACATCGCCAGCGTTGCATGGCGCGACCATGGCCAGGTGATCCTGTGCGATACCGATGAAGAACTGGTGTCCGAGGCTGATCGGATCGCCTCGGAACACGTGCAGGTGCTAACCCGGGAACCACGCTGGTTCCTGGACCGGATGACCAATTACGGCGCGCTGTTTCTGGGCAAGGAGACCAACGTCGCCTATGGAGACAAGGTGATTGGGACGAACCATACGTTGCCGACGAAGAAGGCTGCTCGTTACACGGGTGGACTATGGGTTGGCAAATTTCTCAAAACCGTAACATATCAACAAGTCAGTCCAGAGGCTACGGCAATGATTGGCGAATACTGTTCGCGGCTATGTGCAATCGAGAATTTTGCCGGACACAAGGAACAGGCTGATCTGCGTGTACGGCGGTACAGCGGGAAAAACACCTAATTTTTTAGTTCTTTATAGCACTGTTCTAGCGTTTCTTTTGATTACTGACGGCCGGCCAGCAATGGCCGGCTGGATCGGCAGGATCGAATCAGTGTAGGGAACGCGACCGAACAGGAGCGAAAAGTTTGGCGCTAGCGAGAGAACTGGAACGGGACCAGGTTGCCGAGGCCTACGGACGATGGGCACCGATCTATGACATCGTTTTTGGTCCGGTGTTCAGCCGCGGGCGGCGAACGGCCGTCGAAGCCGCCGAACGAATTGGCGGCCGAATTCTGGAAGTGGGCGTCGGTACCGGCTTATCACTGGACCAGTATGCGCGACGCAATCGTATCATCGGCATCGATATATCCGAACCGATGCTGGACAAGGCACGCGAACGCGTAAAGCGCCTGCGGTTGACCAATGTCGAGGCGATCGCGGTGATGGATGCGGAGAACCTGACGTTTGGCGATGCGTCGTTCGATGTGGTGGTGGCGCAATACGTCGTGACTGCAGTGCCGCATCCGGAACAGGCGCTGGACGAGTTTGTCCGCGTGGCGCGGCCGGGCGGCGAAATCATCATCACCACCCGCCTGGGCGCCGAAAAGGGCGTGCGCGGCACGGTGGAGAAATGGCTGATGCCGGTCACCAGCCGGCTGGGATGGCGCACCGAGTTCCCCTGGGCGCGCTATGAGTATTGGGCCAAGACCGCGCCCGTTCGTTTACTGGAACGGCGCCCCCTGCCCCCACTCGGGCATTTCTGGCTGCTGCGTTATGCTCGGCTGGATGAGGCGGAATCCTGCTTCGTTACTGAGTCGGCAAATGAATGCTTAAACAGGCCGCAGGCAGGCACCTGATCAGCAGCACAGGCGCCAACGGCCTAAACACCAGCAAGGAACAATGATGACTGGGTTTTTGGAGCTTCTACGCGAGCAGCGCTGGGATGACCATCGCTACTATCATCATAGCCGGGTCAATCAGTCGTTACACCTGCTGAGTGCGGTCAGTTTCGTCTGTGCTTACGCACTGATCTTCAACGATCCAGCAATGGCTGCCTTGATTGGCTGGCTGATCTCGATGACCAGCCGCCAGGTCGGCCATTTCTTCTTCGAGCCGAGAGACTACGACGTCGTCAACCAGGCAACGCACAAGTACAAGGAGGAGATCAAGGTCGGCTACAATTTGCGTCGCAAGGTCGTGCTGATGGCCGTTTGGGCGCTGTCACCGCTCGTGCTCGTTGTTAGCCCGTCGCTGTTCGGACTGTTCACGCCCTATACGTCGACAATCGATTTTGCCCGCCATGTCGGCTACCTGTGGCTGGCGATTGGCCTGGGCGGGCTGGCGTTCCGCACTGTGCAGCTGTTCATGATCAAGGATGTGCAGACCGGGCTGGTATGGGCGACCAAGATTGTTACTGATCCGTTCCACGATATCAAGCTGTACCACAAGGCGCCAATCCAGTTGCTGAAGCGGCACGGGATCGACCTGGAGATCGACCTGGACCTGGAAGCCGCGTTGCTCGACGATGTTGCGACCGACACCGCCGAAGCCCATCACTGAGGCAGCAGGTCGACCTGGCGCTGCCGGCGCCGGGTCACCATTTCCCACAGGATCCGGCGCTTGATCGCCCTGTTCCCCTTCAAGGCGCCGGTCCACCACCAGCCATGACGCTGCATCGCGTCGCATGCAGTCATGAACCGGTCGACCACGGCGGCGTAGTCGCCATCGGTATAGTTCAGACTGAAGATCAGCCGCCCGGTGCCGACCCAGCTCAACGCCAGTCCTTCGGCACGCAGGTAATATTGCAGCATCCAGTTGTATCGGGACGGCCTGGTGTAGCTGATGGTCCAGATCGAACCGAGGTTATCGATCCTGACCGGAAAATTCCGCTGGCGGAGGCGATCGTTCAATTGTGCGGTGCGATCGTTCCAGCGCTCATCGAGGTCTTCATACAGCGCCTGGATCTCAGGCGTATCAAGCCGACGCAGGAACTCGCTCATCGCGCCCATGACATAGGGATGGGCGTTGAAAGTCCCGCGGGCGAAACAGATATCCACCGGATGATCGGGCCGATAGCGCTTCATCAGTGTAGCCCGGCCACACAGCACGCCGACCGGCAGGCCGCCGCCCAGGGACTTACCATAGGTGATAAGGTCCGGCTGAACGCCGAAATAGTCCTTTGCGCCGCCGGGAGCGAGCCGGAACCCGACGAATATTTCGTCGAAAATCAGAACGATTTTTCGCTCGTCGCAGACGGCGCGGAGTTTCTGCAACCAGGCGGTATAGGCCGCTCGATCAAAGCCGGCCTGGCGCGAACTGTCGACCAGCGACGAATCCGCCGGCGCCGGCGCGTTCGGATGCAGCGCCTGCAGCGGGTTGACCAGTACACAGGCGATGTCGCGGCGCCGGCGCAGCACGTTCAGCGTGCGTTCCGACATTTCGGCCAGGGTGTAGGTATCGCGCGCCGCGATCGGGTTGCCGACACCCGGTTGAACATCGCCCCACCAGCCATGATAGGCGCCGCAGAACCGTACCAGATGCGATCGTCCGGTGTGATAGCGGGCGAGGCGAACGGCCTGCATGACGGCTTCCGTTCCGGACATATGGAACGAAACCTCGTCCAGGCCGGAAATCGCGCGCAGGCGCTCGACGTTGTAGGCGACCGTGGGATGATAAGCACCGAGCGCCGGCCCCAGATCCTGGACTCGCCGGGCACCTTTTTCGATGCAGTCTTTGTAGAAGTCGAGCCCGAACAGATTGACCCCGTAGGATCCTGTCAGGTCGTAGAAAACGTTGCCGTCCAGGTCGGTGACCGTTACGCCCGACGACGATTGCAGGAAGGATCCGGCGGACAGGTGCTGGCGGACGAAGCGGCTGTATTGGAACGGCACGCGATAGGCGCTGATGAATTGCAGGTCGGATATCCCACTCGCGGCGTCACGCGTTTGGGCGCCGGTCCGGGCAAAACGTTCGCCATACAGTGTCGCCAGACGCATGAAGCCGTTGCGCCGCTGTTCGGCCACGTCATCCGGCGCATCATCAGTGCGGAAGAATTCTTTGTCATTGTATTCGTAGAACGGCACCAGCGCGGCGATTCGCCGAGCCATGCGGGCGTGGCCGGTGAGCGAGGGATACTTGGCACGCGACAGGTCGAGACGGGTTTTTGCCCGGGTGACGGCGGCGCCAAGGGCGACAGCCCCACAAGTCGCCGCAAGATAAAGTTCAGCGGTCATCGCGCACCCTTTCCTGGAGCCATCCTGATCCCATGACAATTCGTGGCGCGATAGTGAAGATTGTACATCAGGAGGACCTGAACTTCCTGCTGACCAATCGGCTGCCCCGCCGGCTGGTCACGCGGTTCATGGGCTGGTTCAGCAAGATCGAGAACCCGTTGATCTGCAATGTGTCGTTACGCGTCTGGCAGTTCTTCTCCGATCTCGATCTGCGTGAAGCAAAGCAGACAACATTTCGCAGCATGCATGATTGTTTCACCCGGCAACTGAAAACCGGTGCCCGCCCGATCGATCCGGACCCGGATATCCTGGTCAGTCCCTGTGATGCGATCGTCGGAGCGTCGGGATCGGTGAGCGATGGACAGGTGCTGCAGATCAAGGGCTTCCCGTATGCGCTGGCGGATCTTTTGCTGGATGCGGGGGAGGCGGACCGGTATCGCGATGGTTGCTATGTCACGCTACGCCTGACCTCGAGCATGTATCACCGGTTTCATGCACCGTATGATGGCGATATCGAATCGGTGACACATATTTCCGGTGATACCTGGAACGTCAATCCGGTTGCCCTGAAGCGGGTGGAGCGATTGTTCTGCAGGAATGAGCGGGCCGTGATCCGGATGTGGATGGCGGGCTTTCCGGTGACGCTGGTGCCGGTCGCTGCGATCCTGGTGGCGGGTATCCGGCTGCGGTTCCTGAACCAGATGCTACGCGACCACGACGGCGTGCGGCGGACATTCCCTTGCGACGTGCCGGTGCAGAAGGGTGAGGAATTGGGTTGGTTCGAGCACGGCTCGACGATCGTTCTGTTCGCACCTGCCGGTTTTGAAATTTGCGACACGGTTCGGCAGGGGACGACGATCCGCATGGGCGAGAGGCTGATGTGGAAACCGGCGTCGTGAAGGAGACAAATTCATTGTTCCTTAACGGATATCTGCGTTGAGTCACCGGCAGTTTTATACTCGCTGCTGGATGATGCCGATGGCTCAGGTTGCCCCCGAGATATGTTATCTTGCCCATCCGGGCTTTCGCATGTTGGGCGAACCGGTTTTTCGTCTGAGCGAAGGCGCGCGCATACCCTCGATGGTGGTGCAACTGGAAAGCCAGGACGCGGTGCTGCCGCTGCGATCGGTGGCGCGGGAGTTCAAGCTGGAGCCGGAGAGCGGTGATGGCAGGATGCTGGGCCTGATCGAGCAGGCGCTGGACTTTGTGGTGCTGGTCCGGCTTGGCGACAAGCTGCCGACGGAGCTGTACGGCGGCGAGGCCAGTTGGGAGCCGTCGGCGCAGGACCGGCGGATCGCGGCAAGCGCGGTGCGGCATAACCTGCTGCGATGCGTGTTTGCGCGCATGCACAGGACAGTCGCGATCAAAGGCGGAGCGGTTCCCGGCTGGGAGGAGGACGCGCAGAACAGCGTGCTGCTGCAGCAGGCGATCAATGGCGCGGCGGCGCAGATCGAAGGGACCAACGAGGCCGAGATCGAGACCCGGGTGGACGCGCTGAACAGCGAGATGGCCTACATCGAATGCATGCGACGCATTCTTCTCCGGGGTATCCAGGGACCGAAGGAAAAATTGCTGCGGATCAAGCTGGGCGAGGCACCTGTGTCGCGGCAGGAGACGGTCAAACAAGTGCAGACGCTGGCGAAGCGCGGGTTGTCCGAGATCACCAGCCGGTTCGATGCGGTTGACCAGCGGCTCGACGACGTGCTGGCGATGGTTCGCGACCCGCCACCCGCCGTGGCGTGGCTTCGTGCCCAGCGGGACTGGCTATTTCGCACCAACCACGCCTGGACGCCGGTTTTCACCGATTGGGTAAGTGCACCGAGCAACTTCGATGACTTTCTGTGGAAGGTGATCGAGCGCACTTACACGTTCCTGGCGCCTCGGTTTATGTCTTTCCAGCAATGGAACACCCGGGACATGCGGGTGAAGGATGGTCTGCGGGTGGACGCCTGGTAGGGCTGGCGGTCTATGCGTGGGCCGATCACAGCGCCTTTTGCGCCGGATTTGCGTCATCGGGCCCTGTGACGTTGTTCGCATCGCAGGTTGGCTGCGGCATGGTACGATGTTGATGGCGGTGAAGGCGGATGTTGGATCCTCGGCACGGCGGGCTGCGGTGGCGGGCGAATTGAAAGGCCTTCATGAATGCCTTTGGGCGATCCCCCTCGCTTGACGCGGTTCGCATTCCGACGAGACTGCCTCAACCGCGGAAGAGGGGAAACACCACGATGAGCGACGTCACAATCCTGGCCACCGGCCTTGGCTTTCCCGAAGGCCCTGTCGTGTGTCCGGACGGGTCCGTGATCCTGACGGAAATCCGCAACAACCAGTTGTCGAAGGTGACGCCGGACGGCAAGCTGAGTGCGTTCTCGCGCTGCGGTGGCGGGCCGAACGGGTTGGCCTTCGGGCCGGACGGGGCGCTGTATCTATGCAACAATGGCGGCAGCCGCTACGTCGAAGGCTATTCGATGGGTGTCGCGCCGCATCCGGATTACAAGTTCGGCTACATCCAGCGGATCGACGCGAGCACCGGTGAGGCGAGGACGCTCTACACCGAGGTTGACGGCAACAAGCTGTCCGCTCCGAACGACATCGTGTTCGACACGAATGGCGGGTTCTACTTCACCGACCTTGGCAAGCGTTATGCCCGCCATCGCGACCACGGCGGTCTGTACTACGCGCTGCCTGATGGATCGAAGGTGACGGAGATCGCGTTCCCGATCCTCAGCCCGAACGGCTGCGGCCTGTCGCCCGACGGAAAAACGCTTTATACCGCGGACACCGAGGGTGCGCGGTTGTGGGCGTTCGACATCGAGGCGCCCGGGGTGCTGCGCAAGCCGGCGCCGCATGCCCACCACAGCGGACGGGTGATTTGCGGCCTGGGCGGCAATGCCCGGTTCGATAGCCTGGCCGTGCTGGCGAACGGCAACATTGCGGTGGCGACGCTGACCACCGGCTACATTACCGAAATTTCGCCGGGTGGCGACGTCATGCAAGCGGTGAAGATGCCGGACACCTATCCGACGAATATCTGCTTTGGCGGCGCGGATATGCGCACCGCCTACATCACGCTCTCGGACAGCGGCCGACTGGGCAAGATGGAATGGTCGTCGCCGGGCCTGAAGCTGAACTACGGCTGATTTCGACGCGGATGATCGGCAGCTTGCCTGCCCGTCATCCGCTTTCCCGGCGCTTATCTGGACAGCGGACGGGGCGGCGCGTAACGCTGCGGTCAGCAATCATGCGAGGCTGACCCATGCTGTTCGATTTCGCCGAAACAAAGAATGATAACATTTACAAGCTACTGACCTCGACCATCGGACCGCGGCCAGTTGCGTGGGTCACCACCCAGGACGTCGATGGCACGGTGAACGCCGCACCGTTCAGCTTTTTCAATGCAATGTCGGGCAACCCGCCGGTGCTGGCATTCGGCATCGGCGGACGCGGGCCAGGCGACGTGAAGGACACCGGCGGCAATATCCGCCGGACCGGGCAGTTCGTTATCAACCTGGTCAGTTACGCGCTGGCGGAGCCGATGAACGTCACCGCGATCGACTTCCCAAAGGGGGTCGATGAATTGAAGGAGGCCGGGCTGACGACCGCGCCGTCGCTGCATATCAAGCCGCCGCGGATCGCCGAGGCGCCGGTCGCGTTCGAGTGCGAGCGGCTGGTGATTGTCGACGTGGGGATCGATCGGGCTGTCGTGCTGGGCAAGGTCCTGGCCATCTACGTCCGCGACGATTGTGTTCTGGATGCTGATCGCTGCTACATCGACACACCCAAGCTCGACCTGATCGGCCGCCTGCATGGCGGCGGGTGGTATTCGCGTGTCACCGACCGGTTTGAAATTCCACGGATTCCCGTGGATGAGTGGCCGGCGCGGAAAGCCAAGGCGGCGGAGTAGCGTCATCAGCACGGCGATCCGGGCGCGAGTGCCGGATCGCTTCGTGCACTGCCGCCGTGGCCCTGGTATCGCCGATTTTCGCATCGGTGATATTCAGCGGACGGCGATTGTGAGCGGGCAAGATTGGTGCCAATTTGCCACTCATCCTACGAAAGTTCCATTGCAGCGACAAAAAAAGTTCATGAGCAAGGGCCACGTTCAGACACAATTCATTTCCATATAGATCAAGAGCATAGGCTACACTGCGAAGCGCTCAACAGGAGTGGTGACAGAATGTGCACGATCACGATCAGCACACTGACTTTAGCGAGCCTGCTGCAGGACCCGCTGATCCTGATGGTGATGCGAAGCGACAATGTATCCGTCGCTGACCAGTCGAAATTGCTGCACCGCGTCAAGGACTCGCTGATCGCTCGCTCATATCTGCCGGATGCGGCGCAGGGGGCGACTGTCTGAGCCGCGAACCTGCAGCCAGGCAGGAGGCCGCGTTGCCGAGGGCCGGTTAGCCCTGAACCCGGCTCAGACGTGATGTGCCGAGCCAGGGCCGCGACATCGGCTTATGCCCCTGGCGTGCGAACCGCGGACCATGCCTTGCTAACCCTGGCCTGCTAACCCTGGCCTGCTAACCCTGGCCTGCTAACCCTGGCCTGCTAACCCTGGCCGGCCGAACCTGAAAATGGCACTATCGGGTTCAGTGGAAGACGGAGGGTGTCAATGCCAACCTATGATTATGAATGTGCGGATTGCGGACCGTTCACCGAAGTTCGGCCAATGGCGGAATACGCCCACCCGCAACCTTGCCCGGACTGCGGTGAGCAGGCACCGCGCCTTCTGACGGCGCCGGCGCTGGGCGGCGGCGCACAGGAGGTCAGTGCGGCACCCGCTGCGCGCGCGCATGCCGGCGGATGTGGCTGCTGCGCACCTCGACGTCTGTCAGCCGAGGCGGTCTAGCACGACGGCAGCGGGACCCGGTCGTTCGAATATTATAACGGAACTCAGGTTGACGTGAAAAATCCGATGGTCAGGCCATCGGATTTTCTTTACCGAGGCACATTGTCGGTAAAATTAGGATCATAATCTCTGCCGTCTCGCTTATCCACAACGCAGAACTGGGAAAATCGAGTTCGTACGTGGATTAGCGTTCATGTCCCGTTGCGACACCCCCCTCCCCCTGATACCTCCGCTCCGCTCGGCGCCGGGCGGACTGTTTTTAAACGCAATGAAATGGAGGGCATTCAATGTCCGGCTCGACAACTGGGAACAATACTATTGGTTCCGGATCCGATTCTATTACGCTAAACATGGCAGAAGACCAGGCGCTTGGTGTGGATGCAGAATTCACAGTCAACGTCGATGGAAAACAGATCGGCGGGGTGCAGACCGTCACTGCTTCGCAGGCATCCGGGCAAACCCAGGCTTTCACTTTCGCGGGCAACTGGGCGCCAGGAAGCCATGATGTAACCGTTACGTTTGCCAACAACTTTATTTATCCCGGGCTGTCAGGCGACCGTAACCTCTACGTCGATGGGGTCAGCTACGACGGACAGTCCGTGTCGAGCGGGAGAACGGCAATCTATAATTCGCCGCTATTTCCGCCGAACTCCACCGTTGGCAACGTCGACGGCAATGCGGTGTTCAAGATCAACGACACGACGTCGGTGCCCTCGAACGCCGCTTCAACCCCGACCACCACACCCGGCCCGGTGTCGGTCGGCAGCGGAGCCGACACGCTGGTGCTGAAGATGGCTGAGGATGCCTACCAGGGGGACGCCCAGTTCACCGTCTCGGTCGACGGCAAGCAGGTCGGTGGCACACAGACCACAAGTGCCATTGTTGGTCAGGGACAAGCGCAGGAATTCGATGTCCATGGCAACTTCGGATCGGGCAGCCATGACGTCTCCGTCAACTTTCTGAACGACAAGATCGGCGCATTCTATCCCGGCACGCAATGGGCGGTGGATACCACTGATCGCAATCTCTATGTGATGGGCGCAAGCCTCAACGGCGGCGCGCCGGCATCGGGCACACCGTGGGAGCTTTCCAGCAGCGGGTCGAAAGACTTTACGGTGACGGCCGGATCCGGCAGCACCGCAACAAGCGACAACGCAACGGTGTCAACCGGAAGCCTGACAACCGCGTCGTCGGAGGGGATGAACTTCATTCCCGGCTCAACCGGCGGGTCGAGCACGGATGGCGCCAGTTCCGGCACGTCGATCATCAGTGCAGCAATGCCCCCAGCCACAACGACGACACAGGATTTCAGCGTGCCGTCAGCTACCACGGCGTCTGTTGACCACAGCGGCTCCGGCGGCAGCAACTGGCTTATGGCGCACCAGCACGCGACGAATGCTGGCTCAATGATCGCCCACCACAGCTAACAACAAAAAACCGAGCGGCTGATCGCCGCTCGGTTTTTTTATTTCAATTGCAACTTATGAGGTCCGGCGCCTGGCTTTGTCGGATCCGCGGACACTTGTCCGCGACAGCGAAGACGTTGCGTTGCTGTGAATTGTCAATACTTGCCGTTGCGTCGATGGCCGTCGAAGGCGATGTCGGTCATCCCCGTCGGCGGAGCACCGCGTCCTTGATCAACGGCATGCGGTCGTTGCCAAAATACATGTCGTCACCACCGACGAAGATGGTGGGCGAACCAAAGCTGCCGCGGTCGATCGCTTCCTGCGTGTTGGCACGCAACGTGTCCTTGATGGGTTGCTGGTCCGTCGCAGCGAGCAGTTTGGCGGCGTCGATGTCGAGCGACTGGCAGATTTCGTTAAGGACCGAAACCTGGGAGATGTCCTTGTCGTCGCACCAGTAAGCCTTGAAGGCGGCGCCGGCGAACGGGACGAGCTTGCCTTCGGGTTCCAGCACGATACAGGCGCGCATGGCTTTAACGCTGTTCACCGGGAAGACGCTGGGGCGATAATGCATGTCGAGGCCAAGAAAGCGCGCCCAGGCCTGCTGGTCCTTCTTGTTATACGCAATCTTCGACGGAACCGGCTCGTTCCGGGAGTTATAGACGCTGGGGTTCACGGCATTGAAGACGCCGCCCACCAGAAACGGGCGCCACTGGATGGTGACGCCGATTTCGTCCTGCATGCGCAGCAGGGACACGTAGGCGAAATACGTCCAGGGACTTGAGATGTCGAAAAAGCATTCCACTTCGGCCATAGGCTGTTTCCTCTCGTTGTTCCGGTATCAGGCGGCCTGGACTGGGCGGGCGCGCTGGTTGTACATGATCTTCGCACGGCGAGCCTGTTCTTCCGCCGGCAGTTTCGTTACGTCTTCCGACAGCTCTGCTCCGACCGCCATGCCGCGCTGGACGGCGGGACGGGCGGCGAGCTCTTCCTGCCAGCGCTTGACGTACTTGAATTCCTCGATGTCCTGGCCTTGGGCTTTCCAGTTGACTGTCCATGGATAGCTGATCATGTCGGCAATGGTATATTCGTTGCCAGCGAGATATTTGCTTTCATACAGGCGGTTGTTCAGCACGCCGTAGAGGCGGTTGGCCTCATCGGTGAAGCGGCGCACGGCGTAGGACTGGTCGCCCTGTTTGTCGCCGAGACGGCGGAAATGGCCGCACTCACCGAGCTTTGGGCCTTGATTGGCCATTTGCCAGATCAGCCATTCGGTGACGGCGTATTTGCCGCGAAGGTCCTGCGGGTAGAAGCGACCGACCTTTTCAGCAAGATAGATCATAATGGCGCCGGACTCGAAGATGGCGATAGGCTCGCCGCCGCCGGGCGGGGTGTTGTCGACCATGACCGGCATGCGGTGGTTGGGGTTCATCTTCAGGAACTGCGGGGTGAACTGGTCACCGCGGCCGATATTCACCGGGACAATATTGTAGGGAATCGCGGCCTCTTCCAGCAGGATCGTGACCTTCTTGCCATTCGGTGTCGGCCAGTAGTGCAGATCGATCATGATATCCGGTTCCTCACGGTTATGGTTTCCCCAATTCTAGCCCAACCCGCCCGAGCGGCCAATGACGGTTGACGGACGGCGGGCCGCCCGTTCTGATACTGCCCAGGCAAATGAATGGATTGACCACCTTGGCGGCAGACATCGTGCTTGTGCACAGTTCCGATCTTCACGTCGATGACGATCCGCATCAGGGTCCGTATGGCGAGGATGGCACCACCGGGCTACGCGTGGTGCTGAATGCGGCGAAGGCGCATCAGGCGGACTATGTGCTGCTGGTGGGCGACATCTTCGACAACAACCGCCAGTCCGCCGGCATCATCGCGCAGTGCGTCGACCTGCTGAACGACATCGGGCGGCCCGTGATCGTCCTGCCCGGGAACCATGATCCGGTAACCCCGGATTCGGTCTGGCTGCGCGGTGGGCTGAACACGCTGCCCAATGTCCATATCATCGGCGTGACGCACGACCTGACGGTGCATTTTCCCGAACACGACCTGGACGTTTGGGGGCACGCGCACATTGACTACAGCAACATGGTGCCCCTGCGCGACCCACGGCCTCGGTCCGCGCGTTGGCACGTGACGCTGGCTCATGGTCATTACGAGGATGACGGGGCGATCCCGCTACGCCCCTCCTGGCTGATCAGCAATGCCGAGATCGAGGCGACCCGTGCCGACTACCTAGCGCTGGGCCACTGGAACCGGGCGGCGGCCGTGGGAACCGGGACCACGGTACCGGCCTATTATTCCGGGTCACCCGACCTGGCGAAGACGGTCAACGTCGTGCGGCTGCGCGGCAACGGCACCGTGGAGGTCGTGCGGGCGCCGGTGGCCTGGGATTAGAGCAACATCACCCTGACCGGAATGGTCAGGGTGATGAAGTTGCTCGCTCAAACAACGAGATAGAGCGCGCTGACTGTTTACAGTCAGGCTGAAAGCGCTCTAGCGAACGCGCCGTTGGTCTTGCCGCAGCAGCACCACCGCCGGCGGCAGATCATCAGTGTGCTGACATCCTGATGATCCAGGCAGCAAACGTCCCACGAAGGCTGGTATCCGGATAGCGGACGCCCGATGTGGGCAGTATGTTCGAAGTCCTATCATATCCTGAACGGCGATCCGTCCGTCAGCGAGCCAATCATTGGCGCGGGCCCCGATGACAGCGCCGGCATTGTTCGTTGCCAATACGCATAGTCGTCGCGGAAGGGAGGCGGCATCGTTTGCTTGCGCGCTTGAGCGCGGAGGACTTGCACTGCGACGGGAGGAATGTGCGCGACGTGAGGACCTGGACGGCTTGATCCGCTCGCTGCGCGATCAGATCGGCAGCGTGATCCTCGGCGGCGGCGACGGCACGATGAACGCCGCCGCCTCCGCACTGCGTGACACCGGGCTGCCGCTGGGCGTTCTTCCCCTTGGCACCGCCAACGATTTGGCGCGTACGCTGGGTATTCCTCACGAGCCGGAGGGCGCGGCCGCGGTGATCCTGAGCGGCCGGATCCGCAAGCTGGACCTTGGTAGCGTCAATGGCCACCCGTTCTTCAACGTTGCCAGCCTGGGGCTGAGTGTGGACATCACCCGCAGGCTGTCGAGGCTGATGAAGCGGCGGCTTGGCGTGTTCGCCTATCCGGCCGCGGCAGCAGCGGTGCTGGCCACCGCTAGTCCTTTTCATGCGACACTATCGTCAGGCGGGCAGGTGACGAACGTGCGGACCATGCAGATTTCGGTGGGCAACGGGCGTTACTACGGCGGCGGCATGGTCATCGAGGCGGACGCGCGTATCGACGATGGGTTGCTTGACATCTACAGCCTGGAACCGGCCCGGCGCTGGCGGCTGTTGCTCATGGCCAGGGCGTTTCGCGCCGGTGATCACGGCAAACTGCACGAGGTCCGGACATTGCAGCTGCCTCGCCTGACGATTGCCACGCGGCATCCCCGCCATGTCAGCGCGGACGGTGAAATCGTGACCCAAACACCGGTTGAATTTGCCGTGCTCCCTAAAGCGGTCGCGGTGTTCGCGCCATGATCGCGCTTGCATCAGCGCTGGTCTGCCTGGCGGCTTGCCTGTTCGTGGTCTTCCAGGTGCGGACCGGCGGGCCGCTGGTTGTGCTGGACGGATTCATCAATGCGTCGCTTCTGCCGTTGCGCATCCCACCCGTCATTGCGGGCTTTACGTGGCTTACCCAAATCGGAACCGGCGCCGCCGGGTCGGCGATGGCGCTGGTTGCATCCAGCCTGCTTTGGTCGTCCGGACGAACCGGCATCGCGGGGCCGTTTTGGTTGAGTTTCCTCGGCGCGGAAGCGACGACGTGGTCGCTCAAGTTCATCACCGCCAGGGCACGGCCGCCATTCCTGGATGGCGTAACGGCCGGATCGCCGTCGTTTCCGAGCGCACATGCGACCGTTTCGATGGTTATTTTCGGTTTCCTCGCACTGGTGGTGGCGCAAAATCATTCGCTTCCGGTGCAGATCGTCATCTTCACGGCAGCAGGCGCGCTGATTTTCCTGATCAGCTTCAGCCGCATGTTACTGAGCCTTCATTACTTTACCGATGTGGTGGCCGGAGGCCTGATCGGGGTGTTCTGGCTCATCATGGGATGGCGTTTGATGCATCGTTAAAATGCTGCACGGCGCGAGGCGCCGCACGTTGCCGTGTCGCAGGCAGCGTGCGGAACACAATGCACGCCAAGACCGGAGACAATCAGTCGGCAGGCGCACTTTGCTTACAACAAAGAATATTGCCGAAATCATCAACGCTGGCGGTCATGTCGCGTGGAACAAGGCAGGTGGCGTCGTATTCCTGGATGATCAGCGGGCCGGAGGTCGGCGCGGTCAGGCCGGCTCGGTCGGTGACCGGGGTGTCGACCCAGCCTTGAGTGGGGAACCAGGCGCGTCTGGTGGTCGGGACGGGCTGTGTGAAGGGCGGGATATGCGCCGGTAAGCGGGGCTGTTCGGGTAGACCGCGGGCCATCACCGACAGGCCGATCAGTTCGACCGGTTCGGTGTCGGGCGCCCTGAACCCATAGGTTTTTTCATGTTCTTCGGCGAAGGCGGCGGCGATCATGGCGGGCGTCACCGCGCCGTCGGGCAATGCGACCTCGATCTCGCTCGACTGGCCGGCGTAACGGGCTGAGGCGGCGCGCTGGAACATCTGCCGTTCGGGGGCGAAGCCGTCGGCGCGCATGCGTTGTGCTCCGGCCTCGGTCAAGGCGGCGATGATATCGGTCAAGCGGGCGGGATCGGCGGCATCCAGGCGAACGCGGATGCTCTGGCGGGCATGGTGTTCGGCGTCGGCGACCAGAAGGCCAAAGGCGCTGAACACGCCGGGCAGCGGGGGGATGATGATGCGGGCGATGCCCAATTCGGCGGCGATGGCGGCGGCGAACAACGGGCCGTTGCCGCCGAAGGCCAGCATGGCGAACTGCCGTGGATCGCGGCCGCGTTCGACGGATACGGCGCGGATGGCGCGCATCATCGTTGCGGAAGCGAGGCGGAGCATGCCGTGGGCAGCTGCCTCGATGGACAGGTTCATCGGGCTGGCAAGATCGCGCTGGATCGCGGCACGGGCGGCGTCCAGGTCCAGGCGCATGGTGCCGCCGGTCAGGCCGCCGGGGTCAAGGTAGCCGAGGACCAGGTTGCAGTCGGTGATGGTAGGCGCAGTGCCGCCGCGGCCGTAACAGACGGGGCCGGGGGCGGCGCCGGCGCTTTCCGGGCCAACCTTGGGCGCGCCGGCGCTGTCGAGGCGGCAGATCGAGCCACCGCCGGCGCCGACTTCGGCGAGATCGATTGCGGGGAGTTTCAGCATGTAGCCGGCGCCGACCAGCAGGCGCGAGCCGGCCATGACGCCACCGCCGACCTCGATCGCTTCGGTGCGCAGGACTTCACCGTTCTCGACCAGGCCGGCCTTGGCGGTCGTTCCACCCATGTCGAACGTTACGATCCTTGGCTCGTGCAGCCGGCGAGCCAGGGCAGCGGCGCCGACGACCCCCGCGGCGGGACCGGATTCGACAATGTGGGCCGGGGATTGCGCCGCGAAGGCGGCCGAGGCGAGGCCGCCGTTGGACTGCATCAATTGCAATGGTGCTTCAATGCCGAGTTCGCGAAGGCGTGCGTCCAAAGCGGTGATGTAGGCGCGGACCGTGGGCTGGACGTAGGCGTTGATGACGGTGGTGCTGGTGCGCGGATATTCCTTGATCTCCGGCAGGATGTCGCTGCTGATGGAGATCAGGATGTCCGGCAATGCGGCATGCACGGTCTGCGCGACCGCCTGCTCGTGGGCCGGATTGGCATAGCTGTGCAGCAGGCAGATCGCGACGCTGGCGACTTTCTCGGCACGCAGCATTGCGATTACCGGTTGCAGGCTTGCCAGATCGAGCGGGACCGCGACTGAACCATCCGGGCGCATTTTCTCGGTCACCTGCAGACGCAGGCGGCGCTCGACCAGGGCGCGCGGTTTGGTCCAGCCAATGTCGTACAGCACAGGCATGCGCAGGTCGCGAATTTCAAGGATGTCGCGGAAACCTTTTGTGGTGATCAGGGCAGTCTTGGCGCCCTTGGCTTCGAGGACGGTGTTCGATCCAACGGTGGTGGCATGCAGGACGTCGCCGACGACGCCAGGCCTGTCGGCGAGCAGTGCGTTGATCCCGGTGATGATGCCTTCGCCGTAGTCATGCGGGGTGGAGGCGGTCTTGTGCGTCGTGACGGTGCCGTCGGGTGAGATCGCGACGAGGTCGGTGAAGGTTCCGCCGATGTCGATGCCGATGCGCAGGCTCATGCCACTGAACCCAAGGCTGGAGGCTCCCAGGCTGGGGTGGGCAATGGGGGTCGTTCGGCTTTCAGGCGGGCACGCAGGATTTCGGTGGCGGTGGTGTCGATTACGGGTGGGTCTCCGGCAGCGACGACGCCGTAATCGCGGGCGGCGGCTTCGATGGTGACGAGTTCGTCGCGCAGGTCGCGGGCGACCAACGACAGGTCGCGATCAAGGGCGGGTCCCCAGCCGCCGGCGCCGGGCAGTTCGTGGCGGAAGATTTCGTCGCGGGTCAGGTTCATGGTCAGCTTGGCGTGCAGTTTCGTTTCGGTGGGCAGGCCGGGATTCATGACGTTCAGGCCCGGCGCGCCGGGGCCGCCGCCTTGCAGGCCGTAGGGACGATGGGTCTGGCGGTCGGCGCGGACCTGCAGGATCCCCTCGTCGGCCAGCATGCGCCACGTCTTGCGCTGTGCCATGCCGCCCCGGTAGCGACCGGCGCCGCCGGTGTCGGGGACGAATTCGTAGTCGAGGACTTCCAGCGGGTTCTCCGCCTCGATCACCTCGACCGAGAAACTAGCCATGTTGGCGAACATGCAGGTGTTGCCGTCCAGCCCGTCGGCCCAGGGGCGGCCGCCCCACGACCCGGAGATGAAGTCGACGTAGATGAAGGGGTTCAGGTCCTTGTCGTAGCCGCCGATGGTCAGGCCGGTGTTGCCGCCGTCCGACGCGGCGAACACCTTGTCGGGATAGAGTTGCGCCAGCGCGCCGAACGCGCAGTCCACGCCGCGAAAGCCGGTCAGGCCACGCGCGGCGCAGGCGGCGGGAAGCTTGCCGTGAGTAATGGTTCCGGCGGGCGCGATGATCCTGATCGGGCGGAACACGCCGTCGTTGTTCGGCATGTTCACTGACAGCACCGACTTCACCGCGGTGAAGCTCATGGCGGCGGTATAGCTGAGTGTGTTGTTGATCGAGCCCTTCACCTGCGGGGCGCTGCCGGTCCAGTCGACCTCCATCGTGTCGCCGTGCTTGCGGATGGTGCAGACCAGCGGGATGGGGATGCCGACGTCGATCTGGTCGTCGTCAATCCAGTCAGTGAAGGTCGCCTCGCCGTCCGGCAATTCCAGCAGGCACTGGCGGGTCAGGCGTTCGGAGTAGTCCATCATCGCGACCATCAGCGTGGTGACGCCGTCGGCGCCGTAGCGGCCGACCAGGTCGGTCATGCCGCGGGCGGCGATCTCACAGGCCGCGAGTTGCGAGCGGATGTCGCCGAAGACACGGCCGGGCAGGCGGACGTTGCGCTCGATCATGCGGAACAGGGTCGCGTTCGGCTTTCCTTTCTCATAGAGCTTCAGCGGCGGGATGCGCAGGCCTTCGGCGTAGATTTCCAGGCTGTCGGAAGCGTTCGATCCGGGCACGCGGCCACCCACATCGGTGTGGTGACAGATGGTGGCAGCGTAGGCGACGGGACGGCCACCCTGATCCATTGACGCGAACAGCGGCTTGAAGATGAAGATGTCCGGCAGGTGCATGCCGCCATCGTAGGGGTCGTTGTTGATGAAGATGTCGCCGGGATGGACGTCATCGCCGAACTGCGCCAGCACCGCCTGCAATGCCACCGGGATGCTGCACAGATGGCCCGGCAACGAGAGGCCCTGGGCCACGAGGCGCCCGTGCGCGTCGCAGATCGCGGCGCTGTAGTCCATGATATTTTTCAGGACGCCGGAGTAGGCAGTGCGGTAGATCGTCAGAACCATCTCATCGCCGATCGCGGAGATCGCATTGCGGAAAAGCTCTTCGGTGATCGGGTCGGACATGCGGCGCGCGGCTCCATCGTGACGTGCGATCCGACCACCGATGCGGTTTCGTGGCAACCTCGTTTGCGCTGTGGCACAGTGCCTATCATGACACGCTTCCTGCGCCCGCTGGCGCTGCTATTTCTGATCCTGGTGGCAGGTTGCGGTGCGACTCCTGAGCTGGACTGCAGGCTTACGATGGTCGCGCAGATGCCCTTGCAGGTGCAGGATCGTCTGCTTGTCGTGCCGGCCGGGATCAACGGCCGCTGGGTCCATTTGATCGTCGACAGCGGTGCCGAACGCACCACGGTGAGTGCCGTCGCCGCCGACCGCCTCGGCCTGCCACATGACGCGCGCTACAAGGTGCAGTCGGTGGGGATCGGCGGGGCCACGACCAACACCGATGTCACCGTCGACCGCTTCGTGCTGGGCGGCGTTCATTTCCCGATCGAACGGCTGGCGGTAGGCAACTTCAAGCTGAATAACGAACGGGGGCTCAGTGCCGACGGGCTGCTGGGTGCCGACATATTGCTGGCGTTCGACCTCGACATCGACGTGCTTGACGGCACGCTGACCCTGTATCGCAGCCGGGTCTGCCCCAATGTGCAGCCGCCCTGGCACGAGCCGTGGATCGAGATCGCCGGCGTCCGCGCCCGTAAGGACCGCCTGCTGCTGCCGTTCGAACTCGACGGGGGGCAGGGCATGGCGCTGCTGGATACCGGGGCGCAGGGCAATGTCCTCGGCATCAACATGGCCCACCGCATGGGCCTGACCGAGCCGGTACTGGCGAGCGATCCGCCGGTGCGCAACACCGGAACCGGCGGTGTGACGATTTCCCGCTTGCACAGGTTCCAGCGGCTGCGGATCGGCCCGGTGGTGGAGGAAGCCCCCGCCATCGTCGTCCTGCCATCGGATTTTGGTGTCGGTGACGCGTTGATCGGCGAGGAGTTCCTGCAAGGCCGGCGCGTCTGGTTGTCGTTCCGCAACCGCGCTGTCTTCGTGTCCAAGCGCGCAAACGAGCAATGATCGACAAACTGGAAATGTTGCTGGCGCTGGCCCGCGAGCAGCATTTCGGCAGGGCGGCCGAGGCCTGTGGCGTGACCCAGCCAACGCTGTCGGCTGGATTGAAGCAACTGGAAGAGGGTTTCGGCGTGTTGCTGGTGCAGCGCCAGTCGCGCTTCATTGGCCTGACGCCCGAGGGGCTGCGGGTGCTGGACTGGGCGCGGCGCATTGTCGGGGACTACCGGGCGATGCGCGATGAAATCCGAGCCCTGAAGCGGGGCCTGGCGGGGCATCTGCGGATTGCCGCGGTTCCCACGGCGCTGCCGATCATTTCAGCGCTGACGACGCCCCTGCACATTGCCCATCCGGATGTTGTCTTCACCATCCTGTCACGCAATTCGATCGAGATCCTGACATTGCTGGACAATCTCGAGATCGAGGCCGGGCTCAGCTATGTCGACAACGAGCCGCTTGGGCGCGCCCGCGCCGTGCCGCTGTACCATGAGCGCTACCGGCTGCTGATTGCGTCCGATCGGCCACTGGGGGACCGGGCTTCCGTCACCTGGGCGGAAGTCGCCAGCATTCCGCTGTGCCTGCTGACTCCGGACATGCAGAACCGGCGGATCATCGACCGGAAGCTGCGGGACGCCGGGGCCGTACCGGTGCCGACGTTGCAGTCGAATTCCATGGTCGTGCTGTTTTCGCATGTGCGGACCGGGCAATGGGCCAGTGTGATGCCGGCGATCCTGGCGGAGACGATGGGGCTGCCGGAACCTATCCGCGCGATCCCGATCGACGACCCCTCGCCGCCGCCGACGATTGGGCTGGTTTATCCGCAGCGCGAGCCGCTGACGCCGCTGACAGCCGCGCTGGTTACCGAGGCGCGGCGGGTCGGGCCGGGTTGGATGGCGACATTGTAGGCGACCTGCGTGAGCGGGTTCAGGTGCAGCGGGCGGTGGACGAAAACCGCGGCTCAGGCCGGCGTTGTGGCGCGGCGGAACGTTACGACCAATACGTCACGATAACCTGGCTTCGTGGGGTCCAGCGGCTCGACCGGCGTCACCCCATGCATCACCCGCGCATCGTCGACGAGGGCGGCGTCCAAAGGCTGGGTCAGGGTGAACTCACCCAGTTCCTTGCCGGCAAGGTCGTGCACCGAGGTGACGCCGCTGACGATATTGGTGCGGTTCACCAGCAGGACCAGAACGTAGTCGACGCCATCGCGGTGCATGCCTTCCGGGGTCGGACGGCCGGATTCGCCGGTTTGTGCCTCGATGCGGAACTGATGCAGCTCGATGTGCCAGGCCTGGACGCCACTGACCGCGCCGAACAGGGATTGGCAGAATTCCAGCACGGTGTTCAGCGTGGCGCCTGAGCCGACCGGCTCCGTCACCGGTTCAAACCAGCGCTCGATCCCGCCATTCAGCGTGTTGTAGTCCCGGCTTTGATAATGCGGCTGCGCCTTTTGACGGACAATTCCGCCGGCACCGGCTGCAAACACGGCGTGGCGCCGCTTCCGATAGCGTCCGCCGTCCGCCATGTAGGTGTCCGTGCCCAGATCGTCCCAGCTTGCGGCGAAGTCAGCCCAATCGGTCAGCGCTCCGGTTTGCTCCAGCAGGGCACGCATAGTGTCGGCACGGACAAATCGGTAGCCGTCGGTGCGGAGCGAATCAGTCAGCGGCCGCTGCGTGTTCATGGTCGTCCCCTCTGTCGACAGGGGCGGGGACCAGATTGATCGTCTGCACCGGGTTGAAGATCCTGATCCCAAGCTCCTGAAACCGTCGCTTCATGCGCCGGTTGAATTCGCGCTGCACGGCCCAACGGCCGGAATCGGTGCAGACCACCTGACCGGCGATCGTCACCGACGCACCGTCAACCTTATCCACCCCCCAAAGCTGCAAGTCGCTCAACATTTTCGCGGACATGTCAGGATCGGAACGCATGCCGGCGACAATCGCCTTCAGTTCATCGGACACCCGATCGGTGTCCTCGTCATAGGCCACGCTGACGCTGACCGATGCATTGCCGAGCCCGCGATTGACATTGGTGACGCTGGTGACGGAGCTGAAAGGGATGATGTGGACCGAACCGTCGCCGGCCCGTAGCCGGATGGTGCGCACCGACAGCGCCTCCACGGTGCCGGTCAGGCCGGATACGGTAACGGCGTCGCCCACCTGCATGGCATTTTCCAGCAGCAGGAAGATGCCGGTGATCAGGTCCTGCACGAGTTTCTGCGAGCCGAAGCCGATCGCCACACCGACGATGCCGGCGCCGGCCAGCAGTGGCGCGATGTTGATGCCGATCTCACTCAGGATCATCAGGCCGGCCACAATGGCAATGGTGATCAGCAGGGTGGAGCGCAGCAGCGGCAGCAGGGTCCGCAGCCGGGCTGATTTGGCGAGCTGAGCTTCCCGTTCAAGGCGATCCAGATGCTGCTGGATGCCGCCGTTGATCGCTTCCCAAACGCCGAAGGCAAGGACGATGGTGACCAGCAGCGTGCCGCTTGCCGACAGGACGCGCAGCCCAAGCGCACTGCCGATCAGCCACAGGAAGGTGTTGAGGCCATAGAGCTGCAGCAGGCCCAGCGCGCACAGCAGATAGACGGTCAGGCGCAGGGCGCCGGTTACGACCGGGTGGTAGATGCGAAGCCGGGCGTGCATGCCGGGGAACAGGCCGGGGGTGTCCGGCGCCGGGCGCATGACGCGATCGACCATGCCCAGCAACAGCAGCAGGGTCAGGCGGGCGCCGATCAGCACCAGCGCGGTCAGAATGGAATAGTGCAGCAAAGTGGCGAAGCCGTGAGGCACCTCGATCGCCCAGACCAGCCAGCCGGCGATGAGGATGAACAGCGCGATCCAGTGCCAGATCTGGGCCAGGCGGTTGCGCAACCGGGCCACAAGGCCGGTGCTGCCTTGCGGCGCCCGCAGCCAGCGACGCACCGCCCTACGCCGGCGCACCACCACGTAAGCCAGGCAAAGGTGCAGGATCAGGCCCACGCCCTTTTCCAACGCATCATGGGCGATGTCGGATAACCCCAGCAGCAGGCCGACCTCACCGGCGGCATAGCCGAGCACGGCGATGATGATCACCCGCTTTGACCAGTACATGAGGTAGGAGGCGGCGGAATCGTGCAGGTGGAACAGCCGCAGGCGGGACGCATCGGGCGACAGCAGCATTCGCGCGAGGCAAAGCAGGGCCACGCAGATCGCATAGGCGTCGATCACCGCCAGGATGATCAGCCGGCTGACGGCTTGTCCCCCAAGGCTGGAGCCGGTGAACAGGTGACCGATCACCGCAATGCCGAGGACGGGTATCAGTTCAAGAACCAAACGGGCGAGCACCAGCGGGACGCGTTTCAGCAGGATCCAGGCGGTTGGCCGGAGGCGCGCCGGCAAAGGGGCCTCCAGCTCGCCGGCTTCAGCGCGGGCGACCGCATCCTCGTGCGGTTCCGCTGCAACCTCAGGTTTGTCGGAATCCACCAGTCCGACTGCGGGCGCCAGGCCTTCAAGGCTGCGGATCGGTCGCTGCATCACCCTTCGAAGTCCGCGTTCAGCGACGACGGCCAGCACCAGCACCAGAAGAATTCGCCACGAAACGTCAACCAGAATATTCCGCGCCATCGGATTTGTGGCGACCATGACCGCCCAGCCGTAAAGCAGCGGCAGGCTTTGCACCGTTTCCAGTGCGTTCACTGCCTGCGTTCCGAGGTCGTTGACGAAGGCCGAGCCTGACAGCAGGACCTGGGCGCCCAGGCTGTCCGGCGCCAGCGGGATGTTCAGGCCTTCAACCGTGGTGTGAGTCGCGGGCGCGGAAGGTGCGCCGGGAGCCTGGGTGTTACCCGCGGGCGCCGCACCAGCGGCTGGGGCGTCACCCGCGGGCGCCGCGGCGACCGGAGGCTGGGCAGCCGCGGCCGGTGCCGGTTGAGCCTTGATGATCGCATTCAGGGTGGCGGCGAACGCCCCCCGCTTCGCCGGGTCGTTCAGGACGTCCAAGGCTGCGCGTGCCTGGTCGGGAGAGATCGCAGGGGTTGAAGCCGGCGGCGGTGCAGCCGGCCTCTGCGCGGCCACTGGCAGGGGAAGGCCAAGGAGGCCGATGGCCAGGATGAAGAGAACGAGGCGTTTCATCCGTCGGGTACGACCACAGATCGTGTTGCTCGGTCAACCAGTTCCCCACGGGCATTCGGGCCTGAATTACCCAGCCAAACGAATGACCGCCGGAAGTTCGCGTTTTGCACTGAAGCGTTATCAGGCCACCTGCACAAACACGATGTGACGCCTATACTCACTAGATGCACGTGTTCCTGACGGTCCTGATCGGTATCCTGATGCTTGCCACGCTCGGCGTGCTCATTGCCGGGATGGTGGGGCTGGTGCGGGAAGGCGATCCGCGCCGATCAAACAGATTGATGCAATGGCGGGTGTTGTTGCAGGGCGCTGTGATCCTGTTGTTTGTCATCCTCATGAGCCTGCTGCGCTCCTGACCTGCGCCGGAACGGGCACACGCCTATGGCGTTTGACAGCGGTAAAACCCGTCAGTAGGGTCCGCGCCCTATCGCAGGTGCGAACAGACGCTCGGAACCGGGACGGTACCGAGCGTTTAGATATGTGATCAACCATGTCCCGAGGAAGCGCACGGTTTCCCATGAAGATACTTGTCCCCGTTAAACGAGTCGTCGACTACAACGTGAAGGTTCGCGTGAAATCGGATGGCTCCGGCATCGAAACGGCCGGTGTCAAGATGTCGATGAACCCGTTTGATGAAATCGCGGTCGAGGAAGCCGTGCGCCTGAAGGAAAAGGGCGTTGCAACGGAAATTATCGCCGTTTCGATGGGTGTTCCGCAGTGCGCGGAAACAATCCGCACCGCGCTCGCCATGGGCGCCGATCGGGGCATCCTGGTGGAAAGTGATGCTGACCTGCAGCCGTTGGCGGTCGCCAAGCTGCTGAAGGCGATCGTGGACCAGGAACAGCCGAAGATTGTCATCCTGGGCAAGCAGGCGATCGATGACGACATGAGCGCGACGGGCCAGATGCTGGCCGCGCTGCTGGGCTGGTCGCAGGGCACGTTTGCCAGCAAACTGGCCGTCGAGGGCGAGTCCCTGACGGTAACCCGGGAGGTTGACGGCGGTTTGGAAACGGTGGCGCTGACGCTGCCGTCCATCGTGACGACCGATCTGCGGCTGAACGAACCGCGTTATGCGTCCCTGCCAAACATCATGAAGGCCCGCAAGAAGCCGATCGCGAACATGAAGCCGGCTGACCTGGGTGTCGACGTGACGCCGCGTCTGACGGTCATCAAGGTATCCGAACCGCCGAAGCGTAAAGCCGGCCAGAAGGTCGGGTCCGTGGCGGAACTCGTGACCAAACTGCGCACTGAAGCGAAGGTGATCTGACGATGACGAGCCTCGTTCTCCTCGAATTCGACGCCACCGGCATCAAGCAGCCGTCGCGTAGCGCGGTCGCCGCGGCATCCGCGCTGGGCGATGTCCATGTGCTTGTCGCCGGTGTCGACCTGGGCGGCGCTTCTGCCGCCGCGGCCAAGCTGCCCGGGGTGGCGAAGGTTCTGGTGGCGGAGGATCCGGCGCTGGATCATCTGATGGCGGAAGCAACGGCCGCGCTGCTGGTCGGTCTGGCACCGGCCTACACGCACCTGCTGGCCGCCACGACGGCGGTCGGCAAGAACGTGATGCCGCGCATTGCCGCGCTGCTTGACCTGCAGCCGATCAGCGATATTGCCGCGGTGGTGGACGCCGACACGTTTGTCCGGCCAATTTATGCCGGAAATGGCATGGCGACGGTGAAGTCGTCGGACACCAAGAAGGTCATCACGGTGCGTGCCGCGAGCTTTGATCCGGTGGCTGCCGAGGGTGGCAGTGCAACGACCGAGCCGGTCAGCGTGAGCGATATGCCGGGGCTGTCAAAGTTCGTGTCCGCTGAACTGTCCAAGAGCGAGCGGCCGGAGCTGACTGCTGCGCGGGTGGTGATTTCCGGTGGCCGTGGCATGCAGAATGGCGAAAACTTCAAGCTTATTGAACCGATTGCTGATAAGCTTGGGGCCGCCGTCGGCGCGTCGCGGGCTGCTGTGGATGCCGGGTTCGTGCCCAATGAGTTCCAGGTCGGTCAGACCGGGAAGATCGTTGCGCCTGACTTGTATGTCGCTGTTGGGATATCGGGGGCCATTCAGCACCTCGCCGGCATGAAGGACAGCAAGGTCATCGTCGCGATCAACAAGGATGAGGAAGCGCCCATCTTCCAGGTCGCCGATTACGGCCTGGTGGCTGATCTGTTCACCGCACTGCCGGAGCTGGCAGCAGAACTGGAGCGCTCCTGACATGAACGTCGACGTCAAACCGGCCGGTGGCATCGCCCCGATGATGACTGAACCACCCGACATCGAGTCGGTGGGGGTCATTGGGGCGGGACAGATGGGCAACGGTATCGCCCATGTCTGCGCCCTGGCGGGTTTGCCGGTGACGATCGTCGATATCAAGCAGGACGCGCTGAGCAAGGCCCTGAACCTGATGGGGCGCAACATGGACCGTCAGGTGAACCGGTCCATCATAACCAGCGACCAGCGGGACGAAGCGCTGGCGCGGATCAAGACATCGACCGATTACGGGGCGTTTGCCGATGCCGATCTGGTGATCGAGGCAGCCACCGAGAAGGAGGATGTCAAGCGGCAGATCTTCAAGGCGTTGACGCCGAGCCTGAAGCCTGCCTGCCTGGTGGCGACGAACACATCGTCGATCTCGATCACGCGGCTGGGCGCATCGACCGACCGGCCAGAAAAGTTCATTGGCATGCACTTCATGAACCCGGTTCCGGTCATGAAGCTGGTGGAGATCATTCGCGGCATTGCCACCGATGAGCCGACATTCCAGGCAATGAAATCGCTGGCGCAGAGGCTGGGTAAAGTTTCGGCAGTGGCCGAGGACTTTCCGGCCTTCATCGTAAATCGCGTCCTGGTGCCGATGATCAACGAGGCGGTCTATGCGCTATATGAGGGCGTTGGTTCGGTGTCGGCGATCGACACCTCGATGAAGCTGGGCGCGAACCACCCGATGGGGCCGCTGGAACTGGCAGACTTCATTGGCCTGGATACCTGCCTGTCGATCATGCAGGTGCTGCATGAGGGGCTGGCGGACAGCAAGTACCGCCCTTGCCCGCTGTTGGTGAAATACGTCGAGGCCGGCTGGTATGGCCGCAAGACCGGCCGCGGGTTTTACGACTATACGCAAACCCCGCCGCGTCCCACCCGATAGAGCGGTCCCCGCCCGAACAGGCAGGTCGAAAACTTTTTCAGAAAAATCGTGAGGTGTTGGCCGGTTCACAGTCAGTCCCGGCCCCGCCCCGTAAGGTCCTCCTCATCGAACACGCCGGACCATAGGGGTTCGGGTTCTACAGGAGGACCTCACCATGCGTTCCATTCTTCTCGCCGGTATCGCCGCCGTCACCGTGATCGCCGCCACCGCGGCCGCGCCCGCCCATGCCCAGACACGGGGCGGGGTCGTCATCACCCACGGTGGCGGCAACGTCAACCTCGCCAAGGGACCCTTCAGCCAGGCTGATCAATCCGCGACCACGCTGGGTGGGACGGCATTCGGGCGTGGCAAGGTCATCACCAATGGCGGCCAGAACCGCAATGTCGCGTCCGGCGCCTTGAGCTACGCCGGCCAGGACACCACCACGATCGGCGGGACGGCGATGGGACGTGGCCGGGTGATGACCAACGGCGGCATGAACAACAACCTCGCCAAGGGCTTCGGCAGCAGCGCGACGCAGTCCACCCTGACAGCCGGCGGATCCGCGTTCGGGCATGGCCGTTCGGTGACCAATGGCGGGATGAACACCAACATGGCTTCCGGCAAGTTTTCCTCGGCTGATCAGCAGGTCGTCACGCTTGGCGGTGCGGCTGGCCGGCACGGGCTGAACGTTACCAGCGGGGGCGCGAACACCAACAAGGCGCTGGGCTTCGGATCTTCGGCCTCGCAGCAGGTGTTCACCGGCGCCCAATAAAGCCAACCAGCAACGGCCCCGTCGGAAGGCGGGGCCGGATTATTCGGGACTTCGGCGACACAAGCTTGGCTTCCAGAGGCCGCTGCACCGCTGGAACCGACCGGTCGACGCCACGCAGGCTTATCAAACCGAACGCACCAGCGGCAGCTTGGTCCCGGCGACCTGTCGTTCGGCAAGCACCTGGCGGCGGAATCGGAATAGCTTCGCCGGGCGGCCGCCAGTTTCGGTCGTGACCTCGCCGGTTTCCTCGACCAGATCCTGCTGGTCGATCAGCCGACGGAAATTCTGCTTGTGCAACAGCCGGCCGGCCAAGGCCTCCACCGCCCGCTGGAGTTGCAGCAAGGTGAACGAGGACGGCATCAGCTCGAACACCACCGGCCGATACTTGATCTTGGCCCGCAGGCGGGCGATGCCCGTCGCGAGGATACGACGGTGGTCATGCCGCATGAGCTCGCCCAAGGCTTCGGTCAGCGTTTCCGACAGGGTGCCATTGCCCTTTCGGCCCTCGGCGGCCAGACCAGCCTCCCACAACAGTTCGTACCTTTGAAGAACGAGCTCTTCATTCCAACGATGGCCGCGGAGCCCGAACGCGATTGCGATCCGCCGCTGCCGGTCCTGCCGGATATCAGGATCGTCGGCGCTGTGGGCCCAATCCTCCAGCGGCGGAGCGAGGAATGCTTCGGCCAGCGCTGCACCGGGGCCACGGAAATCCTCCCACGGGAAGAACCGGTACCAGGGTTGCCAGGCAGCGTCCCAACCGGCCACCACCGGCGCCTGCCGCGTCAGCCCCAGATAGCTGACCGACACGACGCGATCCATTGTGCCTTGCTTCCGCCCCTGATCGGCGAAGGTGTAGAGTTGCTCGACATAGCCCAGCGGGTGATGGGTCTGCGTTTCCACCCATGAGCGCAGGCCGGCCTGCAAGGAGCGGTGAGCCGGCTCGAACGGCCCTGACGGCAGGGCCGAACCGCCTTCGATGGTCAACACCAGCGGCTGGCCGTCGGTGACGGCGACAATCACCGCGGTAAGCTCCGCGGCGACGGCGACATTGGTGTGCGGCTTGCTGGCAGTGTTCACATGCGTATCCGGCATGGCCGCTTTTCGCACGTCCGGGGCTGATCTCGCTACGGCCATCCGGTGCCGATGCGCCAGTCAACCACCCTTGACTGTGGGGTTGTTGAGTGCCGCGGTGGCGCCGAGCAGCACTGCCTGGGTCGCCATGCCCAAGATCGCTGACCCGATCATCATGCCGGCCAGCCAATTGCCCTGTGGAGGAGGGACCAATCCGGGTTCGCTCGCCTTCAGCCGCAGCATTTGGTCGTTCCCTGATCGCTCGGTTCGTCACGGCCGGCAGCCCGGTGTGCTACCGAAAACGGCTGCTGTCCGGTGGGTTTCACCGGACAGCCTGAGCAGCATCCGGCAGCCTGTATCGACTCGCGGCACGGTCCGCGCAAGTATTCCCTGTATCAGAGGAAGGGAACGATGATGGACGCGCTGCTGCCATTAGCCGAAAAGGTCGGCGCTCGGCTGAAAAAACTCAACCAGACGATCGCCATCGCCGAGTCGTCCACCGGCGGGCTGATCTCCGCGGCGCTGCTATCGGTTGGCGGTGCCTCGGCGTATTTCCGCGGCGGCGGGGTGATCTACACGGCTTTTGCCCGCAAGGCCTTCCTGGAGATTCCCAATCCGCTGCCGGCGCCGATCGAGCGGGCATCGACGGAACCCTACGCCCTGCTGCTTGCGGATATTGTCCGCGCCCGGCTGGACGCGACCTGGGGCCTGGGCGAGACGGGCGCGACGGGTCCGACCGGCAACCGCTATGGCGACAAGGCGGGCCATTCCTGCATCGCGGTTACCGGCGCGGGCTTTTCCAAGGTCATCACGCTGGAAACCGGCAGCGCGGACCGCATTGCCAACATGCGGGCGTTCGGTGTTCGCGCCCTTGAACTGCTGGCCGAGGCGTTGGACTAGGCGCCGACCGCGGCCTTCGACCAGGCGAGACGGGAGGATCGATGATGCGCGTGGCAGATCGCGACCGCCAGCGCATCAGCCGCGTCGGTGCGGCGTAGCGTGGCACCGGGGAGCAGGCGTCGGACCATCATGGCGACCTGCTCCTTTTCGGCGCCGCCGGTGCCAACCACCGCCAGCTTGACGGTCTTGGCGGGGTATTCGGCGACCGGCACACCTGCCAAAGCCGGGGTCAGCAAGGCCACGCCACGGGCGTATCCCAGCTTCAGCGTCGCAGACCCGTTGCGGTTGACGTAGGTTTCCTCGACCGCGGCCTCGGCCGGGCTGTGCAGGGTCAGGAGCGCCATCAGGGCGTCGTGCAGGGTCTTCAGCCGGATCGGAACCGAGTTCGTATTATCGGTAGCGATGACCCCGTCGGCTACGTGCATCAGACGGTTGCCGTCAACGTCGATCAGCCCCCAGCCGGTGAAGCGCAATCCCGGATCGATGCCCAGCAGCCTGATCATTGCGAATCGCATCCTTGGAGAATCAGTGGACGCTTACACCATGTTCAGGCTGACGGCGCAGCCTCGTGATGGTGTAACACGGGTGAAGCCAAGCCGGATGAGGGCCCGGATGAAGATTTGCGTCGTTACGCCGTACTTTCAGACTCCGCTGGACTGGGTCATCCAGGGGCATCGCAGTGTTCAGTCGCAAACCATCCCGGCGCGGCACATCTTGGTATGTGACGGGTCCGAACCGGCGCAAATTCCGTCCTTCCAGGGCACCCACATCCTGCTCGGCCGCAACTATCAGGACTACGGCAACACCCCGCGGCTGATCGGGTGCTACAATGCGATGACCCAGGGTGCCGATGCGATCGCGTTTCTGGACGCGGATAATTGGTTTGAGCCCGATCATCTGCAAGCACTGCGCGATTACGCGCAGGCAAACGCCCTCGACGCCTGCTCGTCAGGGCGAAGCCTGAACCGGCTGGACGGCTCGTTGCTGATGCGCTGCCCGGTGGTCAACGGGAAGCCTTATATCGATACCAGTTGCCTGCTGGTAATGCGACCGGCGTTTCAGCACCTGATCGCCTGGATCCTGTCGAAGCAGGATTTGGCGGCGATCGCCGACCAGCAGGTTTGGCGGCACATGGAGAAGATGGGCGCACGGCTGGGTTTTCTGGACCGGCCGTCGGTGTGCTATCGCACCCGGCACGCGACGCATTACCGGCTGGTTGGCGAACCGCCACCACCGGGAGCGATCGATCGGTCCGATGGGCATGGCGGGCGCTACCGGTAATGCGTGCGGCGCCGGTTTCGGATGGTTTGCCACTGCAGCGCGGGGTGTGGCAGGCCGATTGGAGTTGCGTGCAACGGATGCGCCGAGGGAGCCTGGTGCTATCGTCAGCTCGACAGTTTTGCGGCCACTTCGTCGGGGATGTCGAAATTGGCGTACACATTCTGCACGTCGTCGTTCTCATCCAGCGCATCCAGTAGCTTCAGCACCGAGGCAGCTCGCTCCTCATCCAGTGTCACGACAGTAGCCGGACGCCATTCCAGCCTGGCGGTCTCCGGCGGGCCGAAGCGGGTTTCGAGGGCGTCGCGGACGGTGAAGAAATCCTCAATCGGACAGGTGATTTCGTGGCCGTCCTCGTTGCTTTCGGCATTTTCGGCCCCTGCCTCGATGGCGGCCTCCAGCATGTCGTCGGCGCTGGCGGTGGTGGCGAGGTAACGGATCGCGCCCAGGCGGGCGAACATGAAGCTGACGGAGTTCGTCTCACCCAGCGCCCCGCCGTATTTGTTGAAGGCGGTACGCACGTCGGAGGCAGTGCGGTTGCGATTGTCGGTCAGCGCCTCAACGATTACCGCGACACCGGCCGGTCCGTAGCCTTCGTAGCGCACGTCCACGTAGTCATCGCCGCCGCCTGCGCCGGCGGCCTTCTTGATCGCCCGGTCGACAGTGTCCTTCGGCATGTTCGCCTGGCGAGCCGCTGTGACCGCCGCGCGCAACCGAGGATTGGAGGTCGGGTCGGGCAGGCCGTGCCGGGCGGAGACCGTGATCTCCCGTATGATGCGGGCGAATTGCCGGGCGCGGCGTGCGTCCTGCGCGCCCTTGCGGTGCATGATGTTCTTGAATTGGGAATGGCCTGCCATGGATCGCTGCTGTTGCTGGGTGTTCTGATCGCCGCTTCATACAGCGCATTGTGACGGCGGGAAACTCAGGTGGGGTCGCGTGATGTAAGCCAGGCGTCGAATTGGATACGTCCGGTTTACGGGGCCGGACCGCCGGCAGGTTCTGCCCGGACGACAGGAGCGGCGCTGACGTGGTTCGTCCGAGCGGTCTGCTGTGGCGGGAGAAGCGTTGCGAACAAGCGACGCCACCATGTCTTCCGTCGTTCGCCGAGTTCCGCCAGAATCAAGACCATCACGATGGTTCCGCCCAGCACGACAATCCGTGTCGAGAGCGCGTTGGCCGGCCAAGGTGACACGGCGCACAACATGACCGAGATGGGGACATGCATCAGGTAGAAGGTGAACGTCGCGCCAGCAAGCCATCGGATTGGCTTGGCCAGCCTGGATGCCAGGTTCGACACCATGCCCGACATCAACGAAAAGCCGATGAAATTCAACGAGATCAAGATCCCAAGCGCGTAGTAATATCCGTATCCGCGAAGCATGTCATCGTTAAGTTTCATTTTAAACTGCAAGGCAAAATGTTGGCCAAAGGTAAGATGAAAAGGAAGATAGCATAGGATTGTCATTAGGAATAGTATAGCGCCGATAATGGGTGCATTTCTTGGTTTTTTACACAACCGGTAGGCGCCGTAGCCAGTTAACCAAATGGGGAAAGCCAGTGCAACACGAGGACCCACGAATATTAACCAGGCCGCAATGGCAATAAGCCGCCAGCGCCGACTGCTGAATATAACCAAGCCAAATAATACGTAATACCAGATCTCAAAACCGAGCGACCAATACGCTCCGTTGGTGCCAAGTTGGATGTTGGAGTTCCACAGCTCGTTTACGAACAGCACACTACTTAAAAGGTTAAGCCAACTTGTTGGTTGCCAATATATCGGCGTCACAGCATAGATATCGGGCTGAAACGCCCTGCCAACGGCATCGAAGGCAAGCGTGACTGCAATCGCGGGCAAGGCCACTGAATATACGCGTGCCAAGCGGCTGATAGCATAAAGGCGGGGTGAACTTTCCCGGGTATCAGCAACGTATCCGATCACGAATCCGGAGAGAACGAAGAAGGCCGCAACAGCCTCCCCGCCGAAAGAACCAGCTTCCGGCACCAGAAACCCTGTTAAATGGGTTCCTGCCGTATGCGATAAAAAGACGACCAGGGCAGCCAGCAGGCGAAACAGATCCAGGTAAACGGAAATGGCCAGGTTCATCTTGTCAGCCTTTCGTTTTCTGATTTTCCCAATCTGCGATGTCGGTGCCGCTTTGCAGAACTCTGGTCCAGGTCCATGCACCGTAGGTGATGACGAAAGGCATCAGGCTGAAATGAAAGCGCGACTGGCCGGAGAAGACGATTGAAATGAGGGTCGCGTATATACAGAGGCTCAGGCCAGTGATTGCCCACGGCGAGATTTCGAGGAACACCGCGGCACGCCTTCGCAGCATAAGCCAGACAGCAGGAAGCGCTGACACCATCAGGGCGAAATAGTATGCCTGATTTATTACGCGCAGGCTGCGAAACCAGACGACATTCTGGTCGTAGTGGACGAAGCCGTATTGATAAAACCACTCCGACTCGCCATCAGGCATCCACAAGCGCCAGATTTTCCGTGGCATCAGCGCCAGGAAAGCGGTGGGGTTCTTCTCGATCCAATCGACTGCCCGTGCGTGGGCCAGCCGGTCCATTGCCACTTGGTCGGCCGGATCATGATTTATCCCCTCGGCCAGCGCGGTGTCCGGTGTGTAATCACCCCAAGCCTCCGGATTATTACCTGTCAACATGGTCCAGCCCCCGTTCGTCGAGACAGGTACAAGAGCATGGAAGACCAGGTAGTTACGGTAGGTCCACGGCGCTACGACGAGAATAATTGTCACATAAACCACAGCTCCACCCCTGATCAGGCGCCACATTGCAGGCTTGGAGGGCGCGACCAGCAATACGCAAATTAAAACGCAGGATGGCATAAACAAAGACTGTGTCTTGGTAAGCGTTGCGAGGCCAAACAATAGTCCTGCCAGAAGAACCGTAAAGAATTTCCCATGCATCAGCAGCAACACTGCCGAAAGTATCACAGCCTGATAGAATACTTCCGTTGACAGAGATGAGACGTAGCCGATCTGGTTGGGGTAGAGGGTCAAGGCCAGAACCGCAATCCGGCCAACAATCGGGTTGCGGAAAGCCAGCCGGCCAAACACCTCAGTGAGGCAGAACACGGCAGCGGCAAACGCCAGGTTGGCAATCTGGCCGGCCAAGACAGAGGAGCCGGTGATGGTGAACAACGCGGCCAAAAAGCCGGGCCACCCCACGGGCCAGAATGCTGTGAGGGTGCCATCCTGGGCATATCCCGCGCCTGAGGTGATCTCAACCGCGCGCTGATAATACCAATTAAAGTCAGCTGATTGCTCAAGCGGACGCACGAATAGGACGGCTATGCGCACCGCCATGTATGTGGCGAAACAGATTGGTAGAAAGGGCTGCGCAGCGAGGATGTGCATGGCTTGGACGCGAAGGGAAGTGCTTCGCTTGCCGGCGCTTCCCAGGTGCATCCTTTTCAGTTGCAGGTCTTTTGCCATCAAGTGGGACCGCGTTGCGCTGCCGCATCCAGGCCCGGCGGACATTTGTTACCAGGGTGGCTGATCAGGTCGAGCGTGATCTGCCGACCCTCGCAAATCAACGCTTTGCGCTGGGCGCGCACTTCGTCATTGCGCGCCTGCGCATTGTCTGGTGTCAGCCGTTCGCCGAAAGCCTGTGTGCCGGGATCAGCCATGCGCTTTATCATGATCGAGCCGAGCGTCTTCTTGAAATGCGTCGGTTCCCAGAACCATTTTGTGGGGGTTGTGCGGTCGCCGGGCCGAGGAACGAATTCTGTCGCGAAATCGCTGTAGTCCATGAAGTCCCACAGAGTAACGGTTTCCGTGTGGCGGGCCGTAAGAACGGCGAGCTCCATCTTCAGTTGCTCCACCCGCTGCCAAAGGCCGGCATGCCAGTAAAGCTCCATGCCGTCGGAGTGATGCGGCGCGATCACCAGGATGAGGTGCAAATGGTGGGCTTCGGCAAGTGCAATGAACGAGGCGACGGTGTCCACGTTCGGTAGAGGTCCGTTCCACTGGGCCAACTTCTGTTGAAGCAGGGAAACCCTTTCTGCCTCAAAGGCATGTTTTTGCGCGAAGAGATCATACATCCCGTCGTTATGAGCCGCATTGATGAAATCAGATGCGGTGGCGGACCCGTCCTGAGCCAGATTCAGCAGGCCAGCATTGCCTTGGCCTGCAAATGTAATGGCGCTGTCGATAAGTGTTCCCATCGTTGCCGACGCGAGAAACATATCCCTGGCAACTTGGAGCTTACGCAGGGGATTGAGACGGCCGTCCGGCAGCAGATGGAAGCGGCGATCGTCTTCTGTTACCGCTACATTCGGTTGCTCGGGAACGAAGAAGTTCTGAAAATCAAGAAAGACCACCACATTCTCAAGACCACCGGCATACCAGGCTTCCTGGAGCGTATTCAGTCCGGTGGAGGTCGCATAACCGCCTGGAATGCCATAATTGTACACGGGGCGCATCCGCGCCGGCCAAGCGGGATCAAAGGCGTCGATGCCGATATAGACGGGGGACGATCCGATCACGACGGTCTTCGGGCGCACCCGCACGACCTGGTAGGTTTTGGCGAGCATGGCGTGGTTCTTGGCCGCTGGCTTCAGCAGGTTGACATGCGGGATCCGAGGCGTGCCAAAGACCTCATAAGGGTCGACCATCACATTCAAGCCGACGGTCAGTAGAACGAGGACCAGCAGGCTGGTTGACCACAGGCGAATGAAGCGCGTGTGACCGGTCATCAGAACTGCCAGTAAAGGAATTCGCTTAGCTCACCCAGCGACAGGACTCCGGCCAGGGCGACGCAGGCCATGCCGATTGCCCAAGTGCGGCTGGGCGTCCAGGTTAGCATGGGCTGCAACCGGGAGGCTGTCTTCGCCGGCTTGAACCCCAGCGCGGGTTCGTAGGCGGCGAGTATTTGCAGTGTGTTGGGCATCAGCAGCGCAATCGCCAGCAGGACGGAGATCCGGATCATCGCATTCATCAGCAGCGCTCCACTGGTCCAGGCGGGGCGCACACCCAGCGATGCCAGCAGATTGGCCGCGGCGCCAAGGCGGGAGAAGACGGCCTGCGGCAGGGTAATCCCATAGGCGCCGATCATCCCCTTCCACAGCAGCACCGCCGCACTGGCGGTGGGGGCTCGGAACAGCACCATGGCGGCGACGACCGAGACAAACGTCAGGACGAAGCCGATCGGGGCCATGCGGCGGTTGTACTGCCCGGTGTTGGTCCAGATCCGGGCCCGCACCAACCGCCAGGCGTGGTTGATGCATAGGAAGACGCCGTGCAACAGGCCCCACAAGATGTAAGTATAACCGGCACCGTGCCAGATGCCGGAGACCAACATGGTCAGCAGCGTCGGCATAGCCAGCAGATTCAGGAAGGCAACGATGCTGGTGTTGCGGCCGCCGAAGATCGGCTTGCCCTGCGCCATGCGCCGGCGCGTCAGGTTCAGCGACAGCGGGTTGTAGATGTAGGCCGTCAGGAATCTGGTCAGGCTGACATGCCAACGCAGCCAGAAGTCCACGATGCTGGTTGCCTTCAGCGGTGAGTTGAAGTTCAGCGGCAATTTGATGCCGAAAAAGCGGGCAAGGCCCAGAGCCATGTCGGTATAGCCGGAGAAGTCGAAATAGATCTGCAGCGTGAAGCCAAGGGCGGCAATCCAAGCCTCGGTGGCAGACTGCGGCGTGCCAGTGGCAGCCTGCGCATACAGCGGAGCAACCAGCTGGCTGAGCGGATCGGCCAGCACCAGCTTCTTCGCCAGGCCGAAGAAGAACAGGCTGACGCCGACTGCCACGTTTTCCGGGTCGTAGCGGCAGGACGCAGCACGGAACTGCGGCATCATCTCCCGGTAGTGGACAATCGGGCCAGCGATGAGCTGGGGGAAGAACAGGACAAACAGGCCGTAATCCGCGAGTGAGAAGCGGTCGACCCGGCTGCCGTGAACGTCGACCAGGAAGGCGATCTTCTGGAAGGTGATGAAGGAGATGCCCAGGGGCAGGATCAACTCGGTCAGCACGAAGCCGGCCCCAAACGTATCGTTTAGAGTCGCCTCAAAGAAGTTCAGGTATTTGAAATAGCCGAGGAAGCACAGGTTAAACAGGATCCCCGCCACCAGGATCGCCGTTGCCCGGGCCGGTTGCACGTCACGGGTTCGCTCGAGGCCCCGAGCCAGGGCGTAATTGATCAGGATCGACGGTGCGATCAGCAGCACGTTGATCGGGCGCCACCACGCGTAGAAGAACAATGAGGCAGCGGTCAGCCACAGCAACGCCCAGTCGCGGCGACCGGCACCCAGGATGTAGAACCCTGCCAGGACGACCGGCAAAAAGCCGAACAGAAACGGATACGAATTGAACAGCATGCGCGGCGGACAGCCTATCGGGCCGAGGCGGCGGCGATCGCCTTGACGATGGCACCGACATCGGGGAACGATTCGACATCCGCGATGCGGAACTTGATGCCAAACTCGGCCTCGATTGCGACAATGAAGTTGATGTAAGCAAACGAGTCCCAGCCGGGTATGTCGTCGCGGACGGTGTCCATCGTCAGGGCAATGGAATCGTCACCCAGCAGATCTGACAGGATCTGAGTGAGCGTGATCAGCCGTTCCTGGTCAGTCATTTGTCCTACATCGACATGGTTTCGCATGTGATGCCACATGCGACGCGGCGATGTCATTGTTAAATGACTGGGTTATACCACTGGCATGGCTTGGGACAGGCGTCCGCCAGAGCGCACCGGTTCAATGCGGCAAGCGAGACCCGTCGCGTCGTCAGTTTCAACAAACACGCCGCAAATGGTGGCTTCGCCTTCCGCCGGTCCCAGCTTTTCCCCCGGCATCTTGCGCCAGAAGCGCAACGTGGCGCCTTCCTTTACCATGCCGATAACGCTGTCGTAGTCGCCGCACATGCCGGCATCGGACTGGAAGGCTGTGCCGCCGGGCAGGATCTGCGCGTCGGCCGAGGGGCAATGGGTGTGCGTGCCGACGACGAACGATACCTGGCTGTCGAAGGTATGGGCGTACGCCATCTTCTCGCTGCTGGCCTCGGCGTGGATGTCGGCGATGATGGCGTTCACCGAAGCACCGAGCCGGTATCTGGAGAGCACTTCGGCAGTGCCGCGAAACGGACAATCCATCGGGTCCATGAACAGCCGACCCATCGCCTGCAGCACCAGGGCCTTGCGGCCGTCCTGCAAAGTGACCAGCACCGATCCGTTGCCGGGTGTGCCAGGCGGGTAGTTCAACGGCCGGATCAGCCGGGGATTTTCCGCGATATAGGGAATGATCTCCTTGCGGTCCCAGGCGTGGTTGCCCAGCGTGATGACATCCGCACCCGCCGCGAACAGCGCCTTTGCCATGTCCGGCGCCAAGCCAAACCCGTGTGAGGCGTTCTCGGCGTTGACCACCGCAAGGTCTACGCGCATCTCCTGCCGCAGACCCTGCAGCCGCGCGCCGACCGCATCCCGGCCGGTTCGCCCCAAAACGTCACCCAGAAACAGAATTCTCACGATCGTCCCCGCAGCGGATGATGCCGTTCTCGGTCGCCACAGCATCGAGCCTGATGTCGTAGGGGCCAACGGGCACGGCGTCCACTTGTTGTGCGGCGAAGGCGCAACCCAAGCGGACCCGGCCGGGCAAGGTGGCCAGCGTGCGATCGTAAAATCCGGCGCCGTAGCCGAGCCGGCCGCCCTGGGCGTCGAATGCCAAAAGCGGGACGAGGACGAAATCCGGAAGACACTCAGAACCGGTCGGGCGACGTGTGCCGAACTGCTCCTCGACCAGTTCGCCGCCGGGGATCCACAATCGGAAGGTCAGTGGCAGGCCGCGCCTCGGGGTAACCGGCAGGGCGATCGGGTGGCCCTTCGCATGCAACGCCTGCAACAGCGGACGCAGGTCGATCTCGTTGCCGATCGGCAGGAAACCGGACACGACCGCGCCTGGTGGTGGTGGCAGGTGGCGCAACACATGCCCCGCAAGTGCCGCTCCGCAGGCGATGGGATCATTACCGGCGCGCGCGGCCAGGGCATGCTGTCGGGCTGCGCGTTTGCGCTCATCGAGGTCGGTGGCGGCGGGGCTTGTCATGGCGCGAATAGCTGCTCGCTGCTAGGTGAGTCTCGGCCGGGCGAGAAAGTGCGGAGCCGCCATGGCCGTTGGCATGTCATCCTCCCAGAGCCTGCGTGTGCAGGTGGGCGCCGGATACCGAGACCAAGATCCCGACAGAGCCAGCTCCCGAGGGAGATGCTTACTGGCCCCGGGGATGAGCTTCCTGACGCACCGGGCAGCTCCGCAACTCGTAACGTAGGGCCTGGGAGGCAATAAGCAAGCAAATCAGTTGGGCTGCTTCATCCCCGGCGCGTCAGGGTGGTGATCTGCGCCAGCAGCGCGTGATGGGTTGCCATATCAAGTCCGTCGATCGTTGCGGCGCGCGCCAGAGTGACCCCATCGACGGCTGGGCCGTGGCGCACCATGGTTTCCACCACAATCTGGTCCAATGCCGGATCCAGAACCGAGCGCCATGATGCAGACCAATCGTTTCGCAACAATTTCAGCGCGGCGGCGATTGCATAGGCGCCCCAGTGGGATATGCCGGCGGTAATCAGATGATCCGCAGGCACCACGCATCGGATCGCTTCGCCCAGGGGCACGTGTTCGGCGATCAGCTTGCGGGGCACGTTGGCCATACCGATTTCATTGCCGCCGTCACCGATCGCGATGGTGCGCCACGGGCCGGCACTGAACAGCTGATCCAGTGGCGCTGCAAACGCCGACATGTCGGTGCCGCGCATGTTGTGTGGTGAGCCGTCGGCAGCCGGGCCGCACCGCTCGATCGCGATCACCCAGTCGATGCCCTCGCGGCGCCAGGTTGCGATCACATCCGCCGCATCCTCACCCGGAACCACGGCATCGATCGGAACCCCAACCGCGTGCGCCGCGTCGAGGGCGTTGCGGCATGCGGATTGGCAGATTGTATCAGTCGCGAGGCGGCAGGTCAGTCCACTTCGCACGAAGCCGGCGGCCAGGAGTGCCGCGCCGGCGGGACCGTCGGTTTCGGCAGCCGGCGGTTCGCCGCCAGGCACGAAGAACCCGGTGATGAGGCCAATCCGCGGCATCGGCGTTGCGGCCAACGCGTGCGCCGCGCCAGCCAGCCCACCCCGTGTCGCGGCAAAGACCGGATCCATGCCGCGACCCACGTCCTGGTGGATCAGCCGCTCGATTCCGTCGATCACCGCTGGCTGGTCAATCAGAGCTACAAAGCCGCCAGTGAGGTGTTCCGCAGGTCGGTGATCAGCATCGCACCGGGCGCGTGCGTGATACAGAATTCCGGTCGAACATGCGCAATCACCGCCTGGGGTGTGACCCCGCATGCCCAGAACACCGGCAGTTCATCCCCCCCGATCGGCACGGCGTCGCCGTAATCCGGCTTGCCTATGTCGGTGATGCCGATCGAGCCCGGAAATCCAAGGTGCACCGGCGCACCGTGGACCGAGGGAAACCGCGAGGTGATCTGCACGGCGCGGATTGCATCCGCCGGCTTCAGCGGCCGCATCGACACCACCAGGGGTCCGGCGAACACCCCAGCGGACACACACTGGATGTTGGTCCGATACATTGGCACATTGGACCCGCAGGCGATGTGGCGGACTTCGACCCCATCCTCGATCAGAGCCTCTTCGAATGAAAATGAGCAGCCGATGGCGAAGCTGACGAGGTCGTCGCGCCAGACATCGCGCACATCGGTGGGCTCCGCGACCAGTTCGCCGTTGCGCCAGACGCGGTAGCGCGGCAGGTCGGTGCGAATGTCCAGATCCGTGCCTAGGGTGGGGAAGCCCGGGTCGCCCGGTTCCGAGACAGCCAGGATCGGGCAGGGTTTCGGGTTGGCGACCGCGAACCGCAGAAAATCCCCGGCCAGCGCCTTGGGCAGGATGACGAGGTTGGCCTGCACGTTGCCCGACGCAAGGCCGGAGGTCGGGCCGGTGAATGCGCCCGACCGAAATCGCTGTCGCTGCTGCTGGCCTTCGTTGCCGCGCGCGTTGAAATCCGCATCCATAATCAGGGCCCTCCGCCGCTAATCCGCTTTAGGCTAATATCCTGTGGCATAAGCGTGCAACAGGAGGTATCCGCCAATGAACGAAGTCCCTTTCCGCCTCGGCAAGATCGGCCATGTCGCCCTGTATGTGGCAGACATCCAGCAGTCCCTGAAATTCTACCGCGATGTCCTCGGCTTCGAGGTTTCCGACGTTTATGAGGACGACATGATGCCAGGCGGCGCGGTGTTCCTGCGCTGCAATCCCGACCACCACGGCATCGCCCTGTTCAAGGCGACCGAAGCCAATCCGGCCGGCGGCGGTCTGCATCACATGGCCTTTGAAGTGCCGACGCTGGACGACGTGGTCCGCGCCCGTGGCCATCTGCGTGCCAACAATGTGCCGGTCGATTTCGACGGCCGCCGCCGGGCCGGGGTGCAGATCGCGGTGGAGTTCCGTGATCCGGACAACCATCGGCTGGAGATCTACTGGGGCATTGACCAGATCGCGTCCGGCGCCCAGGCGCGGCCTGCGCAGGAGTGGAAGGGTGCCCGCACCCTGGAGGAGGCGATTGCCGACCCGGTGGCTGGGCAGGACACCAGGCTGCAAGACCCATCGTTGCTTAAAATCTAAACAAACCGTTCGTGCTTTGCTCCGGCTGGGTTCGCCGTGATAACGTACCCGGATGGGTTATTGGGGCAAGATTATTGGCGGTACCGCTGGCTTTTTTGTCGGTGGCCCATACGGTGCCGTCATCGGTGCCGCGCTGGGGCATGCCGCTGACACGGGTTCGGTGGAGTCCATCCGCCGCCCGTTCATGCAGTCGGCGCCGTTCAACCCTGCCCGCGTGGCGAGCATGCTTGGCCGGCGTGAGGAAGTTTTTGCGGTTACCGTCACTGTTCTGGCCGCCAAACTGGCCAAATGCGATGGGCCAGTGACGCGGCTGGAAATCGATGCCTTCAAACGCAACTTCCGCATTCCCCCAGCCTCGGCGCGCGGCATCGGCCGCCTGTTCGACCAGGCGCGCGACAGCACAGACCCGGCCGAACCCTATGCCGCACAATTAGCCGAAGCGTTCGCCGACCACCGTGGCGTGCTTGAGCAGGTATTGACGTCACTGTTCAACATTGCCCGAGCGGACGGGCCGCTGAACATGCGCGAGCAGGAATTCCTGCGTCGGGTCCATCGCCGCCTTGGCCTGGACCAGGTGTCCTGGGATCGTGCTTTTGGCGAGGCCCCCCGACGTCCGATACCGGTCGACGACGACGACCCGTATGTTGAGCTTGGGCTGACCCGCGCGGCCAGCGGCGAGGAACTACGGGCGACCTGGAAGCGGCTGATGCGCGAAAATCATCCCGACAGCCTTGCATCCCGTGGCGTGCCGGCGGATTTCATAGCACGCGCCAGCGAGAAGGTCGCCCGCATCAACGCCGCTTGGGACCGCATCAAGCGGGAACGGGGCCTGTGAGGCATCGGGCGATCCCGTCCTGGTTGCGGGAAGTGACGCCGCCGGTTTCCGACCGCCCTGCCCTGCCGATCATCGACCTGCCCAGCCCGAACCACGACGAGCGCAACGAAGCCGTGGACATGCTGATCCTGCACTACACCGGGATGAAGACCGCGGCGGCAGCGATCGAGCGGTTGCGGGATCCGGCAGCCGCGGTGTCGTCCCATTATGTCGTGGACGAGGACGGGACGGTCTTCCGACTAGTGGCCGAAGACCGGCGTGCCTGGCATGCCGGCGTGTCCTATTGGCGCGGGCGGACGGCGCTGAATGCCTGCTCGATCGGTATCGAGATCGTCAATCCGGGGCATGAGTGGGGGTACCGGGATTTTCCCGTGCTGCAACTCGCTGCTGTCTGCGATCTATGCCTTGGGATCTTGGCGCGGCACGCGATTCCCGCCCGCAATGTGATCGGCCACAGCGATGTAGCGCCCGACCGCAAGGACGACCCCGGTGAAAGGTTCGACTGGCGGGGGCTGGCGGAGAACGGAGTTGGTCTGTGGCCGCACGGCGCTGTCGATCTGGGCACGATGGGGGCGGTTCGAGACGCCATGGAGCTGCGTCCGGTGCGCGCGGCACTGGCCGAAATCGGTTACCGCGTCGCCGCGGACGGTGAACTGGATCCCGCGTTGGCGACCGTGCTGCGCGCGTTCCAGCGCCACTGGCGGCCCGAGGCCGTGACCGGGCAGGCGGATGACGGAACCCTGGTGCGCCTGCTTGGCGTGCGTGATCTGGTGCGTGGTGGTTGACGTTCGTCGGCTTGGAGGCTATTTCGCCGCCTCCCGTTGATGGCGGCGTAGCTCAGCGGTAGAGCAGGGGAATCATAATCCCTTGGTCGGCGGTTCAAATCCGTCCGCCGCTACCATCGGCAGCATGACTCCTGGAAGGCTCCGATCTGGTTTGCACCTGCGGGAGGGCCCGTTATTGACCCATGACCTCCAGAAGCATTGTTCGCAATAGCGGGGTTATCAGCTCGATCCCACCTTCATTGGGATGGGTGTTGTCGTCGGAGCAGCCCGCTTGGTAGCGCCAGGGTGCAGCCGCGTCACCTATGACGGAGGCCCCGTCGTAGACCAGTTCTCCATGTTTGGACCGAACTGCGAGATCGGACCGGACGGCTTGCCACGTTTCCACTTGCGAGGCGGATCCTCCTTCGCGCGGGTCCACACTTGGGATCGGGAATGCGCCCTGATACATCGTTCGCGTCCCGAAGTTGGATTTGGCCATGGCACCGGCCGCCGAAAGCCTGGCGGACAAGGCTGCCAGGCTGGCGTCATTCATTCCGTCATTACGGGACAGGGGTTGCAGAACCAGAAAACTGGGCTTTATGGCAGCGAGATTGCTCAACAGGCTCTGGTGATAGACAGACGAAACTGCTCCGCCGCAAGCCATGTGAGCAACGCATATTGGATCGAACAAGGTGGACAGATCATAGGCTGCCCGGATGGCTGGACCGGCGAAGGCCGCACCCCCGCCACCTGGGCCAGCCATAAGACTGTCGCCGCTCACAATGCCTTGGATGCCGGGGATCACTGACATATATTGCAGGCAAAACAGCGGACTGTACCCCGCCTGCGACCCATTTCCGACTGGCGCCGGAATGCCGCCGCCCCATGCAGTGCCAGCCGGGTCGTCAGTCCAGTCGCCGCTGCGTTCGCTTCTCAGGTTTACGGGCACCCGGCCCCTGCATCCCGCAGATGCGGCATACTGAAAGGGGTCGGGTACGAATCCGACTGTCGCCATCGGCCCTGCACGTGTCGCAACATAAACATACAGGAGCGGATTCTGCCCACCGTCGCGGCATGGGATCGACCGAATTGGTGCCCAGTCCGACCAATCGATAACAAAAGGGTATGGACCGCCGCGATCATTTTCAGCAGGTCCCTGAAGCGTGATTCCAGTTATGGTCCCGGTTGCGTTGATCCGCTGACCATCCTGCCCGCGATCGTCAAAGAAGACTTTTGAGCGTGGAGCGCCTCCGGTCGCATGCCCAGTGCTGGTTCCGGGCACAATGCTGCCTGCCACGGGGTTGTAGCCACAAGATGGTTGAATTGATGCACTAACGATGCCCATCGGCTTGGCGAACGGGTTGGCAAAACCGAGCCGCACGGCAAAGCAATGTGATTCGAGGGGGACGATCGCGAGCCAGGTACGTGCAGCGTCGTTTTCGGCAACACGCAGCACGGGTTTCGCCTCGCCGTTGGATATGGTGAGGCGGCAGCGGCGAGGGAGCGTCATTTCGGCATGATATCCCAAGAGCGGTTTTCAGCATGTATCCTATCTAAGCCCTCGTTTCCATGGCGTGCCCGTAGCTTCGAAATGTGTGGCCGGTGAGGCGAAGGCTTCACCCAACATGCCTCTTCGTGTCATCATGGTTACGCCGATTGTACCGATGCATTTATTGTAAAATGCGTCCGGGCCGGAATTTTGCGCCGCCCCCCGAGGTTATTCTGAAGGGTATGTCATCATGCGATTGATGCGGATTCCGGAATGCGATCCGGCGCTGGGCAGAGGCTTTTTTCGATCGCCGTTCGTGCCGTTACTTAGAGCGTGCTGCTACGTCATTGCCCTGGCCTCGAGCTCAATGTGTTGCTCAACCCAGGTGCGGGCCCAAACGATCTGGTTAGCCCCAATGGATTCGGAGGCGATTAGAATCCGTGGGTGGCCTGCGAACGACTATCTGGGGCTCTTTGAATCAAAAGCCGCATGGGCCAGTTCATCAAATGGGGTGCGTGTCTTTCAAGTCAGCACGCAATTTGCGCTACGAGCACCTGAGGCGGAGATTGAACGGGTGGTGCAGGGGCTAAGGGATCGGCACATCGCACTGGCGATGGGCGGGCTGATGCTGCATGGCCACGACGGGTGTGGCGGCGGCGTTGAGGGCTATAGTGACACAACCCACATCCGCAAGGCTGCCGAACGCATCAGGTCCGCCGGCGGTCAGTTATATGCCATAGCGATGGACGGTCCGTTGTATTCGGGACACGACTATAATGGCCTGCATGCGTGTCACGATCCCATTGAGCACATCGCACAGGAGGTTGCCGCACGGGTCCGAGACGCAAAATCCGTGTTCCCCGATGTGATCGTCGGGGACATTGAGCCGATCGGCAACGATCTGGGACACTGGCCGACGGAGATCAGTTCCTGGTTGGGTGCCTATCGGGATGCGACCGGACGTTCGCTGGCCTTTCTGCAAATCGATACGAATTGGCGCAGCCCAAAGTGGAGCGGGCAGCTGTTGCAGGTATCATCGGTTCTTCTGGAAGCGAAAGTGGCGCTGGGTATCATCTACAATGGCGGCGAACTAACGGAACCGTCGGATGACGCCTGGACGAAGACGGCCGAAGCACGGTTCCGCACGATCGAAGGTGAAATGCGACTCAGACCGGCTATTGCCGCAATCGAAAGCTGGAACAGGGAGCCGCGCTGCAATTTGCCTCAGGATGACCCGACCAGCCTCACGTCGGTTGTCAAGGCTTACGAACAGTGGAAGCATGACCGCAGTCAAGGCCGTTGACGTTGTGGCGCCGATGCGGCTTTCAGGCACCAGTGCCAAGGTGGGTCCGCCAGTTCGCGGAGTAGAACAGTTCGCCCTGCTCTGCCGTCGAGCGAAGGACGGCATTGGCGGCCTCGGCTTTGGCAACTCCGTTCAAACGTAACGTCTGCCATTGATCTCGGCAATTCATGTTGGCGTAAATGGCCGGCGAACCCAGGAACTCGTGTGACGAAAGACTGATGTCTCGCCCGTTAAAGCCTTCCGGGATCCACACATCGCAGGCGGTAGAATAGACAAGCCCGTGTGCGAGATTGCGTGCCTCGATCCACCCAAGGTTATTGTCAGCATGTGCTCCCCTTAGATGTCTGAGGACATTGTAAGGTCGATTCATTTGAGCTGTCGGGACAAACGGTTCGGCTTTCTTCTCCTGAACACCGCCAAACCATGATGTCCTGGGTGAGTAATCAGCGGTGAGACCGGTTAAACCCTCATCACAGCGGATTACACCTTCATTTATCAGAATTTCCTCAGCCAGGGTTGCAAGCAAATCGATCAGGCTGATTTCGAAATGATGACGCTTGTCCTCCAGGCTTTTGCCTATAACGGGCCGGTAACGGAATCCAAGCGCATTCGCCATGAACGCGTAGGCGTCGGTGCCAATCTCTGGGTGGTGAAGTTCCACAATAAGTGGTTTACCGTCATGAAATGCGATATGGGTCAGGCCCATGCCATGTGGCGCAACAACTACCTCGGCTCCGCGGACCAGTTCAATTTGTTGCTGAAGCGGCAATTGTGCAAGCCATATCATCACGAAGCCAAGTTTCTTCAGCTGGTTCCACAGCTCGATTTCGTTAGCAACCTGACGCAGCGGGGTATCGGCGCGCGATATGTATATTCTCGTGAAATCCCGTTTGGCGGTCTTGATAGAGGCTGTCAATTGTCGAATGATTTCGACGGATCGCTCGTGCGCCATATGGGCCGGATGCATTATTTCTACTCTAGCATCCGAAAAGAAATACACTCTGTTCGTTGAACGCCAGATCTCAGGGCCGGTCGGAAAAACGAACTGATCCGGCGCAAGGCCGAAGGTTGCGCAGAGGGCCTCGATCAGGCGGCCATGGAACTCTCCCGGCGCGCCGCCCATCACAAACAAGATGTGCCGCGCATCTTCAAGGCCGGCCGCAAGAAAATGAGCGAGCCTGGGGATCCAATCAAACAGGAAGTGAGAAAAATTTGTGCCTTCGAAAGTGTCCTGGATAATTACGACCGGCTTATCAACAACCCGGTTTTGGAGGCTGAATACATGCAATGGGTAAGCTCGTGTCGAGGCTTCCTGCCAGAACACACCCCGCTGTTCATCGCAAAGCTGATATCCAAGGGGCGAAACGAAGAGATCGAGTCCTTTTCCGCAATAGACTTCGAGCGCTGGCCTGTCGGTTCTAGCCATATTCTTGTTTATCGGCTTTGGTAGCGCTCTTGTACGGAAAGGATTGCTCGACGAGGGTAAAAGCTCCCGCACTTCGAACTCGTCAATTTTCCCCAACTGTAGGAATTGTGTGGACCTTGCACTCAGATTTTGCGAAGGACTTGCGGAACGCACGCGCCCATCGTCTGTAAAGAGATCGCGGCGGCTACAGTCCAGACCTAGCTCTCGGTATTGACGTGTTATCCTGTCCATTATCTCGCGGCGAATACCATTCCAGTTCGGTCCTATGAAATTGATGTATCTCCGTGTCACATCATCGCCGCTGATTGACTGGTCAGTTGCCAGCGCATTAAATTCTATGCGGCACAATTCGCGCCATTTCCGAACTTCACTTGCGACCTGGTCCAAACGTTGCGGTGATCGCGCAATAGATGCCGCTGCAAGCGTTGCGCTGGTTTCAGGGGGCTTCTGAATCAGGCACTTGTCGCCAGTGTTCCGGATCGGTGTAAGGCCCAAGTCCTTAAAGTAGTCATCGAATGCACGCTTCACATCAGGCCGGGGATTGCCGTTCCGGTAATCGTCACCAATCAAGATGCCGCCTGGTTTGAGCGCGGGCCACCACTGCCGCAGGTCGGACAAGACTGCCTGGTAATCATGCCCTGCATCGATGTGAACAAGATCAGGTCTGATCTTGAAATGATCAAGCGCCTTCGCCGCGTTGGTGGGGTCCAGGGGAAATGGCACCACGTAACCGGCCAGCCCTTCCTGCCTTACGTTGTTGCAGAAGATCTGGAACAGGCCTGGGCGCGAGTTGTTGAGGCCAAGTTCATCAAACCATTGATCATTGATCCAGTGGTCCGATCCGCCGAGCCAAGTGTCGATTGCTATCACGACGCTGTCGAGACCCAAGTCCCGCAAATGCGCAGCCATAGGGATTGTTGACCCGCCCTTCGACACGCCGACCTGAATGACAATGGCAGGTTTGATTTCTTCAATCGCCGAGCGCAGGTAAGGATGGTGGCTTCCCCAGCCCGGCAAATCGATGGGGCCGTTGTATGGATGCTTTCCAGCGAAGGGGTCGTTTCCTCGCCACAGCATTCGGATAAGCTCGTCTCGAAGTCGGGTCATTCAGGCTCTGAGGCTTCGCCGTGTGAACGGCAACCTAAGCTTGCCACTCACGAAGGTCCACATAACTTTGGTATCGCAACCCGGATAAGGATCGGCGGGACCTGATCGCCCTCTATCGCTGGAGCAAGGTTCATGCAATATAATGCATGTGACGGGACGAACGCACCCGACAGCCAGGGAGCGGTTAGGGCAAAATGGCGACTCATAACGCAGTCGACTGGTTCGTTGACCGGCACGCCAGGCAGGGCAACGGGAGCCGTCCTGCGTTCCAGGATCCGTGGCGATCGCTGACTTATGCCGCGCTGGAAACTGCCACTCGCCAGTTCGCCGGCGCCCTACGCGCAGCCGGCATGGGCCGAGAGCAGCGTATCGTGCTGCTGTTGCAGGATACCATCGACTTCCCGGTCGCGTTCTGGGGTGCAATCCGGGCAGGTGTTGTACCGGTGCCGATCAACACCCTGCTCACGCCTGAGACGGTCGATTACATCCTTAAGGATTCCCGTGCGGATGCCGTCGTCATATCCGCCCCACTGGTTCAGGCCCTGGAGCAGACCCTGCGGGAAGCCGGCATCGTTCACATAATCGTTGCACAACTTGACAGATCGGCAGCGGAAGTCCGGTCCGGAAGCGTCGGTTTCGAGACGTTCCTTGCCCATGGTGATCCGGCAACCCCAACCGTCGACGCTGCAGCGGACGAGGTCGCGTTCTGGCTGTATTCCTCCGGGTCCACCGGTGCCCCGAAAGGGGTGCGCCATGTCCATTCCAGCCTGCGCTTCACCGCCGACACCTACGGCGCGCAAGTGCTGGGCATCCGCCCCGACGACGTCATGTTTTCCGCTGCCAAGGCGTTCCATGCCTACGGTCTCGGCAACAGCCTCACCTTCCCGCAGTCGGTGGGCGCCAACACCGTCTTCCTGCCCGACAGGCCGACGCCCGATGCGGTGTTGGCGATGATGCGCCTCCATAACCCGACGCTGTTCGGCGGCGTCCCCACCCTCTATGCCGGGCTGCTGGCCAACCCGCATATCGGGCCGGGCGCCGGTTCTACCCGCCTGCGGCGCTGTATCTCCGCCGGGGAGGCGCTGCCCGCCGATATCGGCAGCCGCTGGAAGTCCATGATCGGCGTCGACATTCTGGACGGCATTGGTTCGACTGAGATGTTGCACATTTTCATCAGCAACCACCCTGATGACATCCGCTACGGCTCCAGCGGCAAGCCCGTCCCCGGTTACGACGCCCGGGTCGTTGACGAACACGATCGCCCGGTGCCGCACGGCGAGCCCGGCGAACTGGTGGTGCGCGGGGATAGCGCCGCGGATGGGTATTGGAATCATCGGGCAAAAAGCCGACGCACTTTCCAAGGTGAATGGACCTACACCGGCGACACCTATACCCGCGATCCCGAGGGCTATTTCCGTTTTCAGGGCCGCAGCGACGAGATGCTGAAGGTCAGCGGCGTCTGGGTCTCACCGTTCGAGGTCGAGGAAGCCCTGATTTCTCATCCCGCCGTGCTGGAAGCCGCGGTGATTGGCCGAGCGGATCGCGACGGCCTGGTCAAGCCGAAAGCGTTCGTGATCCTGCAGGCAGGCGACCACGACACCGACGCCCTGGTGGCGGCGTTACAGGCTTATGTGAAAGAACGTATCGGCGTGTGGAAATACCCGCGCTGGATCGAGTTCGTCGATGGGCTGCCGAAGACCGCTACCGGCAAGATCCAGCGCTTTCGATTGCGGGAGGTGTAATGCGGCCGGGGACGCTTCGGGTGAGCGGCGGAACGGTTGAAACCACCTGGTGGGGACCGGGTCCGGACGAGGCGCCCACGCTGGTCCTGCTGCACGAGGGCCTGGGATGTGTTGCCTTGTGGCGTGACATCCCTGAACGTCTCGCCCAGGCCACCGGATGGGGGGTCTTCGCTTACTCCCGGTTTGGCTACGGCGCGTCCGATCCAGCGCCCCTGCCCCGTCCCATGACCTATATGCACGATGAGGCCCAGATCGTGCTGCCTGAGATCCTGCAAGCCGGCGGGATACGCCAGGCGGTGCTGGTGGGTCACTCGGATGGCGGGTCGATCGCTGCGATCTATGCCGGCGGCAACGGGACGAGCCTGCTGGGCCTGGTCACCATTGCTGCCCATTTCTTTGTTGAAGACCTCAACATCGCCAGCATTCGCCGGATTGGCACCGACTACGAGACCACGGACCTCCGCCAGCGGCTGACGCGCCATCATCGCGACGCCGACAACGCCTTCCGCGGGTGGAACGATGCGTGGCTCGACCCGCGATTCCGCGCGTTCGACCTGACCGCTCTACTGCCGGCAATCGCGGTCCCTATACTGGCGCTGCAAGGCGCCGATGATCCCTATGGCACCGACGAGCAATTGCGGGTCTTCGCAGCAAAGGTGCAGGCGCCAATGACTGCGCGCCTGATCCAGGGCGCCAGGCACGCCCCGCATCTGGAGGCAAAGGAAGAAACCCTGGGCCTCATCGCCGATTTCATAACCGATCTGCAGCGAGGCCGTTTTACGTGATCGATTTTCAGACCGACCCGTCGCGCTATCGCCACTGGAAATTGTCGTTCGATGGCCCGATTGCCACACTGAGCATGGACGTCGATCCCAGCGGCGGCCTGATGGACGGCTACGAGCTGAAGCTGAACTCCTACGACCTCGGCGTCGATATCGAGCTTGCCGATGCGGTCCAGCGCCTGCGTTTCGAACACCCGGAGGTAAAAACCGTCATCCTTCGCTCCGCCAAGGACGGCGTTTTCTGTGCCGGCGCGAACATCCGGATGCTTGGGCATGCCTCTCACGGGCACAAGGTCAATTTTTGTAAGTTTACCAACGAAACCAGGCTTGCCATCGAGGATGCTTCAGAAAACTCAGGCCAGGCCTGGCTCGCTGCGATTGCCGGCACTGCAGCCGGCGGCGGCTATGAGCTTGCCGTGACGGCAGATCATATCATGCTGATCGACGACCGGCGTTCCTCCGTGTCGTTGCCCGAGCTTCCGCTGCTGGCGGTGCTGCCCGGTACCGGCGGCCTGACCCGCTTGACCGACAAGCGCCGGGTGCGGCGAGACCGAGCGGACATCTTCTGCACGGCGGAGGAGGGTGTGCGAGGGCAACGCGCGGTCGAATGGCGCCTGGTCGACGAGATCGTTCCGCCCTCGGCATGGGAGGCCAAGGTTCACGAACGTGCGCTGGAACTGGCTGCGAAATCCGACCGGGCGGGCAACAACGGCATCACCTTAACCTCCCTGGACCGGACAATTACGCCGGACGGTATCGCTTACCCCAGCATCCACATTGGGCTCGACCGGGCTGCCCGTTCCGCCACCATCACCATCCACGGTCCGTCCGCACTGCCGGCCGATCTTCGCGGCATCCACGACAGCGGGGCCGCGTTCTGGCCGCTTGCCATGGCCCGCGAACTCGATGACGGGCTGCTGCACCTGCGGCTGAACGAGCCGTCCATCGGCCTGCTGATCTTCCGATCGGTCGGCGATCCTGCCGAGGTGTTAGCCGCTGACTCGCTACTTGAACAATATCAGTCGGACTGGCTGGTGCGGGAAATCCGGCTGTACCTCAAACGTGTCTTCAAACGCGTCGACATGATGGCGCGCAGCCTGATCGCCCTGATCGAGCCTGGAAGCTGCTTCGCCGGCACCATCGCCGAAATTGTTTTCGCGGCTGACCGTTCGGTGATGTTTGCCGGCACCCAGGCGGGCGACAATAAAGGCTTGGCGACGCTGCATCTGTCGGCGTTGAACTTTTCCGCCTATCCAATGGGGAATGGCCTGTCGCGTCTGGCCAACCGGTTTTACGGCGAGCCAGGATCGCTCGACGCCGCCGCGGGTCTGATCGGTGAGACCCTGGAAGCCGAAATCGCCGATAAACACGGCCTCGTCACCTTCGCCTATGACGACGTCGATTGGAACGACGAAGTTCGCCTGATCCTGGAAGAGCGTGCCTCGTTCTCACCAGACGCGCTGACCGGGCTGGAAGCGAACCTGCGTTTTGTCGGGCCGGAGACGATGGAAACTCGCATCTTCGGCCGGCTGACCGCCTGGCAGAACTGGATCTTCCAGCGCCCCAATGCGGTGGGCGACGCCGGATCGCTGAAACGCTACGGGTCGGGCGTCCGGCCGGACTTCAACACTGAACGCGTTTAACAAGGGATTGCGACGATGCCCGACGGCAGCCAGATCGACTATGATGGCCTGATCCCCAACAACGTTGACCTTGCCGGCGATCTTCGCGTGCGCAAGGCGCTGGAGACCTGGCATCCCGGCTACATCGACTGGTGGAAATCAATGGGCCCCGAGGGCTTCCAGGACTCCCCGGTCTACTTGCGTACCGCCGTCGGCGTCGGCAGCGAGGGATGGGCCAAATTCGGCTTTGTGAAAATGCCGGAATATCGCTGGGGCATCCTGCTTGCGCCGGCAGTCGAGGGGCGGACCATCCCGTTCGGTGCGCATAAGGGTGAGCCGGCCTGGCAGGAGGTTCCGGGCGAATATCGTGCCATGCTGCGCCGCCTGCTGGTGATCCAGGGGGACACGGAACCTGCTTCGGTGGAACAGCAGCGCCACCTCGGCGCCACCGCGCCATCGCTGTACGACATGCGCAATCTGTTTCAGGTGAATGTCGAGGAAGGCCGCCACCTCTGGGCGATGGTCTACCTGCTGCAGAAGTATTTTGGCCGTGATGGGCGGGAGGAAGCGGACGATCTGTTGCGCCGTCGGTCCGGCCACCAGGACACCCCTCGCATGTTGGGTGCGTTCAATGAACAGACGCCGGACTGGCTATCGTTTTTCATGTTTACCTTCTTCACAGACCGGGACGGCAAGATGCAGCTCGCGGCGTTGGCGCAATCCGGCTTCGACCCGCTGTCGCGCACCTGCCGCTTCATGCTGACTGAAGAAGCGCACCATATGTTCGTCGGCGAAACCGGCGTCGCCCGCGTCATCCAGCGAACGGCTGAAGCGATGAAGGACGCCGGTATTGACGATCCGTATGACATCGAGCGAATCCGAGCATTGGGGGTGATCGACCTTCCGACAATCCAGAAGAAGGCCAACCTGCATTTTTCCCTGACGCTGGATCTGTTCGGCAATGAACTAAGCACGAATGCCGCCAACGCTTTCAATGCGGGATTAAAAGGTCGGTACCGCGAGGACAAGCTGGACGACGACCACCAACTAACGGCGTCAGTCTACCCCGTACTCCGCCAGCGAAACGGCGCCATCATCCGCGAGGATGTCCCGGCGCTATCGGCGCTGAACATGCGCTTGCGTGACGATTACGTCGAGGACGCCGCCGCCGGCGTCACCCGCTGGAATCGCGTCCTGGAACGCGCCGGGACGGCGTTCCGGCTGACCCTGCCGCATGTGGCCTTCAACCGCAGGATCGGCGAGTTCAGTGCCATCCATACCGATACCGACGGCGCTACCCTGACTTCGGAGGACTGGCACGCACGCCGCGAAACAATGCTGCCCTCGGCGGACGACAACCTGTTCATCGAAAGCTTGATGCGAACGTCTCGCCAACCCGGTGCCTACGCAGGCTGGATCGCGCCCCCAAGACATGGAATCGACAACATGCCCGGCAATTTCGAGTATGTTCACATCGATCGGTGATCCGAGTGGATCCGAAAAAGTCGTGGGCTCAGGGCCTTTCTGACTGATCCTGCGCAATCTGCACTTTGCGCGACGCGAAACAGGGTGCGATAACATGCCCGATGCGTGTTCTGTACCACATGCCGTTGTCGCCATATGCTCGCAAGGTCCGCCTCGTGCTGGCGGAAAAGCGCCTGCCGTTCGAGTTGCGACTTGAAAAAGTCTGGGAACGACGACCCGAGTACCTCGAACTCAACCCTGCCGGCACGGTGCCGACATTGGTCGAGGACACTGGTCAGGTCATCCCCGACTCCTCGGTGATCTGCGAGTACCTCGACGAAGCTTATCCCGAGAGCAGCCTGATGGGCCGGACGTTGGCTGAACGGATCGAGGTTCGTCGTTTGGCGTCCTGGTTCGACGGTAAGTTCGCCGCCGAGGTTACGCACAATTTGTACGGGGAGAAATTCCTCCGCCGGCTTACCCGACGCGGCAACCCCGATCCCGCAGCCATTCGCACAGGCTTCACCGCTGTACGTTATCATCTCGACTATATCGGCTGGCTTGCCGAGACCCGCAAATGGCTTGCCGGCAGTGCGCTGTCGTTGGCAGATTTTGCCGCCGCTGCCCATTTATCGACGCTGGATTTCATTGGCGAGCTGGACTGGACGATCTCCCCTGCCGCGAAGGACTGGTATGCCCGCATGAAGTCGCGCCCGAGCTTCCGCGGCGTGCTGGCCGATCGGATTTCCGGGACGACCCCGCCGGCGCATTACTCCGATCTGGATTTTTGACAACCTTGGGTTGCTCCGTGTCATGCCTCGAGGTACAGCGTCCGGAGCTCGGTTTTTTGGCGGATTTGCCAGCTAAAGGTTGCTAGATCGCTAACATTGATGTTACCGCACGGGCATCAACAACAGCAAGGATGTGCGGCCTGATGAAGCTTTTGCTGACAGGCGGTTGTGGATTCATCGGCTCCGCCGTGGTGCGCCACTTGCTGCGCAGTACTGATCATGTCGTCATCAACGTCGATAAAATGACTTACGCCGCGTCGGAAGATGCGCTGGAAGAAGCTTCCCGTCACAACCGCCATATCCTGGTGAAAGCCGACATCGCCGACGCCGGTGCGATGCGCCAGGTGTTTGCCGCGCATGACCCCGATGCCGTGATGCATCTTGCGGCGGAAAGCCATGTTGACCGCTCAATCGATGGACCGGCTGATTTCGTCCAGACAAATGTCGTCGGCACCTTTATCCTGCTTGAGGCCGCCCGGCGCCACTACGCCGCGATGCCGCCGAACCGCAAGGCGGGCTTCCGCTTCCATCATGTATCGACCGACGAGGTTTTCGGCGCGCTGGAGCACGGAGATCCACCGTTCAACGAAACCACGCCGTATGATCCGCGCAGCCCGTACTCCGCCACCAAAGCTGCCTCCGACCATCTGGTTCGCGCCTGGAGCCACACCTACAAGCTGCCGACCATCGTCTCTAACACCTGCAACAATTACGGTCCCTGGCAGTTTCCCGAGAAACTGATTCCGCTGGTGACCCTGAATGCGCTGGAGGGCATGGACCTGCCCGTCTACGGTGACGGCTCCAACATGCGCGACTGGCTGTTTGTCGAAGACCACGCCGAAGCACTGGTGCGCGTTGTCGAACAAGGCATGCCGGGCGAAACGTATGCGATCGGCGGCCGGCAGCCCCGCACGAACCTGCAGGTGGTCCGAGCGATCTGCGATCATCTTGATGTCCGCAGCCCGGACCCGGCTGGCCCGCGCACGCGCCTGATCCGCTTCGTCACCGACCGCCCGGGCCACGATTTCCGCTACGAGATCGATCCGTCGCGCAGCGAGCAGGCGCTTGCCTGGAAAGCGCCGCATGATTTTGAGCGCGGCCTGGCGCGCACCATAGACTGGTATCTGGATAACCGGGCCTGGTGGCAGGCGTTGCGCGCCGCGAAATATGCTGGTCAGCGGCTGGGAACTTCGGTTGAAGACAAGGGGAAAGCAGCATGAAGGGTATCTTGCTGGCCGGTGGTTCCGGCACGCGCCTACATCCGATGACCCTGGCGGCATCAAAGCAACTTCTGCCCGTCTACGACAAGCCAATGGTCTATTACCCGCTGTCGACGCTGATGCTGGCCGGGATCAAGGACATCATGCTGATCTCCACACCGGACGATCTGCCGCAATTCCGTCGCCTGCTGGGTGATGGCTCGCGCTTTGGCGTTCGTTTCGAGTACGCCGAACAGCCGAAGCCCGATGGTATTGCCCAGGCATTCCTCATCGGTCGCGACTGGCTGGGAGGTGAGGCATGTGCGCTGGCGCTGGGCGACAACCTGATCCACGCGGACCACCTGTCCACGTTGCTCCGAGCCGCCGCCGCGCGCCCGTCCGGCGCCACGGTGTTTGCCTATCAGGTGCGTGACCCGGAGCGTTACGGGGTGGTCGCGTTCGATGCCAACGGCCGCGCCGTGGAAGTGATCGAGAAACCTGCTGCGCCAACCAGCAACTGGGCGATTACCGGGCTGTATTTCTACGACAAGAGCGTCAGCGACATCGCCCCCCAGATCCGCCCCTCGCCGCGCGGTGAGCTTGAGATCACCGACCTTAACCGGGTTTACCTGGAGATGGGGACGCTGCACGTCGAGAAACTGTCACGCGGCTGCGCCTGGCTCGACGCCGGCACGCCCGACAGCCTGCTGCAGGCTGCGACCTTCGTGCAGACGATCCAGTCGCGCACCGGCATGCTTGTCGGCTGCCCCGAAGAGGTCGCGTTCCGCATGGGGTTTATCGATGCCGACCGGCTGCGCCATCATGCCACCAGCCTCGGCAAAACCGAACTGGGACGGGTGCTGATGGAACTGGCCGATGGAGAACTGGAGTGAAGGTCGAAGCGCTTGAAATCGCTGACGTCAAGCTGATCACCCCGCCGCGCTATCGCGATCCGAGGGGTTTCTTTTCCGAAACCTGGAAACAGTCCGCTTTTGCCGAGGCCGGCATCCCGGGCCCGTTCATCCAGGACAATCATGCCGTCTCCGCCGGTGTGGGCGTGCTGCGAGGCCTGCATTGCCAGATCGGCCCCAACGCCCAGGGCAAGCTGGTGCGCTGCCTGAAGGGGGCGATCTACGATGTGGCGATCGATGTCCGCCACGGCTCCCCAACCTTTGGCCGCTATGTCGGTGCGGAGATCAGCGCCGATAACTGGGCGCAGATCTGGGTGCCGGTGGGGTTCCTGCACGCCTACTGCACGCTGACGGAGGACACCGAGGTCGTCTACAAGGTCACCGGTGCCTACGACAAAGCAGCCGAACGCGGGGTGATCTGGAACGATCCCGATATCGGCATCAGATGGCCGGTCCCTGCCGATCAGGTCATCCTGTCCGGCAAGGACAAGGTGCTGCCCCGCCTGCGCGACCTGCCGGTGCTGTTCGATGTCTGATGCCGGCGGCCCAATCCTCGTGACCGGCGGCACCGGCCAGCTGGCCTCGGCGCTGGCCGCTGCCCCCGGTGTCATCCGCGTTGGCCGACCCGCGTTCGATTTCGACCAACCCGATACGATCGCGACCGCGTTCCATGCGGCGGCGCCTCGGCTGGTTGTCAACACCGCTGCCTACACCGCTGTCGATGCCGCCGAAACCGACGCAGCGGCCGCCTACAGAGCCAATGCCGAAGGGCCGGGGATTCTGGCGCGGCTATGCCGGCAGGCCGATATTCCTCTGATCCACGTTTCCACTGATTATGTGTTCGATGGTGCCAAGTCGGTGCCCTATCAGGAAACCGATCCGGTCGGACCGCAGGGCGTTTACGGCGCCAGCAAGCTTGCCGGCGAGGCTGCGGTGCAGGACAGCGGCGGCAAGACGATCATCCTGCGCACCGCCTGGGTCTACGCGCCCACCGGCAAGAACTTCGTTCGCACCATGCTGACCGTCGGCAAGACCCGCGACCGCCTGACCGTGGTGGGGGACCAGTTTGGCTGCCCCACTACCGCGCAGGATCTTGCCGATGCCATCCTGGCGATTGTCGGCTGCATCGACCGGACCGGTTGGCAGCCTGCCTACAGCGGCATCTTCCATGCCGCGGGCGCTGGCGAGACAAGCTGGCACGGCCTCGCTGTCGCCAGTTTTGAGGAAGCCGCCCGCTACGGCACAAGAGTTCCGGAGGTCGTGCCGATTGCCACGACAGACTGGCCAACACCGGCGAAGCGCCCCGCCAACTCACGACTGGATTGCAGCAAGTTGGATAGCGTGTTCGGTTTCACGATGCCGCACTGGCGGGACAGCCTGAAGCGGACGGTCGACACGATCTTTGCCACCGCGCCCCCGTGATGCGGTGATTTGTGAAGGCCACTGAAATAAACTGTTGATGCGCCCAGAGCGCCTGCAGCCTGACTGAAACCGTCAGCGCACTCTATCTCGTTGTTTGAGCGAGCAACTTTATCACCCTGACCATTCCGGTCAGGGTGATGTTGCTCTAATCTGTCGGTTGCCGACGTAGGCAAATTTCAGAGTCAGGACATCGGGGCCCCAACGGCGGCGGCCCATGTCCGAGGGGCCCAACGCCATGCCGCGCATCATCGAAATTGTCCTGTTCGTTGCCCCGTTCATCACATTTGCGGCGTGGCGATTGCTGTTCCCATCGCCGACGCCGCCGCTGTGGATGTTGTATGGCCTAGGCGGCTTCGTCGCTTTGATGTTGCTGGCCTTGGTGTGGTTCCGCCACATCGATGCCGGTGATGCGAATGAGGCCTACGTGCCCGCCCGGATCATCGACGGCCGCGTCGTGCCGGCCGGAAAAGCCCAGCAATGATCCAGCCTGAGTTCCTGACCGACCCGGCCGTGATTCGCGTCTGGGATGCGGTGCCCGATGCGCGCATCGTTGGCGGCGCGGTGCGGGATGCGCTTACCGGGCGCCCGGTGACCGACATCGACATGGCTACGCCCCAGGCACCGGGGCACGTGATGGCGACGTTGAAACAGGCGGGCCTAAAAGTGATACCGACGGGACTTGCCCATGGCACCGTCACCGCCATCGCCGATGGCCGCCCATTCGAGATTACCACCCTGCGCCGCGACGTCGAAACCGATGGCCGTCACGCAGTTGTCGCGTTTACGCAGGACTGGCGCCTCGACGCCGCGCGCCGCGATTTCACCATCAACGCCATGTCGATGACGCGCGACGGCGCGGTGCACGACTACTTCAACGGCGTTGCCGACGTGCGAGACGGTCGTATCCGCTTCGTCGGCGATCCGGCAACCCGCATCGCCGAAGACTATCTGCGTATCCTCCGCTTCTTTCGCTTCCATGCCCGCTACGCCAGGGCCGCAACCGATCCCGCCATCTTCGACGCGCTCCGCGCCGGCATCCCCGGCTTGGCGCATCTGTCAGTCGAGCGCGTCTGGATGGAACTGCGCCGCATCCTGGCTGCCCCGGACCCGGACGACGCTATCGCCTTGATGCAGCGTCTGGGCGTGCTGGCCGCTGTCCTGCCCGAGGCGGGACCCGTTTCCAGCCTTTCCGGGCTGCCGGCTGATCCAATCCTGCGCCTGGCCGGGATGCTGACCGTCGACCCGTCGCCGATTGCCACTCGGCTGAAAATGTCCAACGAAGACCGGGACCGACTGGTCCGCCTGGTCGGCACCCCGCACCCTGGCGGCACCGACGCCGACCTTCGCCGATTGCTTGCCGACCATTTGCCGCAAGACCTGATCGCCCGGACATGGCTTGATGACCTGCCCGAAATCCGAGCCCGTTTGGCCGGGATGCAGCGGCCGGTGTTCCCACTGGAAGGGCGGCATGTCGTGGCAATTGGTGTTCCGTCCGGTCCGCGCGTCGGCGCCGCGCTGCGCGACGTGCGCCGCTGGTGGATGCAAGGCGGCTGCGTTGCCGATCCCGCCGCATGCCTGGCAAAACTTGCGCAAACGGTCGATCCATCCAAGATGGGTGCGAAGAGGTGACACAAATGCCGGATATCGAAGTCTATACCCAGCCCTGGTGCCCATTCTGCGAGCGGGCCCTGCACATCCTGACGACGAAGGGCGTGGAAGTTCGTGAGATCGACGCGCCGCACGGATCTGCCTCCCGTCGTGAGGCCCGTGAGCGCTCCGGAGGCCGAACAACCATGCCGCAGATTTTCATAGGTGGCCAGCACGTCGGTGGCTGTGACGATCTGGTCGCCCTCGACCGCGCCGGCAAGCTCGATCCCCTACTTGGCCTGGCCTGAAATGTCCTGGCACTCCCTTGAACCGAGTGCCAGAATACGTCATCTGTTTGTCATGATATCAGGCCGCTGTCAGGACCGGGAATGATCCACTACCAGTTGCAATGCGGCCAGTTGCACGGGTTCGATGGCTGGTTCAAGGATAGCGTCAGCTTTGAGAAGCAGGCGAAGCGCGGGCTGATCGAATGTCCTGAATGCGGTGGTACGGACGTTGAGCGGGCGCTGATGGCCCCTGCGGTTTCCAAGCGTGAGTCACTTCCGGTGCCGGTTGCCGCACCGCCGCCGCCTGCCGCGACGGCCGACGCCGAGAAGACCGCTGTTCGGATGCCGGCCAAGGTGCTGGCCGCGCTGCAGCGCATTCGCGCCGAGGTCGAGAAGCATTGCGACTATGTTGGGCCGGACTTTGCTGACCAGGCTCGAGCAATGCATCGTGGCGAGGTGGAACCCAAGGCCATCTATGGCGAAACGAGCGATGAACAGGCCGAAAGCCTGGCCGAGGAAGGCGTTGAAGTCGCGAAAATCCCGTGGGTTCCCCGCGCGGACGGCTAGGCTCGGAACTCAATTTAGCTATTGCAGCGGCTCGATGGGCTCTGATTCAAACTCCGTAATTACCGGAGTGAAGCAGATGGCCAACGAATTCTGGCTGACAGACGCGCAGTGGGCGGCGATCGAGCCTCTGATCCCGATGCATCGACGTGGCGTGAAGCCTGGCAACAACCGGGAAATCATCAGCGGCATCCTGCATGTCCTGAAGTTCGGTTGCCGGTGGCGCGACTGCCCTGCGATCTTTGGTCCGCACACGACGGTCTACAACCGGTTCAATCGCTGGTCGAAAGATCGCATCTGGCAAGACATGCTGGACCAACTGGTCAAGTTGGATGAGAGCAGCCTGCTCTGCATCGACAGCACCACCAGCAAAGCACATCGCTGCAGTGCCGGCGGAAAAGGGGGGCCTCGGCGCAGGCCATCGGACGCAGTCGAGGCGGACGAACCAGCAAAATCCATGCGATCTGCGACGCCACAGGCCGTATAGTCGCGGTCCAACTCAGCCCCGGCCAGATGGGCGACGTTCGAGCAGCGGTCCCTCTGCTCAAGCCGTTGCCGCCCGCCAAGCAGGTATTGGGCGATGCCGCCTATGACAGCGATGCGCTCCGTCTGTTCTTGACCGAGCGCGGCAGCACACCCGTCATCCAACCGAATGCCAGCCGCAAGACTATCCCGCCGTTCGACACCGTGGCTTACAAACGACGCAACCTCATCGAGCGCGCGTTCTCACACCTGAAGGACTGGCGCCGGGTGGCAACACGATACGACAAGCTGGCAAGGAACTTCAGCGCAACCGTCCTCCTCGCCATGCTCGTCATCTGGTGGACGTAATTGAGTCCTGAGCCTAGGGCTTTAGAGTTGACTACAGGTTGGCACGCGCTATTTCCGTCGTTCGACCGGGCGACTTTGTCACGGCGGCTGTTCCAGTCAGGGTGACGTTGCCTTAAGCTTCCCGAAACGGGGAGGAGCCGATGCCGATAGCAGGTGCGACCACCATCATGGTCATTCGGCATGCCGAAAAGCCCGGCAAAGAAAAAGGCATTGAATTCGGCGGTGTGTCCGCCACCGGATCTGTCGATCCAAAATCCCTGAGCACAATCGGCTGGCAACGCGCCGGCGCCTTGGTCGGTCTGTTTGCGCCGCCATGGGGCTCGCAGACTCTGGCGCTGCCTCAGCCGCAATTCATCTACGCGTCTGAACCTGGCGCACCGGGCGATCACGCCGACAAAACGCCCAGCCGGCGGCCATTCGAGGCAGTTCTGGCCGTCGCTGCTGCCCTGAAGCTCGAGATCCATGCCAAGCATGGCAGAAGTGCCTACCAGGCGATGGTCGAACATGCGCTGCTGAAAAACGGCACGGTCCTGATCTCATGGCAGCATCAGGAAATTCCGTTGATCGGCAAGGCCCTGCTCCAGCAAACCGGTGCCACTGGCATCACCGTGCCGGAAACCTGGCCAGTTGGCCCGCAAGGCCCGCGCTATGACCTTATTTGGATGTTCAGCCGTCCATCGGGCGGTGGTCCGATCGGGACGTTCAAGCAGATCGCGCAGATGCTGCTGCCGGGCGATGCACCGGTTTGAGCCCGATTACAGTTGAAGGGACGCAAGATGCAGATCCAGCCCTATTTGTTCTTCGACGGACGCTGCCAGGAAGCGATCGACTTCTACCGGCAGAGCTTGGGTGCAGAGGTCCTGATGCAGATGGCATTCAAGGACAGCCCGGTTGCCACCAGCCAGCCGGCCGAACAAGGCGACAAGATCATGCATGCCTGTGTGAAGATAGGCACCACGGATGTGTTCATGTCGGACGGGATGTGCGGTGGAGCCCCGGCCTTCAAAGGCTTCTCGCTGTCGCTGCTGCTGAAGGACGACACCGAGGCTGGTCGTGTATTCGCCGCGCTGGGTGACGGCGGCACGGTCAACATGCCCCTGGGCAAGACGTTCTTCGCCTCCTCATTCGGTATGGTGAGTGACCGGTTTGGCGTTGGCTGGATGGTGCTGGTGCAGGCATGACGGTTGGGTGGCTTGGCTGAGACGGTCCGGAGCAGGCCAGCGCGCGGATCGATCGGCGGCCATCCTGTATGGCGCGGGGGTGACTTCCCTGCCGGGTCCGGCTAGGAGTCAGTGCCTGTCGTGCCTATGTGCGGCATCCCAGAAACCCCTTGAGGGAGAAAAGACCCATGACGATCAAGGTCGGCGATACGATACCGTCCATGAAGCTGATGGTCGCGGCCGCGGATGGCCCCAAGGAGATCTCCACCGACGAGATCTTCAAGGGCAAGAAAGTGGTTCTGTTTGCGGTGCCCGGCGCGTTCACACCCACCTGCAGCGCCAAGCACCTTCCTGGCTTCGTACAAAACGCCGAGGCCTTCAAAGCCAAGGGCGTCGACACCGTCGCCTGCATTTCGGTGAATGACGCCTTCGTCATGGGCGCCTGGGGCAAAGACCAGAGCACCGGTGAAAAGGTGACCATGCTGGCTGATGGCGCCGCCGCATTCGCCAAGGCGATTGGCCTTGAGCTTGACCTCAATGCCCGTGGCATGGGCTGGCGCAGCCAGCGCTACGCCCTGGTCGCCGAGGATGGCAAGGTCACCCATCTTGGCGTCGAGGCGCCGGGTGGCTTCGAACTCAGCAAGGCCGAGGCGATCCTCTCCGTCCTGTAGATCCTGGCCCGGCGGCCTGTCTGGCCGGCCGCCGGCCTCGCTCCTCGATATCCTTTGCAGACACGAATACCCCCACGCGAGCCGGCGCGTATGCGATAACCGGTGGTGGGTAACGGTTTGATAATGTCGCGCGGTTGACCAAAAGCGTCTTCCCGGCTCATAGAAAAGCGCGAAAGTCTCGGAAGACATACGATCTTGAACGGTCCCACCCTTTGCCGGGCAGCCATGCCGCTCATAGCCATCTTCCGGCATACGGAAGGTGGGCAACCGTGTTATCCCATCTGTTACCGCGGGCGGGCCCGCACCATTTTATTATCGCTGCCTGTCACTGCCTTGGACCCAATGACAACCATGTGCCCGCGGACTTGTCCGAAATGAGCGTCCACCCACTTCCGGCGACCGGCCACGCAGAACATCGCACCGGCGGTTATCTGGCCGGCGGCGCCAATACGCGTGAGCGGGTACCGCCGACGCAAGGTAAGATCGCGCGCCGTCGAATTCTGATTACCCTCACCAAGTGGCTGCTGCCGCTCGGAGCCATGGTGCTGTTGTCCATGATCGCGCTCTGGCCGGAGATCGATGCGGCCACCAGCAAAGCCCGCCTTGCCCTGAACCACATCAGCGGTGAAGTGCAGGGGGGCAAGTTGAGCGATGCCCGCTACAACGGCATTGACGAGAAAGGCCGTCCCTACACTGTCACCGCCGCGACGGCATGGCAGATCGACGCCCAGAAGGTCGGACTGAGCATGCCGAAGGGCGACATCACGCTGGAGAACGGCACCTGGCTGATGCTCACTGCGAAGCAGGGCACCTTCATTCAAGGGCTGAACCAGCTCGATCTGGTGAAAGACGTGACGCTGTATCGGGATGACGGCACCACGATGCACACCGAAAGTGCCTCGATCGACGTCAAGGCCGGCGCTGCCGCCGGATCTGAGCCGGTTCACGTTGAAGGACCGTTCGGTACCCTCGATGCCCAGGGCTTCGCGGTGATGGACAAGGGCAATGCCATCGACTTTTCGGGCCCGGCCCATGTGGTCATGAATGGGGCCACCCATTGAGGTGGCCATTGGTCGCCCTGATGCTGACCGGCCTGACCGTGGTGACAGCACCGGCCAGTGCCCAGCAACTTGACCTGACACATGGCGGCCCGATCGACATCACCGCCCGCGACGGGATCGAGTGGCGCCAGGCCGAGCAGCAGGTGATTGCGAACGGTGATGCAAAGGCCATTCGCGGCCAGGTGACCGTGAAGGGCGATCGCCTGACCGCGTGGTATCGCAAGAAGGGCACCGCCGGCACCACGCAGCCTGCGCCGGTTGCCGGGCTGACGGGCGACCAATCGACCGAGGGCAACGAGATCTACCGCATGCAGGCGGATGGTCACGTTCGGATCTTCACCCCGACCGACCAGGCGCAGGGCGACAAGGCGACCTATGATCTGGACCAGTCTGTCATGGTGATGACTGGCAAGGACCTGAAACTGACCACCCCAAACGATACCATAACTGCCAGGGACGACCTCGAATACTGGGCGCAGAAGCATATGGCCGTCGCGCGGGGAAATGCCGTTGTCACAACCAATGACGCCAAGCGCGTCGCCGCTGATACCCTGGTTGCCTATACCACGGACAACCCGCCCCCGGCGTCGGCTACGCCGACCTCGACCTCGCCCGCAAAGTCGTCCGATCCCATGGGCGCGTCCGGCAAACTACAGCGTGTGGAAGCCTTTGGTAACGTCTCCATCCGGACGCCCACGGACACGGTGACCGGCGACCGTGGTGTGTATGTTCCTGATACCGGAATGGCCCGCCTTGCCGGCAATGTGCGCATCACGCGTGGCCAGAATCAGCTGAATGGCGCCGAGGCTGACGTGAACATGAAGACCGGCATCGCGACTCTTGTTGCGCAGAGAAGTGGCCGTGTTCACGGGCTGGTCGTGCCGAACGACGAAAGCAGCAAGTCGCTGGGCACCGGCAGCCCTGCCGCGGACGGTGGAGCCAGGAAGCCGGCGTCCCCTGGACAGAAGCCATGAACATGGTGGGCGCCGTGCTGCCTGCCCAGGCATCCAAGGCCGTGCCCGGCGCTGCCGGCCTGACCGCACGTGCCGTCGGCAAGAGCTACAAAGGCCGTCCGGTTGTTCGCAATGTCACAATCACGCTGCGCCGCGGCGAGGCTGTTGGCCTGCTTGGCCCCAACGGCGCCGGCAAAACCACCACGTTCTACATGATCGTTGGCCTGGTCCGGCCTGACACCGGCGCCATCAGCCTCGACGGCGCAGATATCACCCGGCTGCCGATGTACCGCCGCGCCCGGCTCGGGATTGGCTATTTGCCGCAGGAGGCGAGCGTGTTCCGCGGCCTCAATGTCGAGCAGAACGTCATGTCGGCCCTGGAGGTCATTGAGCCCGATGCCGCGACGCGTGGCATGATGCTGGACGAGCTGCTGGCCGAGTTTGGTATTGGCCATTTGCGCCGCACCCCGGCCCTCGCCCTGTCGGGTGGCGAACGCCGGCGCGTTGAGATTGCCCGCGCGCTTGCGACCCAGCCGTCCTACATCCTGCTGGACGAACCGCTGGCCGGCATCGACCCGATCGCCGTTGGCGAAATTCGCGATCTTGTCAAACACCTTAAGGACCGTGGCATCGGCGTTCTGATCACCGATCACAACGTGCGAGAAACATTGGATATTATCGACCGTGCCTACATCATGCACGACGGCCAGGTATTGATGGAGGGCAAGCCGAACGAGGTCGTTGCCCACGAGGACGTTCGGCGGGTCTATCTCGGGGAAAAGTTCAGCTTGTGATGATTTGATCGCCGCCACCGATAAGCTTGCACGGATTTTGCATGGGCCATCGCTGAAACTAATTGACCAAGGCCAAACGGCCCGATAATCGTTCGTATCATGGCGATTGCCCCCCGTCTCGACCTACGCCAGAGCCAGACATTGGTCATGACGCCGCAATTGCGTCAGGCCATAAAACTCCTTCAGTTCTCGAACATTGAGGTCAACTCCTTCGTCGAGGAGGAGATGGAGCGGAATCCCCTGCTCGAGCGGGATGAATCGCCCGAACCGCCGGTGGGTGAGCGCGCCGCCCTCGACCAGATCGAACCGCGCACGGCATCGCCCATCGATGCGGCAGATGCTGCCCGGTCAGACACGTTGCCAGCTGAGTCCGGCACGCCGCTCGACGCCGACCATGCGGAAACGTGGGATCCGGGCGGCGCCGGCGACGGCGTCTCTCCGGGTGGGCGGATGGAGGACAGCGGCGGCAGCCACAGTTTCGAGGGTGACGACCGGGGCATCGACGATTTCGCGGGCAGCGAGCGGTCCCTGCGCGACCATTTGGGCGAGCAGCTACGGCTGAACTTCCATGATCCGGTGGATCGCATTGTTGCGGCACATCTGGTGGCACTGCTCAGTGAGGCCGGCCGGCTGACCGCCGATCCGCAGGCAATCGCCACTGCCATGGGGCTGCCGCTGGAGCGGGTCGAGGCGGTTCGCGCCAGGATGATGCGATTTGATCCGGTCGGGCTGTTCGCGCGCGACCTGAAGGAGTGCCTGGCCGCCCAGTTGGCAGAGCGCAACCGGCTGGACCCGGCGATGCAGATCCTGCTGGACAACCTGGACTTGCTGGCCAAACGCGAAAACCGCCGATTGATGGCAGTTTGTGGCGTCGACGCCGAAGACCTCACTGACATGATCGCCGAGATCAGGGCGCTGGATCCCAAGCCGGGAGCAACCTGGGACATCAATCCGCCGCAGCTCGTGGCGCCTGACCTGCTGATGCGGCGCTTGCCGGATGAGAGCTGGATCATTGAGCTGAACCCGGAGACGATGCCCCGCGTGCTGGTAAACGAGCGATTCTATACAAAAATCGCGCCGCAGGCGAAAAAAGATGAAAAGGTCTTCCTGACCGAGCGGCTGGCCAATGCCAACTGGCTGGTCCGCTCATTGCAGCAGCGCGCGCAGACCATTCTAAAGGTTGCGGCCGAAATCATCCGCCAACAGGATGCCTTCCTGCAGTTTGGTGTCGCACATCTGCGGCCGCTGATCCTGCGCGACATTGCCGAGGCGGTCGAACTGCATGAGAGCACTGTCAGCCGCGTCACAGCCAACAAGTACATTGCCACGCCTCGCGGCACATTCGAGCTGAAATACTTCTTTACCACCGCCATCCACGGCACCGACGGCGGTGGTGCGCACAGCGCGGAGGCCGTCCGATATCGCATCCGCGGCCTGATCGACAGGGAGGCGCCGGTGGACATTCTGTCCGATGACGCGATCGTTGCCGTGCTGCGGCGTGAAGGCGTCGATATCGCGCGTCGTACCGTTGCGAAATACCGGGAAGCATTGCGCATACCGAATTCCGTGCAACGCCGGCGTGAGAAGACCGTTCCAGCTTAGCGTCTTGCCGACGATGACTGCTGCCAGTCGGAGCGAGTGCTTGGAATCGTCCGTCCACGTGCCTGGCGATATCCCACGGTGCTTGCCCCGTCATCCGAACTATACGGGTTTATCCGTAGTAGACTTCGTGGATTTTGAGGCGCCCAATACCTCAGCCGCCAAGGTCGGTCATCAGACGTCCTGGGCGGCCTGTCGAACTGGTCGGGAGAGTACGATGCAGATCACGGTTGCCGGCAAGCAGGTCGATTTGTCGGATGCGCTGCGCACACGGGTGTCCAGTCAGATGGACACGATTGCCGGCAAGTATTTTGATCACGCCTTGGAAGCTCATGTAACGTTCAGCCGAGCGCGAAGTTTTTTTACCTGCGACATCAACGTCCATGCCGGTCGAGGCCTGCAGTTGCGTGGCGAGGGCGAAGCCGCCGACGCCAACACGGCATTCGACGACGCCGCAGAGCATATTGCCAAACGCCTGCGGCGCTACCGCCGGCGGGTCAACGATCACCACCGCGACATGGCAGGCCGGGACCGCACCGAGTCCGCCCGGCAGTACATCCTCAAGGAAGAGCCAAACGGTAGCGATGCGGCGGTGCAGGATGGCCGTTCCCTCGATGAGGCCTACGCCACTGTTGTAGCCGAAACCAGCACCGAAATAGCCGTGCTGTCAGTTGGCGAGGCCGTGATGCGCATGGACCTCGCGGATCAGGCCGTGATGATGTTTCGCAATAGTGCCAGTGGCGTGCTCAATGTCGTGTACCGCCGCAACGATGGACACATCGGCTGGATTGACCCCGGCAGCTAGCGCGCGTTCACGCGGACTGCGGACAGTAGACGCCCGCTATCCTGTTGTTCAAGCACACAGGTTTATCACCCTGACCGGTTCACGTCAGGGTGATGGTGCTGCCGTTCGACCTGTTCGGGATGGATGTTGAGGTGGTCGACGCATCCATCGCCTGCCACGGGCGTTTGCGCCACAGGGTGCGCCGTAAACCTCGAACGCCATAGTGGCGACGGTAGCCAGGGAGATCCTGCCATGACCACCATGCTTGCGGAGAAGACCTGCACACCTTGCCGCGGCGGGATTCCGCCGCTGACTGCCGACGAGGCCAAGTCCTATCAGGCGCAGGCACCGGATTGGGCCGTGCTCGACGACGCGACAAGGATCGAGCGAACCTATCGCTTCAAGAACTTTGCCCAGGCGGCGACGTTTGTTCGTCAGGCGGCTGATCTCGCCGAGGCCGAGGCGCATCATCCGGACATTTCGTTCGGCTGGGGCTACGCGACGGTTTCACTCCGCACCAAGAAGATCAAGGGCCTGCACGAGAACGATTTTATCGTGGCCGCCAAGCTCGACCGCATTGCCAGCGTATCGCCTGCCTGATCGACCCCCTGCCTGATCGACCCCCTGCCTGATCGAACCGCCTGCCTGATCAAGGAGAAAATCATGTCCGTCGCGATCGTTTCGCAACAGGGGTCACACCTGTTGATCGCCGACCAGGGCCGTTACGCCGTAATCGAACGGCGGCAGGGCCATTACTACAACTGCCACGACGCAGCCCGGACCGGCATACCGGTCGACGCCTTGCCCGAGATCGGGACCATCCTCGACGCGGATGATTGGACCGACCGTGACATTGCGCAGGCGGCCTTCGACGACATTACCCAGCGAGGCACCGAACTGGCACAGCGAATGTTATGATGTAGCGGGACGCGCCCGTTCGACCTCGACCCCTGCCGAGCCGGCGTCTTCGAAGATGTCCAGCTTTTCAACGCAGATCCGGGCGGTCCGGACCCGGGTATCGAGCAGGCATGCCTCCGCGATACGCTCCGCCATGGTCTCGACAAGCCTCGTATGGCCGGCTGCGACAATCGTTCGCACGGCGATGACGATCTTTTCGTAGTTCACCACCCGCGTGAGTTCGTCGGCTCCGACAACGGCGCCGGCCGCTGCGGTTTCATCATCCACCGCCAGATCAACATTGACCCGAATGCGCTGGCGGTCCTGATGTTCGTGGGGGTAGATCCCGATGCTGGCGGGCAGCACCATGTCACGAACGAAGACATGGCGAACGCCCGGTCCAGACAATCTGTCATCGCGGACAATCATTCCTCTGGCCCGGCTACGGTCTGCACCGGCGCCCATTGCATATGCTGGCCCCCGTCAAGCGCGATCATCTGACCTGTCATGGCGGGCAATCCGAGGATCATGAGGACGGCCCGGGCCACTTCCGTGGGGCTGGTGCCGTGGCCCAGCGGCACCGACGCGGATTGCCTGGCGAACATCGCGTCGGTCTGCCGCGGGCTGGGCAGCGCTGGTCCCGGTCCGATCGCATTCACCCGGATACGTGGCGCCAGCGCCAGCGCCATCGTTTGTGTAAGCGCCCACAGGCCGGCCTTCGATATCGTGTAGGACACAAAATGGGGTGTCAGCGACCACACCCGCTGGTCGATCATGTTGATCACCACGCCCTCGGCGTCGGCCGGCAGGGCCAGCGCAAAATTCTGGATCAATACCAGGGGCGCGCGCAGGTTTGCATCCATATGAGCGTCCCAGGAGTCGCGCGTCACGTCGTGCCACTCGTCGCGGTCGAACCGGCTTGCGTTGTTGACCAGGACACCGATCCGGCCGAGCTGATCGGCCGTTTTGTTTACCAGCTGCTGGGTTTGGGCTTCGTCGCCCAGATCGGCCTGCAGCAGGACCCCGCGCCGCCCCAGTGCCTGAACCTCCGCCAAGGTCTGCTGCGCCGCGTCACGGCTGGTGTTGTAGTGAATGCCGACATCGAAGCCTGCCTTGGCCAATGCGACCACGATCGCCCGTCCCAGGCGCTGAGCGCTACCGGTCACGAGGGCTACTTTCGGAATGCTGGCGGGCAATTCTGTCATCGGCGAGCTTAAAGCGTACTCGCCTAGCCAGTCAGCGTAAAGGCCGCCCTCATGCATCGGCACCCGACACGGCGCCCAGTGGCCTGATACCGATACGCTGAACCGCATCATCCAGGTTGCCCTGGATCGCCAGGATCTCATCGGCGAGCTGCGCCGCCGTCAGTGTTGCAGCCGTCTCTTCCAGGTGGGAGGCGCGCGATGCCAGTGCGTCGGCGCCGACATTGCGACCGGCGCCGGCGAGGCTATGCGCGATGCGCCCGATCATCTGCCGGTCGCCGCGCAACGCAGCCTCCTGTAGCGTCGCCATGTTGACCTGTGAATCCTCCGCAAAGGTTCTTCCGATCTCCACCATGGCCTCTTCGCCCAGTAAGTCGGCCAGTTCGCGCAGCCGGGGGATCGATGTCCCGTCCCTTGGCACCGCACGGTAACCCTCTGCAGCGCTGCACCCCTCTGCGATAGCCGAACGAAGGCGATCCAGGGTAACGGGCTTCGTCGTGACTGCATCCATTCCCGCATCCAGGCATGCCGCCAGCCGATTTGTGCCAACCCCAGCGGTCAGCCCCACGATCGGGATCCGGGTCCCGCTCGTTTCACTCGATCGGATGCGCCGCGTTGCCGCCAGGCCGTCCATCTCAGGCATCATCACGTCCATCAGGATCAGGTCGTAATGACTGTGTTCCAGTGCGGCGATCGCGTCGACGCCGTTGCCGACCGTGTCGGCCTGATGACCCAGCCGATCCAACAGTCGCACTGCCACCAGGCGATTGGTCGGATTATCCTCGGCCAGCAGGATCCTCAACGGTTCGGTTGGCCTGGATTCAGCGACAGGTAGCGTGGCCGGCGCCGGCACGGCCGTCTGCGCCAGTTTCACCGTCACAGCGAAGCGGAACGTACTGCCTTCGTTCAGCTCACTCTCGACGACCATGCTGCCGCCCATCAATTCGACCAGCCGCCGACTGATTGCCAGGCCCAGACCACTGCCGCCGAAGCGACGGCTGATCGAGCCGTCCATCTGGGTGAATTCCTGGAACATCCTGTCAACCGCCTCAGCTGGGATGCCGATCCCACTATCCGCGACACTGAACAGCAACTTCACCCGATCATCGGCCTCAGGCTGGCAGGTCAGCGTCACGGTGACCCAGCCGTGTTCGGTGAATTTGATTGCGTTGCCGACCAGGTTGATCAGCACCTGCCGCAGGCGTCCGGGATCACCGACCACGGCTGGCGGCAGCGTGTCATCAACGATCGCCGACAGGTGCAGTCCCTTGCTGCCAGCCTTGATCGAAAACATGTCGATGACGCCCTGTATCAGGGTCCGAGGGTTGAGATCGACCTGCTCCAGCTCGACGCGATCTGCCTCCAGGCGCGAAAAATCGAGGATATCGTTGACCAGTTCGAGCAGGTGGTCACTCGATTGCCGGATCAGACGCACGTATTCCCGCTGAACCGTCCCGAGTTCCGTCGTCTCCAGCAGCTCCGCAACGCCAATGACGCCGTTCAGCGGCGTGCGAATTTCGTGCGTCATCACGGCAAGCAGTTCGGATCGGGCACGTACGGCCGCTTCTGCCGCATCGCGCGCGCCAGCGAGCACATGGGCCGCACGTTCCTGATCCGTGATGTCGGTGAATGTGCGGACTGCCAAGCCGCTGTCAAGCACTTTGGTGCGCACCTCCAGCACCGTTCCGTTGCGCCGCGCCCGCCGATACACGGAATTTCCGCGCTCAATTCCACCGGATTCGACCAACATACGGACCGCCGAGTCGTCGTGTCCTGTGAATTCCCCCTTTTCCAACTGCCATTCCAGCAAGGCGTCGAAGTCGTAACCAGGCTGTGACAAATGCGGTGGCAGCTCCAGCAATTCCACCGCACGATCATTCAGTACGGGCACGCGCCGAGCCTCGTCGACCACGATCAGCCCCTGGCTGATGTTGTCCACCGCGGCCCGCAGCATCGCCTGCGAACGCATGCTGTCGCGCCTTGTGTGGGCGAGCAGGAAAGCGATCACCAGCGTCAGCACGGTCAATCCCAGCCCGATGGCGACCAGGCCCCGCAGATCCTCATAATAGGGCTTCAGCGCATCGGCTGTGGATAAGCCTACCACCGCCAGCAATCCATACGGTGCAACCTGCCGCCAGCTGTATATACGGTCGATCCCGTCGGCCGTGGCCGAGATGCGCACCGTGCCGGCCGATCGTGCCGATGCCAACTGCATCAGCTGGGTCGCGGAAAGGTTGTCACCCAACCCCGCCGCTGTCTGTGGACCCGCCGATCGAACGATGCCATCCGGACCCAGCAGCAGTAACGCCCCTGCACCAATATCGAGGGATTTGTAGAACCGCGAGAGGAAGCCGGGATCGAGTGACGCGACCACGACGCCATCGAAGCCGCCGCCCGAGTTGAACAGCTTGCGGACGAACTGGACCGACCACCGGCCTGAAACGCGGCCAAGCACAGGCACGCTGATCAGCAGCGAGTCGTTCGCCATGTCACGCGCGCCGCGGAAGTGCGGCCGGTCGGCAATCCCGGGGGCGCCAGGGGGTATCGGGCCCAGGTTGCTCGCGACCACAGCTCCATTCCGGTCAACAATTGCAAGCTGCAGCGTCAGGTCCTGCGTCAGGCCACTGTCACGCTCCCAGCCTGCGAGGTCAAAGTGCCCAGGATCAGGTCTCCGCGCGCTACGCAGGGTTTTAATTACGGTATCGATCGCTTCAACGGAGCGCCTGATGTTCTCCTCGAACGCCTGTGCGAGGTTACGCGACTCCTGCGCTGCGTCTCTGATCTGGTCCTGACGCTTCTGGGCCAGATAGCCGCCAATCCCCAGCCATAGCAGCAGGACAACCGATGCAGCCGTCAGGACAATACGGGTTTGCATCGCCGATCAGATCGCCGGCCCAATGCCAGCGGCGGGCATTGCGCTCTCCATCTCGGTCTGGAAGATCTCGGGCGGCACCGCGCGGCCATAAAGCCAGCCTTGACCGACGTCACATCCGGCATCGCCGACCAGCTGAGCAATCACCTCACTCTCCACGCCTTCGGCCACGACTTTCAGCCCCAGCTCGCGACCCAGGGAAGCGCTTGCCCGGACCACCTTGCGCGCGTCCCGGTTGGTGACAGCCTCGCGCACGAAGGCCTGATCGATCTTCATCTCGTTGAACGGCATGCGCACCAGAGACAGCAGGCTGGAATGCCCGGTTCCGAAGTCGTCGATCGCCAGATGAACGCCCCAAATTCGCAGCCTGGTCAGGGTCTCGATGGCGCGCGGCGTATCCGGAATGCCATTGCCTTCGGTAATCTCGATGACCAGCCCGCCCGGCGGTACGGAATGCTTTTGCAGCATCCGATCGATCCGCTCGGTCAGGTCAGTGTCGTCCAACAGCAACGGCGACAGGTTGACCGCGACCTGATACCCGGGACAGGTAACCCGCCACCGCGCGCACGCCAGCAGCGCCTGGTCGAGGATCGTGTCGGTCAATGCCCGGCCCAGATCAATTTGCTCACTGATCCGAACGAAATCCAGCGGTGAAATCAGACGTCCGTCGGGCCTGACCCATCGCGCCAGTGCCTCGGCGCCGATGACCGCGCCGGTGGTCAGCGATGTCTTCGGCTGAAACCACGGCCTGATCTGCCCATCCGCGATCGCCCGTCCGACATGGACGGGATCGATCAGCACTGATCCATCGCTTTCGGATACAGCTACGCGCGGTGTCTGGCGCAGCAGCCGCTGCAATGCGGTCGGCAGGATCGGCTTGCGCAGAACCCCCGCCACTTGAAGGCCGAGGCCGGCGACCACGCGCTGGCTGGCAGCCATGATCCGGCCATCGAAGCCGGACGCCAGAACAATGACCGCCGTTGGGTTGTAGCGTGCCAGGAGCGGCAGCACTTCCAAACCATCCTCGTTGCCCAATGCCAGATCGAGCAACACGAACTTGAACTTCTCGCCGGCCTGCAGCAATTCCCGCGTTTCGCCGATACTGGCCGCCGCGCTGACGGCGAACCCTGTCTGCATCGCGGCATGTGTGGCAATGGCGCGATCCAGACGCTGGTCATCCACAACCAGAAGGCGTTGCGCTTGCAGCATCAACGCAGCTTCTGCCGGGATGATTTGCCGGGCGCGCCGAAGCGGGCAACGAATGCCGTCGACGCTGCCTGGTTGAACGGCTTCGCGGTGCAGGCAACACCATTCAGTCCGCTTCTGGCTGCCGTAACCGCCATGACGGATATAATGGGGGCGCAGCCGGCGATCATGAACAGGTGGTCCAGGCCGCCGGCGGTCGCATCGGGAGGTCGGTGGCGTTTGCGGCGGGACGTGGCCGGCTGAGGAGATTGCCGGCCTCGGCCGCTATGGGCTGCGTGGTCTCGACGCTTGGGGCCCAGTACAACAGGCCCAGGGCTGCTATTCCAGACGCATATTCATCAATGAAAAAAGCGGAGTTTGAATCGCTGGCAGGATCGTTCGGCATGCCGCGGAACCTGCCACGGGCCGGTTAAGGAAGCGTTAACGTCCGGTTCAGGAGGGCAGCGTGTAGCCGATTGCCGCTTCTGCCGCGAACGCCCGCTGCACGGCGGGCCGATCCATCATCCGGTCGTGGTGTGCCGACAGCCCTGGATAGACCGCCGGATCGGCACCAACCGAACCGCGCAGGCGCCAGAACAGCCGGAATAGATGTATATCGGCGATCGAGAATGCGCCAGCGGCCCACATCCGGCCGCCCAGTTTCTGCTCTGCCCACAACCATGCCGCCGTCACATGTTCCGCGCCCCGCGCACGGGCGGGGTGCAAGGTCGATGCTATGAACGACATCCAGGAAATAACCTGCGCCTCAGCCTCGATATCGCCTTCCGGGAACAGCCTGGCCTGCGGGTAGCGCCGCGCCAGGTAATACAAAATTGCCGCGACCTCGGTCAGCGGCCGATCATCGATTACCAGCGTCGGCACCTTGCTTTCCGGATTCAGCGCCGGCAGTTCGGGCGGATCCTGATCACGTTGCGCGAAGTTTATGATCCGCCCTTCGAATGCCGCCCCGACCTCATGCAGCGCGATGTGCACCGCCAGAGAGCTGGACCCCGGCGCGTGATACAGCGTGTACATCGTCAGCGCTGCCGCCACGGCAGATCATCGGCCTTCCAGCCCGCCGTGGTGCCGCGATGCCCGGCTGCGTCCGGCGGCCCCTCAAACCCGTCCGCCACATTGAATACATGGGAAAATCCGGCGGCACGGGCGGCCTCGGCGGCAGCCATGCTGCGGGCGCCGCTGCGGCAGATGAAATAGATCTTGTGCTCCGCCGTCAGGCCCGCATCACGCAGGTTGTTCTCGAACCCTGTGTTGCGTTGCATCGTGGGATAAACCTGCCAGGGGATCAGGATCGGCTTCTTCCCGGCTGCGTCCAGATCCGGCAAGCCGACGAAATTCCACTCCACATCGGTACGCACGTCCACCAGTTGTGCGTTTGCATCTGCCTGCAGGGCTTCCCAGGTAAGGGTTGGCGCGACATTCTCGACCATACTGAACGCTCCAATAAGGAAACTCCGATGACTGCCTTGTATCACGCCAGCAGCTTCCAGGAAGGCCTGGCCCAGGCAATCGGCAACACGCCGCTGATCCGCCTGCGCCGCGCGTCGGAGGAGACCGGTTGCACCATTCTCGGCAAGGCCGAGTTCATGAACCCCGGCGGGTCGGTCAAGGACCGAGCGGGCCTTGCAATCATTGTCGACGCGGAGCAGCGCGGCACGTTGCGCGAAGGCGGCACCATCGTCGAGGGCACCGCCGGCAACACCGGCATCGGCCTGACCCTGGTGGGCAACGCCCGCGGCTACCGCAGCGTGATCGTCATGCCGGAGACCCAGTCGCAGGAGAAGATCGACTTCCTGCGCATGATCGGCGCCGACCTGCGCCTGGTGCCGGCGAAGCCCTATCGGGATCCCGGCAACTACGTGCATGTGTCCCGCCGCCTGGCCGAGGAGATGGCGGCGGAGACCGGCAACGCCATCTGGGCCAATCAGTTCGATAACCTGGCCAACCGCGAGGGTCACCGCATGACTACGGGCCCGGAAATCTGGGACCAGACCGGCGGCAAGATCGACGCCTTCACCTGCGCCTGCGGCACGGGCGGCACCCTGGCCGGCGTGTCCCTCGCCCTCAAGGAACGCGATCCCGACATCCGCGTCGTCCTCGCCGACCCGCTGGGATCTGGGCTGTACGGCTGGGTCAAGAGCAACGACCTGACCATCGAGGGGTCGTCGATCACCGAAGGCATCGGCCAGTCGCGGGTGCCGGAGAACCTGAACGGCGTTGCGATCGACGATGCCGAACGCATTCCGGACGCCGAGGCGCTGGACCAGATTTTCGAAGTTCTGATCCATGAGGGCCTGTCGGTCGGCACCTCCGCCGGCATCAACATCGCGGCGGCGATCCGCGTGGCCAAGGCGATGGGGCCAGGCCATACCGTGGTGACGATCCTCTGCGACGGTGGATCGCGCTATCAGTCGAAGCTGTTCAACCCCGAATTCCTGCGCGGCAAAGGCCTGCCGGTGCCAAGCTGGATGGCGTGACTTTCTTCTCGCTCGCCCACCTGACGGCGCTGTCGTTGCCGCCGCCGGACCTGATCCGGGCAGCGGCCGATGCCGGTTATCAATCGGTGGGCCTTCGCCTGTTGCAGGTGGCGCCCGGCACGCCGTTCTACCCGCTGATGTCGGATCCGCCGCTGCTGCGCGAATCCCGATCTGCGCGAATCCCGATCCGCCCTGGCCGATACCGGGATCACCGTCCACGATATCGAGTTCGTCCGGAATATTTCCCATGGACAGATACGCTGCATTTCGACCGCTGCGGCAACGTTCCGACAGACCTTGACGCCATCCCGATCGCCCGCCTGCCGTTCATCCATGTTTGCGATGCCCCGGCGGAACGGCCGACGACCCAGGAGGGATGGCTGCATCACGCCCGTGCCGAACGCCTGCCGCCGGGCGAAGGCGGCATCGCAATCAAGACCGTGGTCGATCACATGCCCCCGGGGATTCCGATCGCGCTGGAGGTACCGATGAACGCGCTTACGAAAGCGGCCGGTCCGGAAGCGGTGATACGACGCGTGATCGACGCCGCCCGCACGATCCTCGACGCACGCCGGGCATCGACTGCATGCACGGCAGATCGTCGCCGCGGCGCATCGCCATCAACCGCAGATTGATTTCTGCTCGCTGCGTTGCGCGCGTTCTCAGGTTCCTGACTTCAGGATGGTGAACTGCGTCGCATCGGTGAAGTCGCGCAGATCTTTCGCCGGATCGTGAAACAACTGGCGGTCGAGCAGGAAGTGCCGGGTGGCGGTCTGCTTCTCACAGTGTTCATGGATAAACACGCCACCAACGGGCTGTTCGGTGGGCGTTTGCGCGACCGAACTGCACGTCCAGCCATCGTCGCCAAACCGGGCCTTGACCTGGAGGCCGAACAGAAAGGCTTTCTTGTGAAGATACAGCCGGGCTTTGGGATCGGTATCGATCCGTATGCCACCGACCTCAGCAGACTGGGTGATCAACATGGCGAGCGTAACGGCCTGACCGCCAACCCGCGTTGACTCATCGTTCTCATCCGCTCCAGCGTCGCCATAGCGGAAGTTTACCGAACGCATGCCGTCCGCCGATTGCGGACATGATCGATAATCGGCCCAGGTTGCGAGTTTCCGCTGCGGGTCTTCAGTACAGGAGAAACCGCCGTATCCGGTCTGTGGTAATGCCGATACCGGCATGCCGACGCGAAATTCACGCAGATCGTTCTGTTCGGCCACCGCGCCGGTCGGGAGGACCAAAGCCATGAACAGTGCGGCGAGAATGAAACGCATTGGCTATTTCCCTGGCGCGGCGTTGGGCGCGTTGGCGTCTTGCGCTGCATCGACCTTCAGATGACCATGCGAGGATGCGGCCACCGCACCGCTGCGTCCGTCAGCGGGTTGATAGATGTCACAGACGCGGGACGCCGTGCCGAAAAACGCCTGGCAGTCGGTCAGGTTCGGGGCGCCCTTCCCTTTGATCGACGTGACCACATAGCCGGCGACCGCCTTGATTTCCTCCGGGCGTAACGGATGGTCCGGTTCCGGCGGCATCTGGTCAGAGGGAAGATCGGACTTCTTCAGGCCGTAACAGCGTCCGTCGGCATAAGCATCGGCCTGGAAATGGGGCATGCCGGTCCCGGGGCGGCCACACCGCACTGTCTCCTGAATCTGCTCGGGGGTTAGCTGAGTCGCACGCAGATTGGCCGCTGCACCGCCATACCCACCGCCGCCGACGCCGGACCATTTGTGGCAGCCGACGCAGTTAGCGGATTTGAAGATCAGGTTGCCCCCGTTGGCATGCGTCCCGTCGGCGTGTGTCCCTTCGGCGTGCGTCCCTTCGGCCCATGCGGGTCCGGCCATCAATAGAACGCATGCCGCGGCTATACTCAACGCGCGAGGCACCAAAGACCATCCTGCCACCCTTGACTTCTCCTATTCCCGTCCGGCGTTCCGGGTGGATTTGCGATCCACCCGGAGCTCACCTCAGTCGACTGTAAAGACAAACAACGCAGAACTTGGGTGGACCGCTTTCAATTCCGGAGTCGCATCGATGAACCACTTGTCCCAGGCACCGCCTTGGCCAACCAGTATCGCGACATATTGCTTTCCGTCAGTGGTGAAGGTCATTGGCGGTGCATTGACGCCGCCCCCGGTGTTGAAGCTCCAGAGTTCCTTCAGGGTCTTTGCATCAAGTGCAGCGACCTTGCCGTCGGGCTGGCCGTAGAACACCAGGTCCGGCGTTGCCAAAAGACCACCCAGCATCGGATACGGTGTTTCGAACTTTCCAACTTCCTTGCCGGTCGTCACGTCGATCGCGGTGACGCTGCCGGTGATCCGCTCCGGCTGGCTTGGGCCGCCGCCGGTGAACAGGTCGCGTTTGCCCGGTGCCTGTTTCTCAGGCTTCACCGTGATCTTGTTGCAACTTTCGATGACCGGAATGTACCACTGCTTCAGCTCCGGATTATAAGCCGTCGGAGGCCAGTTCTTGCCACCCATGTTCCCAGGGCAAATCATCGTTTCTGTATTGTCCCGGCTAGGCGTCACCGAAACGTTGTACTTCTGCACTTCTGCTTTCGGATCATACTCGACCGGCTTGCCCGTCTCCGGGTCAAGGCCTTTGGTCCACGTCACTTTCTTGACGAACGGCAGACCCCAAACAAATGATCCGGTTTCACGGTCAAGGGCATAGGCGAAGCCGTTACGGTCGGCCTCCAGGTCCAGATGCATGGGACGGCCGTGCACCGTAGCATCCACCAGCACATTCTCGGACACACTGTCATAATCGAATGAATCATTCGGCGTGTGCTGGAAATGCCACTTGATCTTGCCCGTATCCAGATCGAGCGCCAGGGTGCAGTCAGTATAGAGGTTGTCGCCCGGCCGATATTGCGAATCCCAGTCGGGGCCAGGATTGCCGACGCCCCAGAACAGCGTATTGGTGGCTGGATCATACGTGCCGGTAACCCATGTCGAGCCGCCACCCGTGGCGATCGCGTTCCTGGAGTCCTTCCAAGTTTCGCTGCCGGGCTCACCTTTTCCCGGAATGGTGTAGGTGCGCCAAACTTCCTTTTGCGTCGTCAGATCGGTTGCAGCGATCCATCCGCGGATGCCGTATTCCGCGCCGGCAACACCAGTAATGACCAGGTTCTTGACGACCAGCGGCGCACCGGTGATCACCTCGCTCTTGTCCGGGTCGGCGACCTGGCGTTGCCATGCGACTTCACCGGTGTCCTTGTTGGTCGCGATCAGGCGACCATCAAGTGAATGCGACAGCACTAAATTCCCGGCGAGTGCCACACCGCGGTTGTCGACGCCACAGCAAGCGACCGCACCGGCCCAGTCATGATCGGTCTTGGGATCCATCCGCCATAACAACTTGGACTGACCGCCGTGGGTGTCGATCTTGTAGACGGTTCCCCAGCCGTCAGTCACATACATCATGCCGTTTTCGACGATTGGCGTTCCTTCCAGACCGCCGTGCGACCAGATGCCGCCGCCTTCGACGCCGCCAAGTTGCAGCGTCCATGCAACGTGCAGGTGTTTGACGTTTTCCTTGTTGATCAGCTTGAGCGGCGAATATCTGTGCCCGGAGAAATCCCGATGATTCATCAGCCAGTTCGCCGGCTGCGCATCCGCGTGCAGCAACTGGTCCGGCGTTACTTCGTCGGCGGCGAGCGCCATTCCGCTGCCACCCAGCATTCCAGCGATGATTGCCGCAGCACAGACACGTCTCGACATTTCTCTGCTCCCTTCCCCATAGCACCAGACTGATTTTTTTCTGCGCTGGCGTCCAGCCGATCAAGCTTCGTGATATTCGCCACTGTTTACGTGGCCCAACACCGCAATAGCAGATTATTTTGTTCTGAACAGGGTGCATTGGCATCCAGCGGCTTGTTTGCCGCAGTCTCGTTCAGGACCTTGTCACCTCGATGCGCCTGGCGGCATTGGGAGCGTGCAAGATCAAGCGCCAATGACGCTCAAGATCACGTCCGCGCGTGGCCGCAAATGCTGCCCCGGCGACTAGCCGGCCGATGCAATCATCCGGGCGAGCGCCAGCCACCCCACGTCTTCAGATTTCCCTTGTCCCTGCCATGGGTGGCAATGATGTCGGCACCGGACGCGCTGTGACTTCAGGGGGGTTGCCTGCTGTCATACCGGCAGCCTGATCCGCGCTCGCAGACCGCCCAGTGGGCTGTCCTCCAGAACGATTTCCCCACCATGCGCCCGCACGATGTCGCGGGCGATGGTCAAGCCCAGCCCGGTTCCCCCAGACGAACCACTTTCAAACGGCCGGAACACACTTTCCCGCCGGTCGGCCGGAATGCCCGGCCCGTCATCGTCGACCGTCACCAGGACGGACCGCCCCTGCGCCGCCGCTGCCAGCACAACGTGGCGGGCGTGCCGGCGGGCATTGTCCACCAGGTTGGTGACTGCCCGCCGCACTGCGTCGGCGCGCAACTTCAGCGTCAGATCCACCGGAACGTCGAGATCCAACGAGGCGCCGGCGCGACGTGCACCCGCGGCGACATCATCGAGGATGGTTGCCAGGTTCACCGGCTGCGCCTGCTCCGTCCCCTCGCCGCGGGCAAAGGCGAGGTAGCCGCCGATCATGCGGTCCATCTCCTCCACATCCGCCGTCATCTCCGCCACGTCATCGCGCAATTCATCAGTGTGCGGCAGCATCGCCAGGGCCAGCCGCAACCGGGTCAACGGCGTCCGCAGGTCGTGCGAGACGCCAGCCAGCATCTCCGTCCGTTGCGCCAGGAAGCGCCTGATCCGTTCTTGCATGCGATTGAATGCCGCTGCCGCCTGGCGCACCTCCGACGCACCTTCCGGCCGGATGGCCGGAACGTCCCGCCCCATCCCGAATGCCTCGGCCGACCGGGCGAGGCGACGGATTGCGCGCACCTGGTTGCGCATGAACAAGGCGGCGATGGCAAACAGCAGGAGCGCGGAGCCGACGATCCAGCCGACGAACAGGAACAGCGTGCCGATCGACAGGCGCTTGCGCGGCGCCACCACGTCCAGCACGCCCTCGGGCATCTGCAGCCGGATCAGCACGGAGCGCGGATCGGACGTCCAATCCATGGTGAACGGCACCTTGAACCGCTCGGTTAGCGCAGCAGCGAGGTCATCGTCCATCGGGCCGAGGACATTGACCCGCGTCTGGCGTTCCAGGCGCGCGCCAGGCTCCATCCTGATGTCCATGGTGAACTGCTCACGCGCCATCTGCAGCACCCAGTCGCGGTCGGTGGGGCTTTTAAACTGGTGCAGCAAGGCGACCGTGTATGCGATCTCCCCGGCAATGCCACTGGACAGCCGACGTGACACGAGTTCGAGCTGATTGCCGTAGAACAGTTGCAGCGCGATTGCCTGCACCAGGACCAGCGGCACCAGCATGATCAGCAGCGTGCGGCCCAGCAACGACCGCGGCATCACGCGTTTCAGGGAGGCGCCGAAGGGCAGTGGCACCCGCGCGCGCATCGCTCAGACCCCCGGTTTCAGGATGTACCCGCGGCCCCGCACAGTGTGCAGAAAGCGCGGCTCGCGTGGGTCGACTTCAATCTTGCGCCGCAACCGAACCACCTGCACATCGATTGCCCGCTCGCCGGAATCGTCCATTCCCAGGGCTTCCGCGATTTCCTCACGTGAAAGCACCTCATTGCATTTGCGCGCCAACGCGGTCAGCAGCGCCGCTTCCCCGCCGGTCAACCGGATCGGACCGGATGCATCACGCAGCTCACCTCGCTCGACATCGAATTCCGCGCCGCCGATGCGCACCGGCCCCACCGGAGTCTGCACCGCCGCCGGCGGCGCCCGCCGCAACATTGCCCGGATTCGTAGCACCAGCTCGCGCGGCTCGAACGGCTTGCCCAGGTAGTCGTCGGCCCCGGCCTCAAATCCGGCGATCCGGTCCTCCGGCGCGCCGCGGGCGGTCAGCAGCAGGATCGGCAGCGTCTCCCGCCCCTCCCGCCGCAGCGCCTGCGTCAGGTCCAACCCATTTTCGCCCGGCATCATCACGTCAAGCACCATGAGATCCGGGTTGATCACCCGCAACTGCGTCCGAGCCTCGGCGGAGTCGCCGGCGGAGGTGACGCGAAATCCCTCGCCGGTCAGATAGCGCGCGAGCCGTTCGCGCAGGCGGGGATCGTCCTCAACCACCAGGATGTGACAATCGTCGACCATGATGTCAGGCGTCCTCCGCCGAACCGGTGCCGTCCATATAGGCACGCGCGCCCTGGTCCATCATCGCCCGCATCACGGAACGGAAGCCCTGCACGGCCTCTGGACCGGCTGAATGATATGCGTCCGCGAGCTTCGCGCGCTGTGCGTCGAACAGCCGGTGCTCCAGGCCCTTGCCTTTGTCCGTCAGGGTCAGCAGCCGCAGGCGCCGGTCCTCATAGCCCGCCGCCTGGCCAACGTAGGCTTCGTCGACAAGCGTGTTCAGCACCCTGGCCAGCGATTGCTTGGTGATGCGCAGGATCGCCAGCAGACCCGACACGGTGATCCCCGGATTGCGGCCGATGAAGTGCAGCGCCCGGTGATGCGCACGGCCCAGCCCCAGTTCCTCGAGCACCTGGTCGGCCACGTTGGTGAAGTCGCGATAGGCAAAGAACAGCAGATCCTGCGCCAGCCGCATCTCCGCCTTCCCCACATCGACCACCGGCGTCGGCGGCGGCAGTTTGGGTGGCGGGACGAAACGGGTTTTGTCTTTCAGCATACCAGGCATTCGCTCCCAAAATAGGTCAGCATTATTGACTTAAAATGCGAACCGTTTTAAGTTAGCCGGACTGAACGCAATAAAATTACGGAGAAGGCGGCCATGACGCTACTTCCTTTCGATGACCGGGACGGATGGCTTTGGATGGATGGCTCCCTCGTACCCTGGCGCGACGCCAGGTTGCATGTTCTATCGCATGGCCTTCACTACGCCAGTGCCGTGTTCGAAGGCGAGCGTGCGTATGCCGGCAACATCTTCCGCCTGCGCGATCACACCGACCGCCTGATCAACTCCGGGCGCATCCTCAGCTTTGAAATCCCCTACACGGCGGACGAAATCGATGCCGCCTGCAACGCCGTGCTGAAGGCGAACGGGCTGACCGATGGCTATGTCCGCCCGATCGCCTGGCGCGGGTCGGAGCAACTGGCGGTGTCGGCGACCGGCACGTCGGTGCATGTCGCGATCGGCGCCTGGCCCTGGCCGAGCTATTTCGGCGCTGAACGGATGCAGGGTATCCGGGTTGCCGAGGCGGCGTGGCGCCGGCCGCCGCCCGACTGCGCGCCGGTGCATGCCAAGGCATCCGGCCTCTACATGATTGCCTCGCTGGCCAAGGTGGCAGCGGAGCAGCAGGGTTACGCCGACGCGCTGATGCTGGACTGGCGCGGCCATGTGGCGGAATGCACCGGCGCCAACATCTTCTTCGTCATCGACGGCGCGTTGCACACGCCCGATCCCGACTGCTTCCTTGACGGCATCACGCGCCGGTCTGTCATCAGCCTGGCGCACAAGAACCAGATGAAGGTGGTGACCCGCCATATCGATCCAACGGACCTGAGCCGCGCCACCGAGGTTTTCCTGGCGGGAACAGCGGCGGAGGTTACCGCTGTCCGTGAGATCGGGGCGCACCGCTACACGCCCGGCATGATCACCGAGACGTTGATGAAGGGCTACGACGCCTTGGTCCGGCAATCACCGCAAGAGGTCGCGCGTATCGTCGCCTGAGCCTATCATTCCCTCCGGACGCCCATATCGGGCGCCAGGAGGGCACGCCGCGTGACCGACACACCCATCGTGATCATCGGTGCTGGGCTGGCGGGCCTCGGCGCGGCAGCCCTGTGTCGTGATCAGGGGCAGCGTGCCGTAGTATTGGAAGCGTCCGGCCGCGTCGGCGGACGTGCCTGGACCGACAACCCCGCGTCACTTGGTGGCGTATGGTTCGATATGGGCGCCATCTGGTTCCACAACGCTGAACGCAACCCGCTGGTACCGATCGCGCAGCAGGCCGGCGACAGGCTGCTGCGATCCGATGAGATCCGCCAGGAGCGGACCTTCATCGGCGATCGCCTGGCCACTGAGGCGGAGTTGAACGCCTATGCGCAGACCTGGCCGCGTTACGAAGCCGCAGCGGAGGCCGCCCTGGCCGATGGCGGCGACGTCGCATTGTCCGAGATTGCCGGCCGCGTGCCGGGTGACCCGTGGGCCGCGACCATCGAGGCGTGGGAGGGGCCGGTGATCTGTGCCGTCGATGCCGACCGGTTCAGTGCCCGCGACTGGAGGCGCAATGCACTGGATGGCAGCAACCTGGTGCCGGAGGGCGGCATCGGCGCCTTTGTACAGCGCCGCCTGACCGACGGGCTGGACATCCGTCTGCACGCGCCGGTCACGCGCATCCGCTGGGGCGGCAGCGGCGGCAGCGTTACCGTCGAGACGGTTGGGGGCAGCCTCACCGCCGCTGCCTGTATCGTCACTGTATCCACTGGCGTGCTGGCGTCCGGAACAATGGTTTTCGACCCGCCATTGCCGGTCCATGTCACCGAAGCCATTCACGCGCTGCCCATGGGCCTGGCGATGAAGGTTGCCCTGCGGGCAACCGGACCGGATAGGCTTGACCTCCCGCTGCACTGTTCGGTTGACCGGATACTGGAGCGGCAGGGCGATCCACTGATGCCGTTCCAGTGCTGGCCGTTCGGTCGTGACTATGTGCAGGGCTGGATCGGTGGGTCCGTCGCCTGGCAGCTTGCCGATGCGGGCGAGGCTGCTGCGGTCGATTTCGCGCTGTCCCACCTGCGCCGGGCGTTCGGGTCCCGGGTGGACCGGTTGTTCGGCGGCGGGACCACGCTGGTGACGCATTGGGATGCCGACCCATGGATCCGTGGCGCCTATTGCTACGCCGTTCCGGGATCCGCATTCGCGCGCGACACATTGGCGCAACCGGTTTCCGACGGCCACCTGATGTTTGCCGGGGAGGCATGCAACGTTGGCTTCGCCGGCACTCTCGGTGGGGCCTGGATCAGCGGACAGGCCGCTGCCACGACCGCGCTGGCCGCGCTCGCCAGATAGATCCCAGCGCCTTCCTGGCTACGAGCCTGCGGGGTGCATCAAGGCACCGGCCACGCACAATGCCCGGCGGGCGCATGCCGCCGCAGCCAGGATGGTGATGGCGTGCGTGGCAGGCCTGGCAGAGCGCGACGTCCACGGCCCGGATCAATTCGCCGCCTAGATCAAACTGCCGCCCAGATCGATTCGCCCCCCATCGGGGCGCGCTGGGCTTCATGCCGCCTTGCGATGCGCCGGGACCTGATCTGTTGCAGGGATCGCACTCAGTCACGGGTTGGCGCGATGAAGGGCCACGGCGCTGACTCCTTGGTGATGTCGGTCATGACCTCGATCAACGTCGGCGTATTGGCCACCAGCGCCTCCGACAGCGCGCTGCGCAGGCCTTTGGCATCGCTCACCCGCCAGCCATGCACACCAAAACTGCGAGCGTAGGCCAGGAAGTCGGGGTTGCGCAGGCGCGATCCCGAGTCCCGGCCTTCAAACAACCGGTGCTGGTCGCGCATCACGTTGCCATAGGCCGAGTTGTTGAAAACGATGGTGATCAGGTTGATGCCGTACTGCATTGCCGTAGCCAGTTCGGCGCCGCCGAACAGGAATCCGCCATCGCCGTTCAGCGAAACGACCGGACGATCCGGCATCGCCACCTTCACCCCGAGCGCGGTTGGAAAACCGGCACCCAGCGTTCCGGAAAATCCCGATGTGACCAGGCTGCGCGGGGTGTGGAACGGAAAGCCGAACCAGGACACGTAGCCGACCTGGGTCATTTCGTCACAAATGATACCGTTTTCCGGCAATACCTCGCGGATTGCGTCCAGATATGACATCTGCGGCTGCACACGCTGGATATCGACCTGCGTGTCCGCCTTGGCCTTCGCGATGGTGGCTGCCCTGGCGCTGTCGCTGCGTGGCGATACCTGCTGCAGCAGAGCGCTTGCAGCATCCGCAGTATCCGCCACGATGCCGATATCGACCTTCAGACGCGACATCTCCGCCGGGTCGATGTCGATACGGGCAATCTTCAGGCCGGGTGGAAATTTGCCCCAGCGGCCGGTCGGCACCTCCAGCCGGGTGCCGAAAGCCACCAGCAGATCGGTCTCCGGCCACAGCCGGTAGCCGGCCGGGATGGTCAGCCCCAGTGGATGACGGTCATCGACGATGCCGCGACCGCCGCGGAACGACACGACCGGCGCGCCGATCCGCTCCGCCAGCGCCAGGATCTCCGCCGGCGCGTGCTGCGCGCCGCCGCCAACCCAAAGCATCGGCGCCTTGGCCTCGTTCAGCAGCTTGGCGACGGCGCTGATCTTTTCCGGATCCGGCACCGGGTTCGGATGCGGCGGCAGCGGGTCCTGCGGGGTCACCTCAGCAGTGGCGGTGAACTGGTCCCACGGCATCTCCAGCGCTACCGGACCACGTCGGCCGGACAACATCTCCTGGAACGCACGCGCAACCAGATACGGTGCCTGGGTCGGGTGGTCGATCCGTTCCGCCGATTTCAGCAGGGTGCGCAGCGTGGCGAGCTGGTCCGGCAGTTCGTGCAACTGGCCGCGGTGGCGGCCAATCATCATGCTGGGCACCTGGCCGGTCAGGCACAGCACGGGCGCATTAACCCCCCAGGCCGTGGCCAGCGCCGCGGTCGTGTTGAGCACGCCTGGACCGGGAACGACGGCGTAGGCGGCTGGACGGCCGGTGGCGCAGGCGTAGCCCAGGGCCATATAGGCGGTGGTCTGTTCATGGCGCGCGTTGATCAGGCGCATCCGGTTGGAGGACCGGGCGAATGCGTCGAACAATCCATAGGTCTGCACCCCGGGCAGACCAAAGACGGTGTCAATGCCGTGCCGCAGCAGGCTGTCGACGATGGCTTCTCCGCCAGTCATACGGGACATGGATTTTTCCTCGCGTTTCTGCGCCCGGAGGTTGGCACGAGGCGCGCGGCGTTGGAAGCGCCGTCGCGTGATCTACAGGAACGAGATCGGATCCACGTCGATATCCACTCGCGCCGTCCCCGGCACCTTCACCGCGGCCAGCCACGACCGCAGGATCGGCTGCACCGGCACATCCCGGCGCACCTTCAGCAGCAACCGGCGCCGATGCCGCCCGCGCAGCAGGGCCATCGGCGCCGGTGCCGGACCCAGCACCGCGATCCCATCGCCGCGCGGCGCCGACCATCCCAGATCACGCGCCACGGTGTCGGCCACCATCGCGGTGTCCGCACTTACAATCAGAGCCGCCAGCCGCCCGTACGGCGGCCACTCGCCGTCCCGCCGGCTGTCCGCCTCATTAGCCATGAAAGCGTCCAGATCGCCCTGCAGCAGCGCCTGCATCACCGGGTGGTCCGGGATGAACGTCTGCAGCATCACCTGCCCTGGCGCCTCCGCCCGCCCCGCCCGTCCGGCGACCTGGTGCAGCAACTGCACCGTCCGCTCGGACGCCCGCAGCTCGCCGCCTGCCAGGCCCAGGTCGGCATCCACCACGCCGACAAACGTCAGATGCGGGAAGTGCCAGCCCTTGGCGACGAGTTGCGTGCCGATGATCAGATCAACCTCCCGGCTTTCGATCGCATGCGCCGCGGCGGCAGCGGCGTGCGGGCCGGCGATCGTGTCGCTCGCCATGATCAGCCGCCTTGCGTCGGGGAACATCAGGGCGGCTTCCTCGGTGATCCGCTCGATCCCCGGCCCGACCGGAGTCAGGCTGTCCTGCGCGCTGCACTGCGGGCACTCCGGCGGAATACCCATCGTGTGTCCGCAGTGGTGACACAGCAGTTGCCCCCGCGCGCGGTGCTCCACCAGCCAGGCGGTGCAGTTCGGGCACTGCATCCGATGGCCGCAGTGGCGACACAGGGTCAACGGCGCATAGCCCCGCCGGTTCAGGAACAGCATCGCCTGCTCCCCCCGCGCCAGCGTCTGCCGCACCGCCTCGATCAGCCGCGGCGCCAGGAACCGCCCGCGTTCGGGAGGGTATTCCCGCAGATCGACAAGCTCCACCGCCGGCATCGAGGCGCCGGCATGCCGGCTGGTCAGCCGCTCATGCCCATACCGTCCCGCCTCGACATTCGCCACTGTCTCAAGGCTTGGTGTCGCCGACACCAGCACCGCCGGCGCCCCGCAAAACCGCGCCCGCACCACAGCCATGTCGCGCGCATTGTAGACCACGCCGTCCTGCTGTTTGAACGCTGCCTCATGTTCCTCGTCGACCACGACCAGACCGAGGTCCGGGAACGGCAGAAACAGTGCCGACCGTGCACCGACAACGACCGGGGCGGTGCCCGCGGCGACCGCCGCCCAGGTAATCTTGCGGACGCGCGATGCGAGGTCGGAGTGCCATACCGCCGGCGCGACGCCGAACCGGCGCTGGAAACGATCGATCCATTGCGAGGACAATGCGATTTCAGGCAGCATGACCAGCGCCTGGCGGCCGGCGTGCAGGCAGGCTGCGACCGCTTCCAGGTAGACCTCGGTCTTGCCCGACCCGGTGACCCCGTCCAGCAGCGTTACTGTGAAGCTACGATCCGCCACGGCCCTGCGCAGCACGGAGGCGACAGCCTGCTGCTGCGCAGACAGTTCCGATCCCGGGTGATCGGGATCGGGCCGCTGGAACGGGGCGCCCGGGGCAACGATTTCCGCCACCACCAGCCCCGCCTCGGTCATACCCCGCAGCACCGCGGCACTGGCACCGGCCTGGCGCAGCAGATCAGCCGCCAGCAGATCACCAGGCCCCAGCGCGTCCAGCACGCGCTGGCGGGGCGGGGTCAGCCGCACCGGCGGCAGCGTATCGGCCCGGCGATAGCGCACCACCGGGCGCATGCCACCGGATGAAACCACACGCAAAGCCATTGCCATCACCTCGCCCGGCGGCGACAACGTGTAGGCCGCGATCCAGTCAATGAACCGGCGCAGCGCTGCCCCCATCGGGGGGCTGTCCAAAACCCCGACCACGGCCTTGAGCTTGTGGGCCGGCACGCTCTCATCCGCCGGCGCGTCCCACACGACACCGACCTCTTCACGCCGGTTGAGCGGGACCAGCACGATGTCACCGGGCTTCGGATCCAGCTCCGGCGGCACGCGATAGTCGAACGGGCCGGCGAACGGATATGGCAGCAGCACCGGGATACGGCGCTCCGGTTCGTAGCCGAGCGGGAGGCTGGGGAGTGACAAGATGCAGAACCGGGTTATCGTGATCGATTACTGTTGGCCAACCGTGCCGTTACCTCACAGGTCGTGGCCCGAGTAGGAGCAGTTGAAGCTTTTGTTGCACAACGGGAAGTCGGCAACGATGTTGCCCTCGATCACGGCTTCGAGCAGTGGCCACTGAAACCAGGAGGGGTCGCGCGTATGGCAGCGCTCGACCAACCCGCCGGCGACACGCAACCAGATCAGTACATCGCCGCGAAACGACTCGACGACAGCCAGTCCCTCACCCGCATCGGCGTGCGGCGCTTCCGCCAGGATCGGCCCATCGGGCAGGCCGTCAAGCAACTGGTCCAGCAGCGACAGGCTCTCGGTGATTTCCTTCAGCCGAAGCCAGACCCTGGCATTGACATCACCTTCCTTCAGCACCGGCACCGCGAAGGTCAACCGATCGTAGGGCGCATAGGCAAGGTTGCGCCGCGCGTCGAAATCACGCCCGGCGGCGCGCCCCACAAAGCCGCCCGGGGCGAAGCGTTGCGCCAGGTCCGGCCGCAGCACGCCGGTGGATACGGTGCGGTCCTGCAGCGACGGGGTGTCGTCATACAATTTCGTCAACGGCGGCATCGCGACCCTTAATTCGTCCGCCAGAGCCCGGATCTGCAACACCTTGGGCGGGTCCAGGTCCACCGCCACGCCGCCGGGAACGATCCGGTCCATCATCAGCCGGTGGCCGAAGCAATCTGCCGCAGCGCGCAGGATCTTTTCCCGCAGCACCGCGCAATGGGCGAGCATGATGGCGAACGAGGCGTCGTTGCAGATCGCGCCGACATCGCCGATGTGATTGGCCAGCCGCTCCAGCTCCGCCATGACCGCCCGCAGCCAGACCGCTCGCTCCGGCGGCTCGATCCCCAGCGCCGCCTCGACCGCCCTGGCGAAACCAAACGCATAGGCCACGGTGCTGTCGCCGGACACGCGCCCCGCCAGTATGGCGCCCCGCGACAGCGACGCGCCTGTCATCAGCAAGTCGACGCCTTTGTGGACGTAGCCCAGACGCTGTTCCAGCCGGACGACGGTCTCACCGTCGCAGGTGAAGCGAAAATGCCCGGGTTCGATGATGCCGGCATGCACCGGACCGACCGGTATCTGGTGGAGCGCGTCGCCCTCGACGGGCAGGAACCGATAGGATGCGGCCGGCGCCGCGTCGTCATCCCAACGGCCATGATCAAGCCACGGCCGGGTGTCGACCGCACCCTCCGGACGCAGGCCGAACAGGTCGACAAGGGCGCGTTCGAGCCGGATTGCTGGGGCGTGGCATGCACCCACCGATGGATACGAACCATCCGGGCAATCCAAACTGACCAGCGAGACCCCGGATGCACCGAGCACCGCCAGATGGACGCGCCCGGATTCGCCCCACAGGCTCAACAGCGTCAGCGTGCCATTGGCGAGCGCGTCGATCGTCCGTTGCCATCCGGCTTCGTCGGCCCGCGCATGCGACCAGGGTCGGTAGGAGGCAAGCATCTCGTCCATAACGTCGCAGTCCATCCGGTTCAGCGGAAGCTGATCGCGGCAGCCGAAGCGGTCAACTCCGCGATGCGTCGCGGTCCTATGCCCGGATGCGGCGACTGCCGACAGCTAAATCTTTGCCGCCAGCAGTTCATTCAGGTGTGCGTCGAGCTGGGCGAGCACGCCGGGATCGGCACCGAACAGCGCGAGGTGGCCATCAATGGTCTGGATGGGCCGGAACTCCGCGTCGGGGATAAGGCGCCACTCCGCCTGACAGTCAGCCGGCGGGAAGAACATGTCGGACGACATCGGCATGACGAAGGTCTTTGCCTTGATGCGGCCCAGCGCGGCCCGCAGGTCACCGCCAGTGTGGCGGCTGACGTCGCCGCGCTGCCATTTCCAGGCCTGGCACAGCAGGTCGTTCGGATCCATGACGGAGAAGAAGCCGAACATGAAGTTGGTGATGAAATCGTCCAGTGACGAGAAGCCAAGCGTCCTGTGCCGGTCCTGCTGGAAGAATTCGGTGCTCCAGCCCATCACCGCCCACATCTTTGCATGGCGCAACAGGCCTTCCCGCACGTCGGCGACCGACGTGTAGAACCCTTTGTTAAAGCCGGGGTCGGAGGTGATCGCATCAACCAGCGTTTCGGTGAACAGGTGGTCGTGCACGGTATTGCGCGCCGTGCCGGCGATCGGTGCCGCGCGCTTCACCATGTCGGGGTAACGAACCGCCCATTCATAGGTCTGCTGCGCGCCCATTGACCCGCCAACCACCAGTGCCAGGCTTTTCAGACCGAATTTTTCGGTGACGAGCCTGTGCTGGGCGCGGACGTCGTCGCCGATCCGCACATGCGGAAAATGGCCCATCCCCGATGGGCCAGCCGTATTGTGCGGTGAGGTCGACAGGCCATTGCCGATCTGGTTGATGACGATAATGAAATACTTGTCGGGATCGAGCGCCCGCCCCGATCCGATATAGACCTGCTCGATGATCTTGTGGGTGCCGGAATACCAGGTGGGGATCAGGATGGCATTGTCGCCGGCAGCGTTGAGCGAACCATACGTCGCGTAGGCGAGCTTGCAGCCGCGGATGGTCCCGCCTTCCTCCAGTTCGAGGTTGCCAATGTCATGCACCTCGTAAGGGCCGTGCAGGTGCTGCGAGTAATAGCTGTTTTCGATCATGATCCCCCCTGCCGATCGTCAGGTCAGTTCGAAGCCTTCATAGCCATTGGCGGCAATCCCGTCGCACCGCTTGCGGTAGCCACCGATCCCCTCGGGATCCAGGTAGGGGAGGAAAGCGCGAGGTTTGCCAGGGATATTGGCGCTCATGTACCAGGAATTGGCACTCGTCATCAGCGTGCCGCCGACCACTTCGTTGACGTGGGCAACCCATTGCCGCTGCGCCTGGGGTGTCGGCTCGATGACGGTCTTGCCGTTCCTGCGCATGGCGTCGATGCAGTCAGTGATCCATTCGACATGCGGCTCGATCGCCACCGGCATGTTGGTCAGCACCGAGGGGCTTTGCGGGCCGGTGATGGTGAACAGGTTGGGAAAGCCGGCGACCGAAAGACCAAGATAGGTGTGGGGACCGTCGACCCATTGCTGATCGAGGGTCTGGCCATCGCGACCTTTCAGGTTCAGCGCCTTCAACGGCCCGGTCATGGCGTCGAAGCCCGTCGCGAACACGATGATGTCGAATACGTACTCCTTGCCGCCCGCTCGGATTCCATTCTCGGTGATTTGCTCGATGGCGCCGTCGGTTTTGGCGTCGACCAACAAGACGTTATCCTTGTTGAAGGTCTCAAAGTAGTTGGTATCCAGTGGCTGGCGCTTGGTGCCGTAGGCGTAGCCTTTCGGGATCAGTTTCTCGGCCACGACCGGATCCTTCACCGTGCGGCGGATCTTGCCTTTCAGGTACTCGGCGCAAATGTCGTTTGCCTGCTGGTCGAAGAACATGTCCTGGTAGTTCGCTAGCCAGAAGGCAAAGCCGCCGGCATCCCACATCTTGTCGAATTCGCGTTCGCGTTCCTCGGGGGAAGCTTCCAACACCGACTTCGGGATGAAGTAATGCTCCTGGCCAAAGAACGACTCGCGTATGCGCTTGACGATGCCGTCGTAGTCGGCCTTCCGAGCGGCGGCGACCTTGGGATCAACCTTGCCGTTGCGGGCGGGTACACAGTAGTTGGCGGTGCGCTGAAATACCGTGAGTTGCTTGGCCTGCTGGGCAATCTCCGGAATCGCCTGCACCGCGGTGGCGCCGGTGCCGACGACGGCCACGCGCTTGCCGGTGAAGTCCACGCCGGAACGGGGGAACCGGCTGGTGTGGTACCACTTGCCCTTGAAGCGCTCCAGCCCTTTGAACTGCGGCATGTTGGTGGTCGAGAGAGTGCCCACGGCGGTGATCAGGTAGCGCGCGGTGACCGTTTCGCCTTTGTCGGTACGGACCGTCCAAAGATTGTTGGATGCGTCGAATTCCGCGCCGGTGATGCGGGTGTTGAATTGCATGTCGCGTTTCAGGTCATGGCGTTTTGCCACGTGCTCCAGATAACGCAGGATCTCCGGCTGCTCCGGGTAGCGTTCCGACCATTGCCATTCCTGCAGCAGCTGCTTGTCCCAGGTGAAGCAGTAGATGTAGGCATCGGAATCGCAGCGCGCGCCTGGATAGCGGTTCCAGTACCAGGTGCCGCCGACGGTTTCACCCGCTTCATAGACCCTCGCCTGCAGCCCCAGTCTGTCGCGCAGGGACTTCAGCATGTGGATGCCGGAGAACCCTGCACCGATGATGACAGCATCCAAGTCGGGTGCCTGAGCCATCACTTTTCCCCCCAATTTGTTTTGTTTGGCAGGATAAGACGGCCGATCACGATCGCCGCCAAGCCGGCACGATGCACATTATCGCGATTTAATTGATCACGATGCCGGCGTCTTACCCCAGCAGTGCGGCTACATGCTGGAACCAGGTAACCAGCGGCGGCGGCAGCCAGACGCCGGCCATCAGCACCAGCGCCAGATGGGCAAACAGCGGGACATAGGACGCATGCACGGGCCCGATCGGCCCGCGGACCGGTCCGAAGGCGATTGCGTTGAGCTGGATCAGCAACGCGCCGAACGCCAGCAGCAAGCCAGCGACCAGCAGCACCGCCAAGGCCGGCTCACGCGCGAAGGTGGACGACACCACCAGGAACTCACTGGTGAAGACGCCGAAAGGCGGCAGGCCGACAATGGCGACGACGCCCGCCGCCAAGCTCCAACCCAGCACCGGATGGCTTACGGTCAACCCGCCCATGTCGGCGATCCGCTGGGTGCCCTTCACCTGGGTGATGTGCCCGACGGCGAAGAAGATCGCCGACTTGGTCAGGCTGTGCATGGTCATCTGCAGCAGGCCGGCGAAGTTGCCCAGCGGGCCCGCCATGCCGAAGGAAAACACGATGATGCCCATGTGTTCGATCGAGGAATAGGCGAACAGTCGTTTGATGTCGCGACGCCGATACAGCATGACGGCTGCGAACAGCATTGACAGAAGCCCCAGGCCGATCATCAGCGGCCCCGGCGCGATGGCGTGCGGATTGGAGGCCAGCAGCACCTTGAACCGCAGCAGCGCGTACAGCGCCAAGTTCAACAGCAGCCCCGACAGCACCGCCGAGATCGGCGTTGGGCCCTCGGCGTGAGCGTCCGGCAGCCAGGCATGCAACGGCGCCAACCCGACCTTGGTGCCGTAGCCAAGCAGCAGGAAGATGAAGGCGATGTTCAGCAGCGAAGGATCGAACGCCGGTGCGGCCTGCAGCAGGTTGGTCCAGATCATCGCATCCAGGCCCTCACCGATGACCGGACGCGCCGCGAGGTAGACCAGTATGGTGCCGAACAGCGCCAATGCGATGCCAACACTGGCCAGGATGAAGTATTTCCAGGCGGCCTCCAGTGCTGCCGCGGTGCGATACAGCCCGACCATCATCACCGTGGTCAGCGTCGCCAGTTCAACCGCGACCCACATCAGGCCGATGTTGTTGGCCAGCAGCGCCAGGTTCATGGCGAACAGCATGAGCTGGAACATTGCGTGATAGAACCGCAGGTGCCGCGCCGTCAGGCGCCCGGAGGCCAGTTCATGACCGACATAGGACGCACTGAACACGCTGGTGGTAAATCCGACGAAGCAGCTCAGCAGCACGAAGACGATGTTCAGATCGTCCACAAGTAAATAGAGGCCGGTAGCGGGACGGTCCCACAACAGCGTAAACGCGAACAGCAGCGACGCCAGGCAAGCGAGTATGTTCAGCGCCGCGCCGGCGCGATAACCAGGCAGCAGCGCCAGGATAGCGGCGGCAACCAATGGCGTCAGCAGGATTGCAGCTACCGGATCGGGCATCAGCCCTGTCCCCCGCGTGAACGGTCGAGCGCGCCGACGTCGATCGTGTCGAACCGCTCGCGGATGCGGAACAGGAAAACCCCTACGACGATAAACGCGATCAGGATGGAGAACGCCACGCTGATCTCCACCACCAGCGGCATCCCCCGCGCGCCCGTCGCGGCCAGGCTGATGCCATTTTCCAGCGACATGAAGCCAACTATCTGGCTGATCGCGTTGCGGCGGGTGACCATCATCAGCAGGCCGATCAGCACGACCGACAGCGCCAGGGCGATGTCCTCCCGCGCCACCGGGTCGACGTGGGCGGTGACCGGCAGCATCACCTGCAGCGACAACGCCACCAGGGCGATGCCGGCCAGCATGGTGACGCCAATGCCACCTACGGTCTCGATCTCGCGGTGCAGGCCCATCTGGAACACCATCCGGCGCAGCGCGTACGGGATCAGGATCGCCTTGAACGCCATAGCGATCGCGGCGGTGATGTAGAGATGCGGGGCGTCCTGGATGTAGGCCTGCCAGGCCACCGACAGTGCCAGCACGAAGGCATGCAGGCCCAGCACGTGCAGCAGGGCGGTCAGCCGGTTCTGGTAAAGCATCATGAAGCTGACCAGCACCAGTCCGCCGGCCAACATATGGGCGATGTCGAACGACAAGCTGTGCAGCGCCATCACATTCCCCGCGACACGAACAGCAGCAGCACGCCCAGCAGCCCCAGCATCAGGGCCGCGCCTAGAAAGTTCGGCACCCGGAACACCCGCATCTTGGCAACCGATGTCTCGGCTACCGCCAGCGCGGCGCCACCGGCGGCCATCTTGGCCAGCCAGACCACGCCGCCAAACACGTCCGCCACCGGCTGAGCCGGACTGTCGGCCATGCCGATCGGCAGGAACACGCAGGCAATCATCGCGATGTACAGCGTCAGCTTCAGCGCCGCAGCAAGCTCGATCATCGCCAGGTGCCGGCCGGAATATTCCAGCACCATCGCCTCCTGCACCATGGTCAGTTCCAGGTGCGTGGACGGGTTGTCCACCGGCACGCGGCCATTCTCCGCCAGCGCTACGATCAGCAGCGCGATCAGCGCCATCGCCAGCGAGACGCGCAGCCCGACATGCCCATTCAGCATTGTCTGCGCGATGGTCGACAACTGCGTCGACCCGACGATCAGCGCCACCGCGAACACCAGCATCAGCATTGCCGGTTCAGCCAGTGAGGCGATCATCATCTCCCGCGATGATCCGATGCCGCCGAAGCTGGTGCCGATGTCCATGCCGGCCAGCGCCAGCGCGAACCGGGCACTGCCGAGCAGCGCCGTGATGGCGATCAGGTCACCGGACCAGCTGAACATGAGGTTGGCGGCAAAGGTCGGCACCAGTGCGGCGGCTACCCAGGTGGTGGCAAACACGAAGTATGGCGCGGCACGAAACAGCCAGGAGGCATTCTCGGCCACCACCGCTTCCTTGTTCAGAAGCCGACGCAGGTCCCGGTACGGCTGGAACAGCGATGCGCCCCGCCGGCGCTGCAGCCGCGCCTTGACCTTACGCACCAGCCCGGTCAGCAGCGGCGACACCGCCAGGATGATGGTCATCTGCACCAGCTGCGCGATCAGCGCGCCGATAGACGACAGGCTCATTGCCATACCGTCAGCGCCAGCAGCAGCAGCACCAGGGCGCCGAAGACGAAGCCAAGATAGCGGCGGATCGTCAGGAACTGCATCCGGTTGGCGAACGTAGCCACCCAGACGACGCCGCGCCCCAGCGGTGCATACAACATCTCCCACACCGGATCGTGGATCGTGCGGGTAATCCGCGCCGGGCGGTTGTCCCCCGGCCCCGGCATGTCCACCGTCTCACTCGATCTGAACACCAAGCTCGCGAACACCCGCCGCAGCGGCTGGGCAAAGCTGGCGGCGGAATATTGGGTGACAGGTGCGGGGTCCGGAAACCCGCAATCCCAGGCCGGCGCGTGGCGGGTGGCGCGCGAGCCCAATCGATGCACCGCAACGCGGGTCAGCACCATCGATACCGCGATGAATCCAAACACCAGCAGACCGTTATAGGAGCTGCGGCTGGCCTGGACCGGCGCGATCGTCAGCCACGTGTCGGCGAGCTGGACCGGCATGTGCGCGCCCACCAGGCGATCGGCGGTCGGAGCAATGGCATCAATGACGATACCAGGGAAAATGCCGCCCAGCAGGCAAAGCACCGCGAATACCAGCATGGCGGCGATCGACCAGGCATCGACTTCCCGCGCTTGTGCTGCCCGGTCCGTCTGCGGCCGCCCCAGGAACACGATCCCAAACGCCCGGACGAAGCACGCGGCTGCGAGTGCCGCGGCCAGCGCAAGAGCCGCGCCAACCGTCGGGATCATGAACTTCAGCCCCCACTCGGGCAGCTCCGGATGCACCAGGACCGCCTGGAACGTCAGCCATTCGGAGGCAAAGCCGTTCAACGGCGGCAGGCCGGCGATGGCGACGCAACCGGTCAGGAACGCCGCCGAGGTGCGCGGCATCCGATGGATCAGCCCGCCCAACGTCTCGATATCCCGCTCCCCGGTCGCATTCAGCACGGCACCCGCGCCGAAGAACAACAGGCTTTTGAACACGGTGTGGTTGAGCGCATGAAACAGCGCCGCGGTCAGCGCCAGGGCGGCGCCCTGAGCGAACCCGTTTGCCCGAAATGCGAGTGCCAGGCCAAGTCCAATGAACACGATGCCGATGTTCTCGACGGTGGAGTAGGCCAGCAACCGCTTCAGATCGCGCTCCATCAGCGCATGCAGCACGCCCAGCACGGCGGTGGCCCCGCCCAGCGCCAGCACAACAGCGCCGATCCACCAGGGATTGGGTCCCAGCAGGTCGAACACGATGCGGATGAAGGCGTAGATGGCGATCTTGGTCATTACCCCGCTCATCAATGCCGAAACATGGCTGGGCGCGGCGGGATGGGCGATCGGCAGCCAGACATGCAGCGGCACCAACCCGGCTTTCGAACCGGCGCCGATCAGCACCACGATCAACACGGCCGCCGTGCCAAGCGGCGGGTGGGCACGCATCATGTCGAAGCCGTAGCCACCACTGATGCCGGCCAGCAGGCCGAACGCCAGCAGCAATGCAAGGCCGCTGAACGTCGCCATGATCAGGTAGACGGTTCCGGCCCTGGCATCCTGATGGCTGATGACCAGTGCCCAGGAGGTCAGCGACATCAGCTCCCACGCGAACAGGAAGGTGAACGCGTCGTCGGCGGTGACCACCAGCGCCATTGCCGCCAGGAAGGCGGGATAGAACGGCAGCACGCGTCCCGGATGCGCCTCATGACGCCCGTAGCCGAGCGCGAACAGGCTGGCTCCGGCGCCCCCCAGACCAATCAGCAGCAGGAAGAACCCGGACAGGGCGTCGAGTCGCAGATGGGTGCCAATCCACGGCAGACCGAGCGGCAGGACATCACGCTGGATCGGCGCGGAAAGTGCCTGGACGCCTTGCACGGCGAGCCCGGCGGTGGCCATGAAACTGCCGCCATAGGTCAAAATTCGGCCCCAGGCTATCCGTGCGGCCAGCACGCCAAGCACCGCGAGAGCCAGCAGCGCGCCAATGAGAAGTTCCGCCGTCGTCACTTGAGCCGAACCCCTCGCCCGCCGGCGAGGCTAGGCGCGTTGTCGCCAATCAGCTCGATGCCCGCCGCGTTCAGGGCATGGGTCAGTTTCATCAGTGAATCGACGTTGCCCCGGATCACGCCATCACTCGCCTCCATCCGCTGGATGGTCGGCAGCGACAGCCCCGACGCCTCGGCCAGCCCACGCTGGTCGATGCCGAGGAGGGCACGAGCAGCCCGCATCTGGCCGGCGGTGATCATGTTTAGGACGTCAAATTCCCATGTTGCGATTGGATATTGATACACCACGTATCAGCAGGCAAGCTGGCGTTGGCACATCTCCATGGCATAAAAGTCAGAGCAGACGATCCGGGTGATGCGCGCGTGCGCGAACGCCGGGCCTCACCGGAGCGTTCGCGTTCGTTTCGTCCGGGACTTCCTTGCTTGTTGTCAGCTGCGGCCGCCCTCACGTGCCGCCGCTGACCTCGATTGTCGTGCATGTCACGAAGCTCGCCGCGTCGCTCACCAGGAAGTCGACCACCGAGGCGATTTCCTCTGGCTCTCCAGCCCGTCCCAGTGCGCTGGTCAGGGCGCGCTGCTTGGCGAGATCCGGCACGCGCTCGCCCATCGCAGTCTTGATCAGGCCCGGCGCGATTGCATTGACGCGAATACCATGCTGGCCGAGCCGCCGCCCCAGGCTTTTGGTCATGTTGATTACCGCGGCCTTGGACGCCCCGTATTCCACCACCGTGCTGCCGTTCAGGCCGGCAATCGACGCGGTGGTGACGATCGATCCCCCCTCACCCGCCGCGATCAACCGCTTCGCCACCCATTGCGAGGCGAAGAAGGGCACACGGACATTGGCCGCCATTGTGTCGTCGTATTGATCCGGCGGTACTTCCAGCCAGTCGTGTTCGGGATGGAACACCCCGGCATTGTTGTACAATACCCGAATCAGCCCATGGTCCCGCTCGATGGCGGCCAGCGTTTCACCCATGCGACCAAGATCGGTCAGGTCGCATGCATAGTATGGCCAGTTGCCGTTACTCTTGGCACCAACATCGACGCCGACAGCCAGAAATCCCGACTGCGTCAGCTTTCGGCACGTGGCCTGCCCAATCAGCCCGTTGCTACCGGTGATCACCGCGACCTGCATCGTTTTCCCCTCCTTCATGGAACGTTGCCTGCACACTGGCGCAGCCGGCGCCCTGAAGCAAAGACGGCCAGGCACGTTTGCATCAATGCATCATGACCGCGAACGGGTTACTGCCCGACCTGCAGCGCGTACCATCGGGGCCCCGGCGCCGTATGAACCTTCGGCAGCACAAGCATCTGCACGAACTGCCGTTTCAGCCCCCGCACCGCGTCGATCCCCAATTGCACATCGGCCGGCGCGGCGACCGCCTTGTCCTGCACCCGCAGAATGATGTCGCCCGTCGCCAGCCCCTGGCGCGCAGCATCGGTGTAGGCCTCAACGCCGTTCACCAGCACGCCCGCGTTCCACCCGTCCGGCACGCCCAGCTTCGACCGCGCCGCCCGATCGATCGGTGACAGCGTCAGCCCAAGACCCGGCGGTATGCCGAGGTGTGGCTCTTGCACCGGCAGCGGCGCATCCTGTGCCTCCCATTGGTTACGTGGCCAGACCTCCGTGGCGATCGGCAGCGTTTGCTCCACGCCATTGTGGCGGACGACGAGATTGACCGTCGTGCCAACCGGCGTGCGGGCGATGTCGCGCAGCAAAGAGCGATCATCACTTGGCGCCCCGTTGTCGAACCGGACGATCACATCGCCGATCACCAGCCCCGCCTTGCTCGCCGGACCGTTCGGGATCACCCAGGAGACCAACGAGCCTCCGGACGGCTCAATTCCCGCCGCATTGGCCAGCTCCGGCGTCAGAAGCTGCACTTTCAGACCGACCCAGGACGGCCGGTCCCAGCCGTAGGTCTGCAACTGGTCGACGACAAAACGTGCTGTGCTTGCCGGGATTGCAAAGCCAAGGCCGACGAAGCCTTTCGTCGGTGAGATCAGCTCCGAGTTCACCCCAACGACGTTGCCGTGCATGTCGAACAGCGGTCCGCCGGAATTGCCGTGATTGATCGCCGCGTCGGTCTGGATGTAGTCGTCATAGGGCGTGTCTTCCAGATTGCGGTTCAGCGCACTGACGATGCCGCCCGAGACCGACAGGCCGACACCGAATGGATTGCCCATGACGAACACCTGGTCGCCGACCTGCAGTGCTTCGCTGTTGCCCCACTGCGTTGCGGTTAGCGGATGATCTGCCTGAACCTTGACGACCGCGAGGTCGGCAACCCGTGAGGCATGCAGCGTGCTGCCTTGAAGGGTGGTGCCGTCGAGGAACTTCACCGATACTTCGAACGCATCCTGAACCACGTGATAGTTCGTCAGGATCAGCCCGGACGAGTCGATGACGAAGCCGGAGCCGACATAGTATTTGATGCTGGAGCCGGGGTTGGCCATTACGCTGGACGAACTTCCGGCGGATGCACCGGGGCTGACAATCTCGAACTTCTTGACCGAGATGCTGACCACACTTGGCAGCAGGCGGCGGATGGTTTCCGAACGGTCCGCGCCAGCCTCGTCCGCGCGGGCAGCGCCGGAACACGCCATTGCGATCATGCCCAGTATGACGGCAACCCCGACAAACCAGTCCTGAAGAGCATGGACGCGGTGCATGTTCCCGATAGCCTCCGGCAAAGTAATGCGCCCGCTATTTCTACGCCAGCCAGCCGGTACGTCCATGCCTCCCTGGCAGAATATTGAGGTGGTGACCCAGACCGCTTGGCAGATCAGGCTATAGCCGGTGCTTGCATGACACAGGCCGCAGCGGCAAATACCCGTCAGCTTATCTTGCCGCCGAACGGTATCTGCTTTCCCGTGCCCCGAACGATAGGCAGCAACAACCGGTTTCGCGCCAGTGCCGAGTCCGTTCCAGAGGCCCATTCCAGCGTGGCCGGCCGCTGCCATTCCTGCGCCGGCGGCGCCGCAAGACCGGCCCGCGAAGGCCCCGCCTTCTGCAGCGGATCATCCGCTTGCATGTATGGCGTGATGGCCTTGAACAGATCCATCACCGAATAGGGTTTCGCCAACAATGCCGTTGCCCCGGCTGTTGTCGCCGCGGCCTGGGAGCGCAGCGAAATGTCCCACCCGGTCAGCACGATGGGCCGTGCCGCATAGCCCGACCGGCGACGAATGCGTGCGCAGGCCTCGTAGGCACCGATCTGGGCTTTGGCAGCATCCAAGACGACCAGCGCCGCAACGGTCTGGGCGGCATATTCCCCGGCCTCCTCGGAGTTCGCCGCCAACAGGACGGCAAAATTCCAGCGGCTGAATTCCACCCGCAGCACCCCACTGATCATGGGGTCGGGTTCCGAAACAATGATGATCGGTGGTGTTGTCATGCTGCTGCATGATGCATACGGAATGGTTGCTGAAACGTTAAGCCTGGTCTGGGGAAACAGCGGCGGCGGATCCCGGTTTTGCAGCTTCACCAGTGCCTGCGTGACCAGCGGAAGATACGGCTTGCTGAGACCCGTGACAGGCTGCCCGGCAGCGGTCAGGAAACCGCTAAGTCAAGAAGTGAGGGGCCATCGTGCATATTGACGAAACAGTGGACACCACGGGCGCGAGCAATACGCATCGCTGCTGACGTTACGACGGCACCGGCCAGCCGGGGACGATCAGATTATCGGAAGCAGCGGGACGGGCAACGATCGACGGCGGATCGCGGTCGCATTGGCCAGATAAAGCCGGCGGCGGTATGCCGTAGCTCGCCCGCAGCCCGCAGCCCGCTTGCGCGACAACCTATCGCGCGGCGCCCATCACCCAGGCCAGCACGCCCTTCTGCGCATGCAGCCGGTTCTCCGCCTCGTCGAACACCACCGAATGCGGGCCATCGATCACGTCTGCGTCCACTTCCTCGCCGCGATGGGCCGGCAGGCAGTGCATGAACAGCGCGTCCGGCGCCGCCTGGTTCATAAGCCGGTCGGTCACACGGTACGGCGCCAGCAGGTTGTGGCGGCTGGAGCCCGGGTCGTCGGACATGGACACCCAGGTATCGGTCACCACGCAGGCCGCGCCCGCTACGGCCACCGCGGGGTCGCTGTTCAGTTCGATGCGACCGCCCTGCGCCTGTGCCCATGCCAACAGGTCCTGAGGCGGCCGCAATCCTTCGGGCGTTGCAAGGCGCAAGGTGAAGCCGAACAGCACCGCAGCTTCGATCCAGCTGCGCGCGACATTGTTGCCATCGCCGCACCAGGCGATGACCTGGCCGGAGATCGGGCCCCGATGCTCTTCGAACGTCATCACGTCGGCCATCAACTGGCAGGGGTGCGATGCTTCGGTCAGGCCATTGATCACCGGCACCGTCGCGTATTCAGCCAGCTCCTGCAGCTTTTCCACCGCATCGGTGCGCAACATGATCGCATCGACATAGCGTGACAGCACACGGGCGGTGTCGGCAATGCTCTCGCCGCGCCCAAGCTGGGTCTCCTTGCCGGACAGCACGATAACTTCGCCGCCCAGTTGTCGCATCCCGACCTCGAACGATACCCGCGTCCGGGTAGACGGCTTCTCGAAGATCAGCGCCAGTGTCTTGCCGGCCAGCGGACGCGAGGTCAGACCGCCGGCCCGCTTGAAGCCCGAGGCAACGTCCAGCATCTGCCGCAGCGTCGGCGCATCGAAGTCGCGCAGGTCCAGGAAGTGCCGCGGGGCCTGACTAGTCGGTTCAGTGGCCCTCCGCCGTGCCACGCCCCTCATTGCGCCACTGCCGGCTTTGCTACCGCCGCCGCTACCTTGGTCGCGGCGGCCTGCAGCATGATCACGGCCTGGTCGAGATCGGCATCCGACACCACCAGCGGCGGCGCAAGACGCAGCACGTTGTCGCCGGCGGTGATTGCCATCAGCCCCTCGGCGACGCAGGCTGCCTGCACCTGGCCAACCGGAATGGCGGCTTTCAAACCCAGCAGCAGGCCCATGCCGCGGGCATCGACAAACACTGTCGGGAAGTCACGCGCAATCTTGTCGAGGGTGCCGCGAAGCTTGTTACCCTTGCGCTGGACGTCTTCCAGGAAGCCGGGCGCGAGGATCACGTCGAGCACGGCATTGCCGGCGGCGCAGGCCAACGGATTGCCGCCGTAGGTGGTGCCATGGGTGCCGGGAACCAGCGCCTTGGCGAATTTTTCCTTGGCAAGGACGGCGCCGAGTGGGAAGCCGCCACCGATGCCTTTGGCAACGGACATGACGTCGGGCGTGATGCCCGACCATTCATGGGCGAACAGTTTGCCGGTGCGGCCCATGCCGGACTGCACTTCGTCCATGCCAAGGATGATGTCGTATTCGTCGCACACCGCGCGCAGGTCCCGCAGGAACTGCATGTCGGCAGGACGCACGCCGCCCTCGCCCTGGATCGGTTCAACGATAATACCGCAGGTGCCGGGGCCAACCGCATCGCGCACCGCATTCATGTTGTTGAACGGCACGTGGTCGAAGCCGTCCACCACCGGGCCGAAACCCTCCTGGTAATGGGCGTTGCCGGTCGCGGCCAGGGTGGCAAGGGTGCGGCCGTGGAAAGCGCCCTCGAAGCAGATAAACCGGAACCGTTCCGGCTTGCCCGCGTCGTACATCGCGCGGCGCATCATCTTGATCATGCCTTCGTTCGCTTCGGCGCCGGAATTGCAGAAGAAAACACTGTCGGCGAACGTCGCCTCAACCAGCCGGGCGGCCAGCCGCTCCGCCTGCGGGATGCGGTAAAGGTTTGATGTATGCATCACCTTGGCGGCCTGATCGGCTATCGCCTTCACCAGATGGGGGTTGCCGTGGCCCACCGAGGCCGTAGCAATGCCCGACCCAAAATCCAGGAATCGTCGGCCGTCCACCGTCCATAACCAGGCGCCCTCGCCCCGCTCAAACGCGAGGTCGGCACGGGCATAGTTCGGCAGCAGCGCGGAAATCATCCGGATTAACCTTGTTCTGCGTTTCCCAACGGATCACCCGCCCGCGACCTTTCGGGGCGGGTCCGGAGGAAAGGAACGATCATTGGCGATCGGTCACACGCTGTCAAACACCCGACTCGTCCATATATGCAGCCAAAGTGGCAAAGCACCGGAAACTCGGGCATCGTCGCCCGATGTCGAGCGATTCGGCCCCTGATTCCGGCAGTCTTTACCAGGCCGCCTTGCATTACCTTGCGCGCTATGCCGCAACGCAAGCGGGGGTGCGACGCGTCCTGCAACGTCGGATCGACCGCTGGGCAAGGACCCAGCCGGATCCTGACGCTGCCGAACCCGCCCTGCGTGCCGCTCGTGATGCCGTCGATGCGGTGATCGTTCGGTTGGTCAATGCCGGCGCGGTCAGTGACAGCGCCTTCGCCGAAAGCCGCGCCCGCAGCCTGTTGCAAAGCGGCCGGTCGACCCGATCCGTGCAAATGCGTCTGGTTGCCAAGGGCGTTCCTCCGGCGATGGCGCGCGCGGTATCTGCGACGGACGCCGGGACCGAACTTGCCGCGGCCCTGGTGCTGGCTCGCAAACGTCGGCTAGGCCCATACCGTCCTGCTGATCGCGGCGGTCCGGATGTAAGGATGAAAGAAATGGCCATTCTGGCGCGGGCAGGCTTCGCCCGCGACATCGCCGGCGAGGCATTGGACGTATCACTGGAGGATGCGGAAACGCGGATCTTCGATCTCAGGCGCTAGGCGCTCGCCCAACGCACGGCGCATCGATGTTACACTTGCCGTATATTGCCCCGGCTTTTCATTAAGCCACCACGAGGACGGCGGGGCTGAACCCCGCCGCTTAGTTGTTTCGTGGCTGCAGTATGCTTACCAGGTAAGAACCGTGGCGAAGAGAAAGCCCTGCGACTTCGCGTCGTTGGTCCTGCCATTCACAACGCCGCCGACCGTTTGACCGAGCGTGCCGGTGGCGAAGTCAAAGCCGCCTTGATGGCGATGGATATACTGATACTCGCCGACAAGCTGCACACCCGGGGCAAGCTTGTAGGCCCCGCCGAAGCCGATTTCGTATTCGTGACGCTGCGTCAGCCCGGTAAGGCGGGCGTCACCTTGAGTATCGATGATGCCAACTTCAGCTCCGAGCGTGATCGGACCGTTGACGTAAGTCAGGCCGATAAGCTCGGCGTTGGTGTCGACACCGCCGGCCGGCGCCATCGCAAGCTGGCCGTTGACCCGACCGCCAATGTAGTCAGCAGCCAACGTGAGGTTCATTGCGGTGATTGCAGCGCCAGCCTTGTAGAAGCTGAGATTGTCGTAGCGCAGCAACTGGGAGCTACCGCCGCCCGGCAGACCACGTTGTGCCGCCGCCGTGGAGTATGCCGAAGTCGTCAGGTTTTCCTTGCCGGCCGTTTCATAGAAGCCATACGCCTTGAAATCCACGGCGCCGAAGGATTGCTGGAAGCGCAGGCCGACGCCGACCTGGTTGATCCAGCGAGTCGGATCGTTGCCGGAGGATACGTTGATGCAGGTTGGTCCCGCCTGGTTACAGCCAACACCCAGGCCTGCGTTCTGGAAGGAGTTGCCCATGGTCGGGGCATACTGAACACCGAAGTCGAAGCCATAATACTGCGGGGTCAGGTAAACGATCTTGTTGTTGCCGTATTCCGCGCCGGCCTGTGCCAGCCAGACGAATGGCACTGCAACCCCGCCAGCCGGCCCCACGGCCTGCAACGGATCGCCACCGTTGAAGTTGCCGACACCGGCGTCCCAGCATGCTGAGGTGAATATACAGTTGTCGAACAACCCAAGCACGCCGTCGGTCTGGCCAAAGCGGACAATACCCGCTCTGTCCGAGGCAAGGTAGGTGAAGGCGCGGCGGACGAATACCGTCTCTCCGCTGCTGTTCGCCGAGGCGCTGTTGGCGGCCCCGCCCGTGGCGGAGTTGGCAAACGCGCGGTCGGCGGCGCCGAAGTTCTCGCGCAATTCGACCGATGCACCGTAACGCAGGCCATTCGCGGCCATACCGTCGAAAGCAGGATAGATCCGCATGTAACTGGCGATACCGATTGGGTTCAGCTTGTAACCCGTCGGCGTGCCCGCAGCGTTCACACTACGGTCGACGCTGGTGTAGTTAGCGGTCATGTCGACTTCAACACGGCCATTGAGGCGAATAACAACCGTTCCGGGCGCCGGGACGGCATTGACGTTCGGCGCGTAAATTGAACCGCTAAGACCACCTGCCGCAGCACTACCAGTCGGCGTATTGGCAATACCCCATGCATTGTTGTTGTTATTTGCAGCCGGGCCGGCGCCGTAAGGCCCGGCGTACTGGCCCTGTGTTGCACCGGCCGGTGCCGACGGGGCCTGGGCCAGAGCCAGGGTGCTGGTCGTTCCCAGAATGGCTGCACTGGCCATGAGTAGCTTACGCATGAAAGTCCTCCTGATGCACCGGTTGGTCGGCGTTCTCTTTAGGCCCGTCCGCTTTTAGGTCGCGCTACGGCGGAGGGCAGCCGAGCCTGGGCGGACTAAAGACTGGAGAATTACCTTCCTGCAATCTGCGATGTGACCTAGAATGGCGTTTGGGATATACTGTGGCCGGATAGACACACAAGGTGCTGTCTGACGCGGTGCAACATAACAGATGCCTGGCTTAATAAATCAGAGGCACGATGATGCAGTTATTGAACATGCTGGATTCTGACGGGTTGCGGGAAATGGCGTTCACGCAGAAAAAGGCGGAGCGTGTTATTACGACGCTGGAGCGGCCGATCAACGACAACCTTCTCAGGTTATGGGCAAGCCCGCAGCACCCGCACCACGTGAAGTGGGTCGATGAGCTGGTCGAGTTGATCGACGAGGTGTCGGAGATCGTGCTTCGGCCAAACAACGCACGTCCATCCCACATCTTCTACTACAAGCTGCTGTTCTTTGAGCCTTTCGGCGGAGGATCGGCTGTGCCGAACATACTGCGGCGCCTGCGACGATTGCATCGGCATGGGTGCCCGATCCAGATTGATGCGACCCCGGAGGAGCTGGTTCAGCGCCTGCAGGCCTTCCACCGTGACCTCGCCGGCCTTTGTGCATCAAGGACCCTGGAGGAGTACCAGATACGAACATTCCTGGGCGAGCACTGCGCTTTTAACCACTGACCCGTAAAGCCAGAACCACCACATCCGTTCTACAGCAGGACGGGCCGCCGCGGGCAAGCCGTGGTCCCGCAATCTATGCGGATGTCCTTGCAGGGAGAGGTCGACAATTGGGCGGTGCGCGCCTCAGGCCCTCGCCAGCATCGTTTCATGCGACGCCAGCGCCCGATGGAGCATGTAAAGCGGGATTGCCAATAGGCAGATGGCAGCAGCAGCCAACAAGCCGCCCTCGGGACGACCGGCAAAATCCGCCGTCATGCCACACAATGCCGGGGTGAACGTGCCGCCGAGATAATAGATGGTATAGAACAGCCCCATGCCCACTGCCCGGTTCTCCGGCCGCGCCGAAAGCGTACCGACAGCCATGATCACGCCGGGCTGGATCGAGCCTACGACCCCCAGCAAGACCGCCCAGGTGATCGGCCAATCGGTCAATGCGCTGCCGGCCATTCCGATCGACAGCGCCAGCGACCCGATCAGGAAAATGTTGAAACCACCAAACCGAGCGGCCAGGCCGCTCCCGGCCAAGGTTCCGGGAACGTTGCCCCAGGTGACGATGGTCATCACCAGCGCCGTTGCCCCAAGGCCAAAGCCGCGGACCGAGAGGCTGCTGGGCAAATAGGAGGCGAACCCCGAGAACCCTGCGGTGTAGACTGTCCAGATCGCACCGCCGATCAGCACCAGCAAACACTCCTGCCCGCTTGGCATCGAGAACCGGCGCGGCACCGCCGCGGCACCGATCGGCGTCCGGTAGCTTGTAACGAACAGCAGCAGCGCCAAGCCAGCGGGAACCACGTCAGTCAGCAGCGAGGCCACAAGCCCATACGCCGACAGCACCGGGGGCAACACCAATTGCGCCAAGCCAAGGCCGATCGGAAATGCACAGATTGGGATGCTCAGTGCGATCATGAACCGTGGACCGGCGAACAGGTCGGCGATCACCTTGCCTTGCAGCACGCTCACCGCGACCGCGCCAAGACCGGCGATTGCGCGCCCACCGCCGACCCCGAACACGGTGGGCGACCAGACGCTGTAAGCAGCGCCCGCCGTCATCAACGCCAGACCCGTTGACAATATCCACTGGTCGCCGAAGCGCCGGGCAAGTAGGCCCAACGGCAGCGCCGCGACCACCCCAAGAAGGTTATATGCCCCGATCAGGCCACCCAGTTGAGCGTAAGTGAGATCGAATCGTCCCACCAAGTCGGTCGCGATCGTGGCGACGGACTGGAACTGATAGCCGAATGCGATTCGCGCCAGGGACAGGGCCGCGAGAATAATCCAGGGGCGAAGCAGCATTCGTTTCCTCAGCAGCCGATCGGCATTGCCGATGTTCCTAACTATCGCGACCGTTCCCGACCACCGCCGATAGCGCAACCCACCCGCCCGTATTGCTTCCCATATGGCCCCCCGGGTAGCAGCACGGCCTCTGCACGCCTATCTAGAGGCGATGTCCGATACCCCAGCCTTTCTCGACAGCGGCCGGCCGCCGGTGCCTGACCTTGTGGTGCCACGCGGGGTCGTGCCGTTCTTCCTGCCCCAGCAACCGGTTCGCGGCCGCCTGGTACGCCTGGGCCCGCTTGCAGATGCATTGCTGACCCGCCACCATAATCATCCGGTTGTCACCAGGCTGGTCGGCCAGGCGTTGGCGCTGGCCGCCGGCCTGTCGACGGCGCTGAAGTTCCGTGGCTCGTTCAGCCTGCAGGCAAAGGGCGATGGTCCGATCTCAATGCTGCTGGCCGACTGCACCGACGCCGGCGAGCTACGCGGCCATGCCATCACCAACACGACAAAGCTCGACGCTTTGCTTGCCCGCGACCCAGATCCAAGCGCTGCCGCGCTGCTCGGGTCCGGCTACCTCGCCTTTACCGTTGACCAGGGTGGCGACCAGAACCGCCACCAGGGCATTGTCGCGATCGAGGGCGACTTGCTGGCTGAGATGGCCCTGCACTACTTCGATACCAGCGAGCAATTGCGCTGCCAGGTTCACTTGGCATGCGCCCAGACCGCAAACGGCTGGCGGGCCGGCGCGCTGATCCTGGAGAAGGTCGCCGGCGCTGGCGGCATCGATCCGGGCCTGGACGAAGCGGCACAGGAGGACAGCTGGCACACGGCAACGACATTGGCTGCCACCTTGACGGATGGCGAACTGCTGGACGACGACGTGCCGCCGGACCGTTTGCTGTATCGGCTGTTCCATACGGAGGGCGTCGCCGCCGATCGCGCCCGCGCCTTGTCCTTTGGCTGCCGCTGCTCGCGTGCCCGGCTGGCCAGCATCCTGGAGGGGTTTCCTACGGACGATCTGGACCATATGGCGGTCGACGACGACATCGTCATGACGTGCGAGTTCTGCAATTATGATTTCAGGTTTCCGCGGCAGGCCGTGCAGGGCCAGCCGTCGGGACAGGACGGGCCTGCCGCGGGACCCAATGCGGCCTGATCAAAAAACCAAGGGATTTGCCACTTCCATGCAAGCCGGGCTTCTGTCACGCCGATCCATGCTGCTGCTGCCGCTGATCCTTGCTGCCTGTGGCGGCGAGGAGGAGCCAATATATCAACCGCTGCGGTTCAACGACCTTCCGCCGATCCAGCTGAACGTGGCTTCAATCGAAGTGCAGCAGCGCTTCATTCCGTCAGGGATGGACCCCGATGTCAGTCTTCAGGACCCGGCACCGCCGCTTACGGTCCTGAAGGCAATGGCCAACGACCGCCTGCAGGCCTTTGGCACGTCGAACAAGGCGGTGTTTGCTATCCTTGATGGTTCGATGAGACGAAACAATGACGAGGTGAGCGCTTCGTTCGTCGTGTCGCTGACGATTTTGGACGATAATGGCACCCAGCTGGGCTTCGCCGAAGCGCGCGTAGAGTCCCGCCACACCGGCGGAGTTCGTAATATCAGGGCGGTGCTGTACGAGATGACCAAGGCCATGATGTCGGACATGAACGTCGAGTTCGAATATCAGATCCGCAAAAGCCTGAAGCCCTGGTTGACCAGCGACATCGCGTCGCCGGCACCGGTCGAACAAACGCCGCTCGACCAACCGCCCGGAGCGCAATAGCCCCTGCCAACATCATCGCGGCTGTTGGCGCGACGCAGGCGGATCTGTGGTCGATCCTTGCGACCGGCAGAGGGCGCGAGCGGGTTCGTCTGACTTGACACGCCTGGACAGCCACCGCGGGGTTTTATCAAAAAACCCCGCCGCGGTGCCAGGATTTGCTGAAAAGCACTTTGAACCTCATTCATACGGCACCGGCCGACGCAGCAACGTTCCAGGCAGCGCCCTAATGCAGTCGCTGTCAATTCAGATGGCGAACCTTGTCGTTTCTGATCAAGAGGTTCATGCGGCCTGACGGAGCCTGTTGAAGACGTCATTGATTCGCCAGATGGGCACTGAGCCGATTTGATAAGACGAGGCCGCACCTGGCTTAAGCGGCGCATCAGCGATGGCAATTGTAACCTATCCTTTGGCAAATCCGAAGACTTCTTGCTTTGTCATGCCCGGCGGCAGCCAAATGATTGAACACGTCTTGAATGCATGGAAGCAATGCATCCGTTATTCGCAACGAACTTTAATGCTCATTGACAGCGGCAGAAGCAATATGGCAATGCGGGATCGTTGCAAGGGAGGAGAACATGGATTTTCAGGAACAAGCTGATGTGGCTTGCCCCGACCCGCACCTTCCGCCGGCCCATCCGATTGGTCCCATGAGCGCGCAGTGGCTTGGCAACAGGACAGTTTCGGAAGACGATAAGAACCACTGGATCAATAACGGATTTCTGATTCTGAGAAACGTCTATTCGCTGGGCGAAATCGACCGTTATACCAAGATCGTGACCGAGGTCCGGAACAAGATCAACGACGGGAAGGACGAATACGGTTACGGCGATCGGATTGGCCAACTGCATCAGAAAGAGCCGGACCTTCTCAGGATGGCGGCCGACCCGATAGTTATTACGTTTCTGAAATGGGCGTTTAACGATGATCCCGTAGTCTTTGCATCACTCAACTTCGAGCGTGGCACGCAACAGGAAGCTCACGTCGACGCCATTTTCTTTTGGCCGGAGCCCAGCTATTCGATGGCAGGATGCTGGGTGGCACTTGAGGATGTCCACCTGGACGCTGGCCCGCTGTTCTATGTGCCCACAAGCCATACGTGGCCATTTTACCGCGGTGAGCATGTAGCCTCCACTCGTCCGGACATAGCCGAAAAACGCAGGCTCGCGCGAGATCCAAACTTTCCGGCCGACCGCCGTGGAGCGATCGCAAACGAATTGGGCGCGGCCTGGACCGAAGATTTCAAAAGCCTCGAGCGCACCAAGCAGACTGAGCGACGCCTGATTTCACTTAAGGCAGGCGACGTCGTGATTTGGCATTCATTGCTTGCCCACGGCGGTTCGCCCCGTATCAATCCAGCCTTGAGCCGCCGAAGCGTCGTGTTCCATTATATCGGCAAACGTACACAGCTTTACACCTTTGAGCAGTTCATGCTATTTGACGAAGTCGAACTGAAGCAACAGCAACATCAGCCGATGGATCTTCTAAGTTACAATGGCACGGTTGAATACATGCGATACCCCTATTTTGTAACGCATACTCCGGAACAGGTTGTTCATACTTTATGAGGATGAGGGACAGTAACAGCTCGCTGGAGACGATTTTCCAGTCTGCGCAAGCCTTGGCCTGCCAGGACCTGAGTTTTCCCCAGGCGCCCGCAGGAACGGAATCTGGCCTTGAGTGCGCGCTTATCATTGGCGACAGCCATTCGGCATTCTATATGCACTCCGAGTTCATTGCCTCTCTTGGACTGTTTCCTCTCCATGGCTTCTGTTCAGGCGGTTCGGCTCGTGGGCTGTCCAATCCATCTTCCAAATCAGGATACGGGAACTGGATACTGGCCTACCTTGGGTCTGATCGATTCCAGGCGAACAAAAGCATAAAATTCATATTGTTCAAGTTCGGGCAGGTGGATATCGAGTTTGTCCACAATTTCTCGCGAATCAAGCATCAGAACAAGTACTTCGACATGCGACAATCCAGCGATTTTGTCGCTCAAACTGTATCTACATATTTTTCTTTCCTACGCAAGGTCAAGGAGCTGGTTGGTGACAAGCTGCCGATCTTCGTATGCTCGGTGTTTCCACCCGCCCTGCTGAACGAACATATCGTCACTGGATATTCGAACGGCCACATCGCTTTCCTTGAAGAACAGGCGGAGGCCGATCTGCTGAAGCGGCAACTGGCGTCCCTGGAGTATGGCAGCCTCCATCAGCGCACGGTGCTCCACAAATTATTCAACACGGTCTGCGAGAAGGAATGTCATGCGCTTGATGTGCAATTTTTCAACGACTTCGACATTTTCATAGATGAAAAATCAGGGCTCATCGATCGTCGATATATACCCGAATCCAGAGGCACCAACCACCACATTGACTTTCACCTGGACGCCGTCCAGCCAGCGAGACAGGCTCTTTTTCGCTCGCTGCGAAGTTTGGTAGCCAACGCGACGGCGCGGTAGGCTCAGTCCGGTCACAGCCACGACGTTCCTAACCGGGACCATCAAGCGCGACACCAGCCCCCGATCCCCGGAACACCGACTGTCAGGCGCCGAGACGCTTCCACCAGAACACCACCGTGCGCGCACTCTCGGCAGTCTGCAGGAAACCCGGAATGCGTCCCGCCTCCTGCCAGCCTTCGCCGCGGCACAGCAGCTCGCCCGCACTCCCGACTGGCGTTTCCAGCGTCAGCAGCGACCGTCCGCCATCCCGCGCAACCGCCTCCATTCGGCGCATCGTTTGCCGCCCGAGCCCGGTCCGCCGCGCCTCCGGCTGGATCAGCAGCATTCGCACCGCGGCCCGATGCCCCTGAGTTTCCGGCATCGCCAGGTCCAGCAGGCCGACGCCAACCAGCACGGCCTGGCGCCAGGTCCCGAGCAGAATGCACCTGCCAACACCGACGTCGGACGCGGCACGCAGCCAGAACGCCCGCGCCTTGCCGGCCTCCAGCGGCATCAGGAAGCCAACCGAATCACCGGCGCCGACACCATCCATCAGGATCGTCGCCAGCCGTCCAACCGCGGACCCGGCCGCTGCAATGTCCAACACCTCAATCCCGTCGACCGGCTTGGCATATCCATATTCCAGCGAGTTGGAGATGTCGTCGAGCACCCGCACCGGCGCGTGCCGGACGAAGGATCGCTTCTCGTAAAACCGATGTGCGCGGTCGAACCGCGTGTCGCTCCACAGCACCAGACGATCGGCACCGGCCGCGATGGCATGTCGCTCTGCCCGATCGAGCAGCGCATGCCCCAGCCCTGCCCCGTGCAGCGTTGGATCGACATAGACCCGGCAGATTTCCCAACACCGCCCCTCCAGCGGCCGTACCGCGATCATCCCCGATAGCACGCCCGCACTTTCGGCGACCCAAAGCGCGCCGCCCCGCGCGCCGTAGTAGGTTGCCAGCGCGTGCAGTTCCGGCATCTCCGCATCGACATCCATGCGCACGCCGGGATAGGCCGACCAGCACGCCCAGATCAGCGCGATCAGCGCCGCGCCGTCGGAATCCCGGCCGGCCCGAATCCGCCACGCCGCCGCCTGGTTGCCATCGGCCACTCGCCCACTCGCTTTCATCGCTTGCCTGTCCGCGCCGCCGCCGCTATATCCCCGCCCCTGTCAGCGAGTCCGGGCCTGGATGGGCATGCCCGGCCGCGACTGCTTGCCGTTTCACCGGATTAGCGTGGGCCGATCCGGGTGGGCAAGCGCGAACCAGAAGGAGACCAAAATGCCCAAGATGAAGACCAAGTCGTCGGTCAAGAAGCGGTTCAAGATTACCGCGACCGGCAAGGTTCTGGCTGGCCCCGGCAACAAGCGCCACGGCCTGATCAACCGCTCGCAGAAGATGAAGCGGTCCAATCGCGGCAGCCAGACGCTGACCCATGCGGACGGGCTGACCGTCAAGCAGTGGGCCCCCTACGGTATCGGTTAAGGAAGGGCACCCAGCATGGCACGCGTCAAACGGGGCACAACCACTCACGCCCGCCACAAGAAGGTCCTGGAGCAGTCCAAGGGCTTCGTTGGACGGTCGTCCACCAATTATCGCATCGCTCGCGAGCGGCTGGAGAAGTCGCTTCAGTACGCTTATCGCGATCGCCGCGTCAAAAAGCGCGAATTCCGCGGCCTGTGGATTCAGCGGATCAACGCCGCAGTGCGTGAACATGGGCTGACCTACAGCCGATTTATCGATGGCCTGAAGAAGGCCGGGATCGAGATGGACCGCAAGGTGCTGGCCGCAATCGCCTACGACGATCCGGCTTCGTTCGCGGCCATTGTGCAGAAGGTTCAGGCCGCCCTGGCCTAACGTGCGATGACCGAAGGCGGAATTGCCGTTGGTCTGAAGCACAGGTTCAAACAAAGCGCCGTCCGCAGCGGAGCGCGATGAACGATAAGGGGCCGCCTGAACAGGGCGGCCCTTTGCGTGTACGGGACTCATTCATGAACGACGACCTTGAAGCCCTGAAGACCTCGACCGACGCGGCGCTTGCCACCGCGCCCGACCTGCGCGCCTGGGACGCCGTCCGCATCGCCGTGCTCGGGCGCAACGGCAGCCTAACCGGTATGCTGCGTGACCTCGGCAAGACGCCGCCAGAGCAGCGGAAGGATCGCGGTGCTGCGCTGAACCGGCTCAAAGACGCCCTGACCGCCGCGATCGAAACGCGCAAGACCCAGCTCGAGGACGCTGCCCTGGATGCGCGTCTGCTGTCGGAGCTAATCGATTCCACGCTGCCGCCGCGCCCGCGCGACACCGGCCTGATCCATCCGATCGCCCGCACGATGGAGGAGATCGCCGCGATCTTCGGCGCCATGGGCTGCTCCGTCGTCGATGGTCCGGACGTCGAATCCGACTGGTACAATTTCGGTGCGCTGAACATCCCCGCGCATCACCCGGCGCGCGCCGACCACGACACGTTCTATCTGCCGCCACGTGCCGGCAGCAACGCGCCGTCCGTGTTGCGGACCCACACGTCGCCGGGCCAGATCCGCACCATGCTGTCGCAGGAGCCGCCGATCCGCGTCATCGTTACCGGCCGCACCTACAGAGCCGACCACGATGCCACCCACTCGCCGATGTTTCATCAATGCGAGGGCCTGGTGATCGACAGAGCCATGACCCTGGGCCACCTGAAGGGCTGCCTGATCGATTTCCTGCGCACCTTCTTCACAATCTCCGACCTGCCGGTCCGCTTCCGGTCTTCGTATTTCCCGTTCACCGAACCCTCCATGGAGGTCGATATCGGCTGGAACCGCCGTACCGGCGAACTCGGGCGCGGCGGCGACTGGCTGGAAATCCTGGGCAGCGGCATGGTGCATCCCCGTGTGCTCGCCAATTGCGGTATCGATCCCCGCGAGTGGCAGGGCTTCGCCTGGGGCATGGGCGTCGAGCGCATCACGATGCTGAAGCACGGCATGGCGGATCTGCGGCCGTTCTACGAATCCGATCTGCGCTGGCTGCGCCACTACGGCTTCAATCCGCTGGCACCCACCATGCTGCACGAGGGCGTCTAGGCCATGAAATTCACCCTCTCCTGGCTGAAGACCCATCTTCAGACCGATACCACGCTGGACCAGATCACCGACACACTGACGCAGATCGGTCTGGAACTGGAAGGTGTTGAGAACCGCGGCGCTGCACTGGCGTCATTCCGTGTCGCCCATGTAATCGAGGCGGTCCAGCATCCCAACGCCGACCGCCTGCGCGCCTGCAAGGTCGACACCGGCGACGGCATCGTCTCGGTCGTTTGCGGCGCCCCAAATGCCCATACCGGCATGAAGGCGGTCTTCGCCGCGCCTGGCGCGTTCATCCCCGGCACCGGGATCACGCTGAAGATCGGCGAGATCCGCGGCGTGCAGAGCGCCGGAATGCTGCTCTCCGTGCGCGAAATGGGCCTCGGCGACGACCACGCCGGCATCATCGAACTGCCTGCCGACGCCCCTGTTGGGATGCCCTATCCGGAATATGCCGGCCTGGACGACCCGGTGATCGAAATCGGCGTCACCCCCAACCGCGGCGACTGTTTCTCTGTCCGCGGCGTCGCCCGCGACCTTGCCGCCGCCGGCGTGGGCACGCTGAAGCCATTCGCCCCGGCCACCATCCCGCCTGCGTTCGACGGCGGCACGCGCTGGGAAATCGATTTCCCCAAGGCGTGCCCGTGGATCATCGGCCGCACCATCCGCGGCGTGAAAAACTCCCCCAGTCCGAAATGGCTGCAGGACCGGCTCACCTTTATCGGGTTGCGGCCAATCAACGTCCTGGTTGACGTCACCAACTTCTTCACCTTTGACCTCGGCCGTCCGCTGCATGTCTTCGATGTCGCCAAACTTACCGGCGACACGCTGACGCTACGCCGCGGCGCCGGCGAGACGATGCGCGCCCTGAACGGCAAGGACTACGTCCTCGATCCGGAGGACTGCGCGATCTGTGACGGGGCTGGCGTCCAGTCGATCGCCGGCGTCATTGGCGGCGAGGCCACCGGCTGCGACGAAACCACCACCAGCGTGTTCATCGAATGCGCCTTGTTCGACCCGATCCGCATCGCCCTGACCGGGCGCCGCCACCAGATCGTATCCGACGCTCGCCAGCGCTTCGAGCGTGGCCTGGATCCCGCCCTGATGCCTGATGCCATCCAAGCAGCCACGGCCCTGATCATGGAGCTATGTGGCGGTGAGCCGGGCACTGTCGCCACTGCCGGTGCCGAACCTGCCTGGCAGCGCGACGCAACCATGCGCTTTGCCCGCATCGGCAGCTTTGGCGGTTCCGACATTTCGCCTGAAGAGGCTGTAGCCTCGCTGGAGCGGCTGGGCTTTACAACGCGCCAGCGTGACGCGGAGCAGGTCACCGTCTCGGTGCCATCATGGCGCAACGATGTCGCCGCGCCGATCCTGCTTGACCAGTCCCCTGCCCTGGACCCGGCCAAGGCTGCCAAAGCCGCGGAAGGCTGCATCGCCATCGAAGCCGAGAATGATTTGATTGAGGAAGTCTTGCGCCTGCGTGGCCTCGACGCCGTGCCCCCCGTGTCCCTGCCACGCGAAGGCCCGGTGCCCCAGGCCACACTGACGCCGCGCCAGCAACGGAGTGCGGTCACCCGTCGCACCTTGGCCGCCGCTGGGCTGATGGAGTGCGTCACCTTCAGCTTCATGGCCAGCAGCGACGCTGCCCGTTTCGGCGACACGCCTGGTGCGATGCGCCTGAGCAACCCGATTGCCGCCGACCTCGACCAGTTGCGCCCCACGCCGTTGGCGACCCTGGCGCTGGCGGCAAAGCGCAATGCCGCGCGTGGCTATGGCGACGTGGCTCTGTTCGAGATTGGACCGGCCTTCGCGGTTGACGCGCCCGACGGGCAGAAACTTGCCGCCGCCGGCCTGCGTGCCGGACAGACACCGCGAAGCTGGCTGGCCGCGCAGCGCCCTGTCGATGTCATGGACGCCAAGGGTGATCTCTGGGCACTGCTGACCGCGGTCGGCGTGCCGCTGGAGGCGCTGCAGATCAGCACCGATGCGCCAGGGTTCCTGCATCCCGGCCGCTCCGGCCTGGTGCGCCAGGGCCCCAAGACCGTCATGGGGTGGTTTGGTGAGGTTCATCCGCGCCTGCTGGCCGCGCTCGGCCTGCCCAGCCCGATGGTGGCGTTTGAATTGAACCTCGACTCGGTTGCCGAACCCAAGCGGCGCAGAAAGGCCGCCCCCGACTTGCCGGCCTTCCAGCCGGTGCGGCGTGATTTCGCCTTCATTGTCGACAGCGGCGTTCCCGCCGACGCGGTCCTGCGCGCCGCCAAAGGTGCCGATCGAACCTTGATTACCGGCGTCGCGCTGTTCGACCTCTACGAGGGCGACCGCATGTCCGAGGGCAAGAAATCCCTGGGTGTGGAGGTCACCTTCCAGCCCCGCGAGCGCACCTTGACCGATGCGGAGATCGAGGCGGCCTGCCAGAAAGTCGTTGCCGCGGTCGCAAAGTCGACGGGGGCAACGCTACGGTAGGGGCAGCTTTGCCCCTGCCAACATTGCCGCCAAGCCCTCGCCACACCATACTGGCAGGTATGCACAGTTCCGTAACCCTGACCCTGAACGGCGAAAGCCGGATGTTCCAAGGACCGGCCGACGGCCCCTTGTCGGTCTCGGCCCTGTTGGTCCAGATCGGTCTCGACACCAAGAAGGTTGCTGTGGAACGGAACGAGGAGATCGTCCCGCGCTCGCGCTATGCGGAAACGTGGCTGGCAAGCGGTGATTCCCTGGAGATCGTGCATTTCATCGGTGGAGGCTGAACATGGACGGATCAATCGCAACAGAGGGGCAGGCGACACAGGACACCTGGACGGTTGCAGGACGCACCTTCACGTCACGCCTGATCGTTGGCACCGGTCGCTACAAGGATCTGGAGGAAACCGGGCGTGCGATCGAGGCCAGCGGGGCCGAAATCGTCACCGTCGCTGTCCGCCGCGTCAATCTGTCCGATGCCGGCGCCCCGATGCTGCAGGACTACGTCGACCCGAAGAAATACACCTACCTGCCGAACACCGCCGGCTGCTTCACCGCCAAGGATGCGGTCCGCACCCTGCGCCTGGCGCGTGAGGCGGGCGGCTGGAACCTGGTGAAGCTGGAGGTGCTGGGGCCGCCGCCGCTGCTGTACCCGGATATGCAGGGCACGTTCGAGGCGGCCGAAGCCCTGATCAAGGACGGGTTTGAGGTCATGGTCTACTGCGCCGATGATCCCCTCGCCGCGAAGCGCCTGCAGGAGATGGGCTGCGTCGCGATCATGCCGCTGGGGGCGCCGATCGGGTCCGGCCTTGGTATCCAGAACCCGGCCATGATCAGCATGATGATGGAGCACATCACCGTGCCATTCCTGGTCGACGCCGGTGTCGGCACGGCCTCGGACGCCGCGATCGCCATGGAGCTTGGTTGCGACGCGGTGCTGCTGAACTCGGCCATCGCCCATGCCAAGGATCCGATCCTGATGGCCAAGGCGATGAAGGCAGCCATTGAGGCTGGGCGGCTGGCGTTCAGAGCCGGGCGGATGCCACGGCGCATGGGCGCTGATCCGTCGAGCCCGTTGACCGGGTTGATCCGGTAGTTCCAAAACGTTAGTTGCAGGACGGCGGGCGTATCATGACGCCCGCCGCACAGGTCGCTACAGGTAATACTCCGCCAGCGGCGCGAACCCGTTGAACTTCGTGCTGGCGTATGTCGTAACATAGGCTCCGGTCGACAACAATTCGACACGGTCGCCACAGGTCAGCGACAGCGGCAACCGGTAGTTCGCCTTTTCATACATGATGTCGGCGCCATCACAGGTAGGACCCGCAATCGCCACAGGACCCATCGCCTCCCCATCATGCGGCGTCGTTATCCGGTACTTGATCGACTCGCCCTCCGTCTCGGCCAGCCCACCAAAGCGCCCAATGTCCAGATACACCCAGCGCACCGGATCGTGGCGGTCGCGCCTGCTGACCAGCACGACCTCGGCCGACACCAGACCGGCGTCACCAACGATGAACCGGCCCGGCTCGATCAGCATCTCCGGCAGCGCGTTGCCGAAATGCTCGGTCATCGCCCCCATGATCGCGTGGCCGAACTGGTCGATCTCGGGCACGTCCTCACGATAGCGGGTCGGAAAACCGCCGCCGAGGTTCAGCATCCGCAGATTGACTCCGGCCTCGGTCAGGTTGGTGAACAGCATCGCCACCCGGCCGATCGCAACTTCATAGGCACGCGTGGTGGTTTGCTGGCTGCCGACATGGAAGGACAGCCCGTACGGGTCCAGCCCAAGCTCACCGGCCTCCAGCATCAATTCACGGGCGCTTTCGATGGTGGTGCCAAACTTGCGCGAAAGCGGCCAGTCAGCGCCCTCGTTCTCCACCAGGATCCGGCAATAGACCCGCGCGCCGGGGGCATGCGCGGCCAGCTTTTCCAGCTCCTCCCGCGAATCGAACGCGAACATGGTCACGCCCGCTTCATAGGCGCGCCGAATCGCCGACACCTTCTTGATGGTGTTGCCGAAACTGATTGCTTCGGGCCGAGCGCCGGCGTCCAGGCAGGCTGTCACCTCTTCGATGCTTGCGGCATCAAAGTGACTGGCCAGCCGAACCAGCCGTTCCAGCACCTGCTGCGCCGGATTGGCTTTCACGGCATAATAGATGCGCGCCAGTGGCAACGCTTCCTTCAATGCGCGGAAGTTGGCTTCCACGCGGTCCACGTCCAACACCAGACACGGCGTTGCCGGTTGATGCTGCGCAAGGAATCGGGCGATTTTCGGATTCATCGCGCCGGGCCTCCCATGTTAGACGCTCAGCTTTCAAGGCGATGAGCGTAGTTGACGAAACGGTCGAACGAACCAGCGACCAAACGATTGCCAGAACGCTTGACGTCGTTGCGTAACCACAGAGGGCCAGAGGCACGTGCGTTGCTGCGTAGGGGCCATCTAAGACCCCCTCCCCCCCCTTGCAATAGGAAATCCGTGTAATGAGTCAAAAAACCGCCGGACTTCGCTACACCACTGTAACGCTTTGCTAAACGAGGGTTCATGACCACACGCTCGTCGCCGCTGGCCATGTTGCGGTCATGGTACGTCCTGCTGAGCGTCACCCTTCGCGACAGCGCCACGGACCGCATGTCACTCGCCGCCGCTGGCTGCGCCTTCTATGCCACCCTGGCGCTGTTCCCAGCGATCAGCATGCTGATCTCCGTGGGTGGAATGATGCTTGATCCGGTTACCGCCGAACGACAGCTCGCCGTTCTGTCCGGCCTGCTGCCCTCGCCGGCCTTCAGCCTGATCGACGATCGAGTCCACCAGTTGATCGCTCAAGGCAGCGGCACCCTGAGCGTAAAGCTGCTGATCAGTTTCCTGCTGACCTTCTGGAGCAGCGCGACTGGCAGCAAATCCGTGCTGTCGGCGGTGAACGTTGCCTATGACGTCACCGAACAGCGGCCGTTCCTGCGCTTTCAAGCGATCGGCCTGGCGATGACCCTGGTGGCCGTGCTGTGTGCCATCCTGGCGATCAGCGTCCTGCTGCTGCTGCCGCCGGCCATCGACTTCCTGGGTCTTGAGCGCCATGGCGGCGGTTTGATCCATGCCGCCGGCCTTGCCATGCTGATCGGCTTCTTCTGGGTCGGCATCGCATTGCTGTACCGGTTCGGCCCGTCCCGCACGCCGCCCCCACGGCCGCGGATCAAACCCGGCGCCGGGCTTGCCACGGCGCTATGGCTGATCGCCTCGGAACTGCTGTCGCTCTACATCTCCCGCATCGGCACCTTCGGCGCGACCTACGGCTCGCTCGGCGCTGCGGTCGGCGTGATGCTGTGGTTCTATATCTCGGCCTACGCCGTGCTATTGGGCGCGGAGCTCAATGCCCGCCTGGAGGATGGCGAACAAGATGCCGCACATCCCGATTCCGCAGATCTCAGACCATGCCCAAGTATCTGATCCACGTCGGCCCGCACAAGACAGCGACCACTTATCTGCAGCTTCGGTTTGACGCGGCGCGCGGGCGGCTGCGCCAGGCGGGGGTTGCATACCCAACCATGTGGAACGCCAGCCAGACCGATCCAAGTCACCGCGGGCTGATGGTCGGCTTGCGTGATGGTCAGCTGGCGCAACTGACCGTCCAGTTCGCCGCGATCGAACGGGACCGGCCGGACTATGTCCTGATCTCAGGGGAGGGCCTCAACCTTCTGGAACCGTCTGCCATCGATCTGCTGAAAGCGCTGGTCGGCGACAATTCTGTGACGATTATCTTCTACTGCCGGCGCTGGTCCGAGCTGCTGCCTTCACTGTGGCAGGAGAAAGTCAAGCACGGCGCCGATACAACGCTGCCTGAGTTCCTGCATGACGAAGCCGGGGATCCCTTTGCCTCACCGGCAATGAACTTTGCCAGAAGGCTTGACATCTACGCGAAAATATTCGGTCGGCAATCAATAAAGCTGCTGTCTTACAGCAATATTTCCGACGAGAGGGTCGATCTGGCCAAGCATTTCTTCGACTGCTTTCTGCCCCAACAACGACAGTTGCTGGACGATCCTTACCTGGCGGAAGATCGGCCCAATCAGTCCTTTCCGACTCGCGAAGTCGAGGTAGTCAGAGCACTGAATGCCATCCATAAGCGCAACGGGTTCCCAAATGATGCCACGTTGCGCAACTGGTTTATCGCCGCCAAGAGCGGCTTCGATCTCAGCGGACTGTATTCGGCAATTGACGACAACGCGGCGACGCTGCGCCTATCGGATACTTCGGCGGATCTGCAACGACTTCATGCCATGCTGTTTGCAACCTATAGCGATCTGATGCTCCCGCCCGTTCTGCCGCAGCGACTGTTTGCACCGCGCGAGTCCGACATCGTGTACCACGAACCGCACTATCTCGCCGATGACGCGCCGCTGCGGGCACTGGAAAACCTTTACGCCAGTTTTCGGAAGCGCAAGGTTTCGTTGCGCAACTGGTTTATCGCCGCCAAGAGCGGCTTCGATCTCAGCGGACTGTATTCGGCAATTGACGACAACGCGGCGACGCTGCGCCTATCGGATACTTCGGCGGATCTGCAACGACTTCATGCCATGCTGTTTGCAACCTATAGCGATCTGATGCTCCCGCCCGTTCTGCCGCAGCGACTGTTTGCACCGCGCGAGTCCGACATCGTGTACCACGAACCGCACTATCTCGCCGATGACGCGCCTTCGCGGCCAGCAGATGCCGTCCGCAGAACACGTGCGGCAAATAGCAGTAGGTGTCGTAATAGCCATGGAAGAAGCGGCCCTCCTGGTGACCGTGCAACGGATCATCCGTGGCATCCAGATCGAGCGTGATCTGGCGCGGTGGCCTGGCGTGCGCGTCGACCGGGGCCTGAAAGTAGCCGGCGCCTCCTGGCGTTCGGCGGCGACCGAACGGGTCTGGCTGGTGCTTATGGGTTCCTAGGCCGGCACGCGCAGATCGGTTCTGCGGCTCTCATCGATCTTTGCATGCAGTAACCTGGCGGCTTCATAATAGACACGCGCCACCGCGTGAATGTCCGGAACGATCAAGCGATCAAGTGCGGGACGAACAATACGCGCTTCGTCAAGCACCAGCAGGTCGTAAATCTCGAACCCGGCCAGCGTCGGGTAATGTTCTCTTTTGACGGTTAGGGATTCGGCATCCAATTCATAGATGCACACCTTTTCCGGCGCCATGTCCCAGAAGTCCTGATGGGCATTGGCGACCGGGAATTTGCGGGAATTAAGCCGGCGCACGCTTCTTGCTACGAAAAGTGATTCGTTCCACGCAGCGGCACCTCGGAGAAATCCTGATAATACAGCCTGCTGCCTGATCCCGTTCCTGTCAAACCGGACGACACGGTACGCATTACTGTCCAATATCAGGAATCCATCCGCTTCCCTGATAAGCGAATGCGGCTGGCCAAGACCTGCAATCACCACCTGAGTCAGGTCAGCGTCGATGACACCGCCGCCAACCACGTCAGGCCTTACTTTCGACAAATGATGGCAACAGACAAAAAGTGCATCGTTATGAAAGCAGGCGGAGTTTAAATGCACGCTGTCGTCGAAGTCGCACAGCCTGGCGACACCATGATCGATCAGACTGACACGAAGGACAGACCGCAAGCCGGTTGAACAAACGATCAGGGAATCGCCATCGATATGGAGCGAGTGAATATCCTGGAAAGCCGGATTTGAGATGACGCCGACCGGGGTAAGCGAATGATCGAGGATCAAGATCCGTGCTGCCGCGGTTGATTGCACCGCGACGTAGATCCTGTCGCCATGACAGACGAGGTCGGTCAATCCGCAGTCACCCGCCTCACCCAACACGTCAGAAAGATCGACGAAATACTGATCGTGGCCTTGCGCCAGCCACAGCGCGTAGGGCACGGCGTTTGGCAATGCGTTGCACACCGTCGCGAGAAGCATCGCACCCGCCGGCGGTATCATGGGCGCCACGCGGCGGCTCGGTCGTTACCAACCCAACTCATGAAAGCGCACCCAATAAACTGTGGTTTTCAGTCACCGCTGATCTCTTACAGTTTCGATTTGGCACGAATCAAGTTATTCCGGCCAGTGTTGGGGAGCATCCATGTGGCTGATTCGGACGGCGAGCCGTTTACCGGCGCTGCGTGCCGGCGGCATCATCGGTTTTGCCGCTCATCACTTTGGGCACCAGACAGGAATAATGCCTACCGATCGGAAGCGCCGGCAGCAGACGGCTCAGCAATTGAGCCTACTCAATTGCAACCGCTGTCAGCCGCGATGACCGCGTCGCCGAACGATACCAAGGCCTGTGAGGCCTGCAGCCAGCAATGCGATACTAAACGGTTCCGGTACGGTGACGGCGGCGATGTAAAGGTTATTGGTGCCAGGATCCGCGGCGATGCTGGATACATGCGTGTCGGAGAACGTACAGGGCGCTCCGGCGCATGGGCTGCCGGTGGCCCCCGCCTGCCAGAAAACATCCTGGCCGGCCGTACCGATGCCATTTGTATAGGACGTAGTATCGAACACCCACTTTGCAGTCCCGGCGACGCCGCCCGTTCCCAGAGTATTGCCCGCAACCAGCCAATACTCGCCGGCCGCAACCGGCTGGTACGTGTTGAACGTGAACAGCGCTCCGGCCGCGGTGTTAGGCAACGCCGAATCCAGTATGGACCCGATCTGCACCGCGTTGGTCAGAGAAAGTGACAAACCGGTGCCGGTGAATTTCGGCAAGCCCGCGACCCCTGCCGATCCCCCGACGTTCGGAACGACATAGATAAGAACCGACGCGCCATCGGTTGGGGTGTTGGCGGTCAACTGCAGCGAGACGCTGCTGATGGCTGTGGCCACGGGAACATAGAACGACTCACCGATCGGCCCGCCACGTGGCACGGAGCCGGATGTTCCGCTGTTTGGCAATACCAGGCGTGTTGAATTCGCCGTCGCAGGCGTATGAAGCGTGCTGAAAACGACAGTCGCGTTGGCGGGAACCACGGAGAAAGCAGCTAGCAAACCAACGACCAAAGCGGGAAGCTTCATAGTATGGCCCTTCAATTATGCGCGATGACGGGCAGAAAAAAGCAAGCACCATGCCACGGTATTAAGCCATTTCTATCATATGGTTAGGAGCGACCTCTCGTGATTGTGATGGCCACTTGTAAAGTTTGCCGACGCGCTACCCGCGGCTGGACAGCCTTGAGCCACAACCAGACGGCGACAGCCTTGGATCGGGTCTCAGCTCTGTCAGCCGGGATTTTCCGTTGAACCTGCCACGCCCGGAATGATACCCCACTGCCACGAGGTATAAGCATGCTTTCATGACTGACCTTCACTGGCTGCCGACCATCCCCAATTGGCGTGAGCGCCTGAAGGGGCTGCCCGCCAGCCCGGCAACTGCATGGGACAACGCGATCGAACTTGCGAATGTTCGGCTGAACTTCGTGCTCACCAACGCGCTGGACGAGACCGTCCGGCGTATCCTGCCCGACGGCCCCGCGACATTAGCCACCCAAAGGGTGCGGCTGGCCGTTTTGGGATCCTCCACCCTGGCTCATCTGCTGCCCGCAATCCGCGTTGCGGGACTGCGGCGCGGCATCTGGATCGACACTTACGAAAACGACTACGGCCAATACCTGCAGGAGCTGACCGATCCCGGCTCATCCCTGCACGCGTTCAGACCCACGGCGATCCTCATCGCGCTTGACGCTCACCACCTGACCGCCAGCGTCAACGCCAGCATGGATCACGCGGCAGCCGCCGCCGCAATGTCGGAGTTGCAAGAGCATATCGGCGAACTCTGGCGCCTGGCACGCGACGCCTTCCGCTGCCCGATCATCCAACAGGCGGCCCTGCCGCTGCATTTTCCCCTTATTGGCAACAATGAACATCGCCTGCCCGGCTCCCGCGCCCACTTCACCACCCGCGTGAACGAAGCGATTCGCATCAAGGCGGACGCAGAAGGCGTCGACATCCTGGCCATCGACACCCGCGCCGTCCGCGACGGCATCGATAAATGGTATGATGCTGCCCTGTGGCACCGGTCCAAGCAGGAGGTCTCGCCCACTGCTGCGCCGATGTATGGCGACCTGGTTGGGCGGTGGCTCGCCGCGAAACAAGGGCGTTCGTTCAAGTGCCTGGTACTCGACCTCGACAACACCCTGTGGGGCGGCGTCATCGGTGACGATGGCGTGGACGGCATCACCCTCGGCCAGGGGTCCCCACTCGGCGAGGCCTACACCGCCTTCCAGGACTATGTCCGTGAACTTGGCCGCCGTGGCGTGATCCTTGCCGTCTGCTCCAAGAACGACGAAGCCAACGCGCTCGAACCTTTCGAGAAACATCCCGACATGGTGCTGAAACGCGGCGATATCGCGAGCTTCGTCGCCAACTGGGGGAACAAGGCCGACAACATTCGCGCCATCGCCCAGGAACTGAACATCGGCCTCGACTCGCTCTGCTTCATCGATGACAACCCGTTCGAGCGGAACCTGGTGCGCCAGGAACTGCCGATGGTCGCCGTGCCCGAAGTGGCGGATGATCCCACCGGTTACCCTGTCGCGTTGGCCGACGGCGGATTTTTTGAAGGCTTGGCGATCACCGATGAGGACCGCGAGCGTACTCGCCAGTACCAGGGCAACAAGGCGCGTGATGCCCTCAAGGTCGCGGTCGCCGATTTGCCCTCCTATCTGCGCAGTCTTGAAATGCAGCTGGTGTGGAAACGCTTCGACAAGATCGGCCTGCAGCGCATCGTGCAACTGATCAACAAATCAAACCAGTTCAACCTGACTACCCGCCGCTACACGGACGAAGACATTATCGCGGTGATGGCCGATCCCGACGCTTTCGGCCTGCAACTGCGCCTGACCGACCGTTTTGGCGACAACGGCATCATTGCCATCATCATTGGCCACGTGCTGCCGGACAGGGACCTCATCATCGACACCTGGCTGATGAGCTGCCGCGTCCTTGGCCGCCAGGTCGAATCCACGACCCTGAACCTGATTGTTCAGGAAGCCATAAGGTTAGGTGCCCGACGCGTGATCGGCGACTACATCCCTACCAAGAAGAACGCCATGGTAAAGGATCACTATGTCCGCCTGGGCTTTACCGCTATGGAGACCACCGAGGCAGGCGGCAACCGTAACATGCTTGAACTGGCTACGTTCACGCCCGCTGAAACATTCATCCACGTGGTTGAAGGCTAGCACCAGATGGCGACGGAAGCCGATATCTACCGTGACCTGACCGAGATCTTCGCCGACATCTTCATGCGGGACGACATCGTTCTCAGTCCGGCGCTGACCGCCAAGGACGTCAAGGGCTGGGACAGCTTCAAGCAGATCGAGATCATCATGGCCTCCGAGGAGAAGTGGGGCATCAAGTTCAATACCCGTGAACTCGATGCTCTGCGCTGCGTCGGCGACCTTGCAAAAACGATTGGAACAAAGGTCGGTTAGGCCAGGCCCGAAGTGGGTTTCGGCGAGGCTCTGTCACGACAACCGGTCAGCGATCCCGGCTGCTTCATTCGATGAAGCGGCCGGGGACGCAGGCTGAGGCTCAGTGGGAGATCTTCTCCAGCTCCAGGTTGCTGGTGCGGGGGCCAAAGATACTGATCGACAGGACCACCATCAGCATGGCGAAGGCAATCAAGCCAAACACGCCGGTGGTGCCGTTGAAGTGGTCGAAGAAGAATCCGATGATCAGGCTGGCGAACACTGTGCTGATCCGGCTGAAGGAGTAGGTGAAGCCGACCGCTCGGGCACGGACCCGGGTGGGGAACAGCTCAGTCTGGTAGCTGTGAAAGGAATAAGACAGCACGTTGTTCGACAGCGTGATCAGCACGCCGAACAGGATCAGCAGCGACATGGTGGTCTGCTGGGAGAACAGCACACCGAACACGGCGATGCAGACCGCGGCGCCGACAAGTTGCCATTTGCGCTCACACTTGTCGGCAAACGTCATGGCGAGCAACGGGCCGAACGGGTTGGCGATGGCGACAATGAACGCGTATTGCAGGCTGCCCGAGAGGTTGATGCCGACCTGTTTGGCGATCAAGGTGGGCACCCAGGCCGCGAAGCCGTAGAAACCGAAGGTCTGGAAGAACTGGAACACCATCAGCATCAGGGTGCGGCTGCGGTATGGCGGCTGCCAGATCTCGCTGAAGGTGCCGCGGGCTGACAGGTCGTCCACGTCGTGCGCAGCGGGTTGCGGTAAGGCCTTGCCGCCAAGGTCAGCCTGCACCTTGGCCTCGATCTGGGCGGTGATGATGTCGGCCTCGGCGGTGCGCCCGTGGGTCAGCAGCCAACGTGGGCTTTCTGGAATGGTGCGGCGCAGGAACCAGACGGCCAGGGCGCCCACGGCACCGATTGCCACGACCCAGCGCCAGCCGTCCCAGCCCAGCGGGGTCAGCGGCACGAGCTTGTAGGACAGGAAGGCCACGACAGGAACGACGGCAAACTGGACGCACTGGTTAAAGGCAAAGGCCCGGCCACGAATGTGCTTGGGCACCAGCTCGGCGACGTAGGTATCGATGGTAACGAGTTCAACGCCGATGCCGATGCCGGCGATCATGCGCCACAGACAAACGCCCCAGCCGGAAGTCTGGAATGCCATCACCAGGGTGGCAGCGCAGTACGCCAGCATGGAGAAGGTGAAGATCGCCCGGCGGCCGTATTTGTCGGCGACGAAGCCGAACACGAAGGTGCCGATGAACAGACCGAAGAACGTGGCGGCAACGAACAGGCTCGGGCCGGAGAAGATCCAGATGGCCACGCCGGTCATCAGACCTTCCTTGACCAGGCCGGGCACAACGTAGCCGGTCATGAACAGGTCATAGAATTCAAACATGCCGCCGAGAGACAGCAGCGTGACCATCTGCCAGATGTGGCGGGTCGCCGGCAGCCGGTCGAGCCGCGCCAGGATCGCGGCCGCAAGTTGTCTGTCGGCGCCGCCTAAGGCGGTTCCGGTGGTGGTCGTAGACATGGTTTTCTCCGCGGGCAGGCAGCCGGGGGGTTGCGTTTTGCTGCATAGGCTTGCGCCTGGATGGGTTCTTACGCGGCCCCTGCGTTCGCATCAACGCCAGGAGACGTTGAGAGGCGGTGATTCCAGCAGTGAGCGTGCGCGTAATCCCGGCAGCCCGATTGCGGGCCGGGCGATCGTCGGCAACAATCGTGGTCGCGCCTACGCGCCAAGCCAGCAAACCGGCATTGAGGAGGAAACGGATGGCAACACAGGAAACGGCGCCCATGCGGGCACCCGCCGGGCATTACCGGTGGACGATCATCGGCCTGCTGTTTGTCATCACCACGATCAACTACATGGACCGCAACCTGCTGGGCGTGCTGAAGCCAACCATCCAGGGGGATCTTCATTTCAGCGAAACCGAGTTTGGCGACATCGTTTTCGCGTTCAGCATGGCTTATGCGGCCGGTTATGCCAGCATGGGGGCGTTCACTGACAAGGTCGGGGTGCGGATCGGGCTGGCAGTGGCCGCCATGGTATGGTGCGCGGCATCCACGGCGCATGGCCTGGTGTCCTCCGTGACGGGCTTCACCATCGCGCGGATCGTGCTTGGGCTGGGCGAGGGCGGTAACTTTCCGACCTGCATCAAATCGGTGGCAACATGGTTCCCGGTGCGGGACCGGGCACTGGCCACCGGGATATTCAACTCGGGAAGTAATGTCGGCGGACTGGCGGCACCGCTGATTGCGGCATTCGTGACCGCAAGGTGGGGCTGGCAGACGGCCTTCTACGTCACCGGACTGGTCGGTTTCATCTGGGTGGTAATCTGGCTGGTGATGTACAGGGCGCCCGAGGTGCATCCGCGGGTGTCGACGGAGGAGCTGGCGTATATTCGCAGCGACCCGGAGGTGCCGATGAAGCACATCCCATGGGCGCTGCTGCTGCGGTATCCGGGAACGTGGACCTACATCGTCGGCGGGGTGCTGACCAACCCAGTGTGGTGGTTCTACAACAATTGGGTGCCGAGCTTCCTGTTTTCGAAGTTCCACGTGAACCTGATGGCACTGGGTTTGCCGCTGGTGGTGATCTACCTGATGACCGATGTCGGCTCGATTGGCGGCGGCTGGTTGTCGGGCCGGCTGATCAAGCTTGGCTTCGGGGTTTTCGCCGCCCGAAAGCTGGCGTTGCTGGGGTGTGCGTGCTGCACGTTGCCGGTGTTCCTGGCGCCGATGGTCAACGACATCTGGGTGTCGGTGCTGCTGATTGGGCTGGCCATGGCGGCGCATCAAGGATTCTCAGCAAACCTGTTTACACTGGTCTCTGACACCATGCCGAACAGCGCGGTAGCCGGCGCGGTGGGACTGGGTGGGTGCATCAGCTCGATCCTGGGCGGCCTCTCGGCGGCCGTGGTCGGGCGGGTGCTGGACGCGACCCACAACAACTACACGCTGGTGTTCTTTGTCGGGGCCGGGGCGTACGTCGTAGCGACCCTGGCGGTGCATTTGATCTTGCCACGCCATCGGTCCGATCTGCTCTCGGGGATGGCGCCGGCGCAATAA